>JBCCJR010000001.1:0-65894 GCA_039045805.1 Cyanobacteria bacterium P01_C01_bin.118
CATGGTGAAGTGCTCCATAACAATCACTATCACCATCCGCTTGGAAGCGATGATTTAATTCTGGCAGATGTGGGTGCGGAAACAGAGACGGGCTGGGCATCGGATATTACTCGCACCTGGCCGGTCAGTGGAACATTCTCGTCCACACAGCGTGATTTATATGATGTGGTTTTGGCAGCCCATGATGCATGTATTGAGGCCGCTAAACCTGGGGTGGAATATCGGGAGATACATTTATTGGCCTGTCGAACATTGGCGGCGGGGCTGGTGGATCTGGGAATTTTGGCGGGGCAGCCTGATGATTTGGTAGAACAAGATGCCCATGCGTTGTTCTTTCCCCACGGTGTGGGACATCTGTTGGGGTTAGATGTTCATGATATGGAGGATCTCGGCGATCTGGCAGGGTATGCACCAGGACGCGGTCGGAGTGATCGATTTGGTCTGGGGTTTCTTCGATTGGATCGGCCTTTACAGCCAGGTATGGTTGTGACTATTGAACCTGGGTTTTATCAGGTGCCAGGGATTTTGACCGATCGAGAGAAAAGAGAACGCTACGCCACTCTGGTGAATTGGGAACGGCTTGCCCAGTTTGCTGATGTGAAAGGCATTCGCATTGAGGATGATGTGTTGATTACTGAGGATGGTTGTGAGGTCATGACAGCACAGCTGCCCACTACAGCAGATTTGATTGAAAGTCTCGTTTGCTAATGGGCCAAATTAATCACAGTGTGCAACAGTCTTAAGTTTTTTTGAACTCCCTTGGTGGGCCATCGCGTGTTATTCGTAAATTAGAGTGCCGCAAAAGAAAAAATGCCCTTAGCCCATGAAAATCTGACTCTAGTTTGGATTGTCCTGCCCTTATTTATAGGATTCAGCATTTATCTACTGCCCAAGTTAGATCGGGTACTAGCGATCGCAATTTCACTAATTTCGTTCGTTTATGGTCTGTGGCATATACTCAACCCCGCACCCCTAAGTTTCCAACTATTAGATAACTTTGGCGTTAGCCTGCTGATCGACGAACTCAGCGGGTTCTTTATTTTGACCAATGCCGTGGTCACCCTGGCAGTCATTCTTTACTGCTGGCAGAGTGATAAGGGCGCTTTTTTCTACACCCAGGCCATCATTTTGCACGGCAGCGTTAACGCAGTCTTTGTTAGCGCAGACTTGATTAGCGTTTATGTGGCTCTGGAGGTGATTAGCATTGCCGCATTTTTGCTAATTGCCTACCCCCGTACTGACCGGTCTATTTGGGTGGGACTGCGTTATTTATTTATCAGTAATACAGCCATGCTGTTTTATCTGATCGGTGCGGTGCTGGTGTATCAAGCCAGTAATTCATTTGCATTTGCTGGTTTAGCCCAAGCCCCAACGGAGGCCATTGCCCTAATTTTTTTGGGACTGTTGACCAAAGGCGGCATTTTTGTCTCAGGCCTATGGCTGCCGCTCACCCATTCTGAATCAGAAACCCCCATCTCTGCCCTGCTATCAGGTGTTGTGGTTAAAACTGGTGTGTTTCCCCTGGTCCGGTTTTCGTTGATGGTGCCTGAGGTAGATCCTGTGGTGCGTTTATTTGGGGTGGCCACTGCGTTGTTAGGGGTGAGCTACGCTGTACTGGCTAAAGATACTAAGCGTATTCTGGCCTTTCATACGGTGTCCCAGCTTGGGTTTATCCTGGCGGCCCCGGTCGTCGGAGGCTTTTATGCCCTTACCCATGGTTTGGTGAAATCGGCTCTGTTTCTGATTGCTGGCAACCTGCCTAGTCGCAACATCAAGGTACTCAAAGAAAAGCCGATTCCTAGATCGATTTGGATAGCTCTTGCGATCGCAAGTTTTTCAATCTCCGGTTTTCCACTGCTGGCGGGGTTTGGGGCCAAAGTACTTACCTCAAAAAATTTAGTCCCCTGGCAAGTCATCGGCATGAACATCGCCGCCTTTGGCACCGCCGTCTCCTTTGCCAAATTTATTTTTCTACCCCATGAGCCAGTCGAAACCGATGTGAAGGCAGGCTTCTGGTCAGCCGTGATCGTCCTATTAAGCGGCCTAGTCCTAGCCAATGGCATCTACTATGAGGCCTACAGTTTAAGCAATGTAGTAAAACCCCTGCTCACCATTGCCGCCGGTTGGCTAGCCTATATTCTGATTTTCCAAAAGCTATCGATCAAACTCCCCCGTGTGGCCGAACAGTTTGACCATCTAATCGGTGCCATGAGTTTAATGTTGACTTTCCTATTTTGGATAGTCCTTGCCTGATAGCTCCTAATTCCGACTTCCAAATTCCGTAGGGCTTTGCCCTTCTCGCAGAGTACTCAAAAACTACCGCATAGTCACAAACTCTTCTGCCGAGCTTGGATGAATTCCCACAGTGGCATCAAACTCAGCTTTAGTAGCGCCCATATTCACAGCAATCGCCACACCTTGAATAATCTCAGCGGCGGCATCTCCCACCATATGTGCCCCCAGGACCTTATCGGTTTGGAGATGCACAATCAGCTTCATCAACGTTTTCTCTTCTAGCTTAGGCAGGGTGTAATACATCGGTCTAAATCGAGAGCGGTAAACCTTAATGGCGGCTTCACCGTACTTGTCGATGGCCTCGGTTTCGGTCATACCTACGGTGGCCACTTCAGGGGTGGTAAACACAGCGGAGGGAACATTGTTATGGTTCATCACTCGACGTTTGCCACCATAGTGGGTGTCGGCAAAGGCACGGCCTTCATTAATGGCAACCGGAGTCAGATTAATCCGGTCGGTGCAGTCCCCAACAGCAAAAATATTTGACTCTGCCGTCTGACTGTGAGCATCGACCACAATGGCTCCATTTTGCACTTCAACCCGAGTATTTTCTAATCCCAGATTGTCCAGACGAGGACTGCGCCCCAGGGCGGAGAGACCAACGACATCGGCCAGGACCATGTTGTTGTTTTTAAGGTTAACCTGCAGTCCTGCATCGGTTTTTTCCAGGCTGACTAATTCATCGGTGATGAGGCGAATACCATGACGCTGCATAGCATCCTGTACTTCGGTGCGAATGTCCTCGTCAAAGCCCCGTAGAATCTTGTCACGACGAATAATCTGGGTGACTTCTGTACCCAGGGCATTGAGCACACAGGCAAACTCACAGCCGATATATCCCCCTCCAAAAATCACCATCCGTTTTGGCTGTTGGGTCAGGTGAAAAATCTCATCGGAGGTAATCGCCAGCTCGATGCCTGGAATCTCAGGTCTACGCGGTTTGCCACCAACGGCAATCAGAATCTTTTCAGCGGTGACAGTCTGCCCAGCGACTTCGACTGTGTGAGCATCAACAATACGGGCATGCCCCTTGTACAGAGTGACCTCTGCATTGTCGATCATGCGTTGATAGATGGCGTTTAACCGGGTGACCTCATCATTGACGGCCTGGATCATCTTGCTCCAATCAAACTGCCCAGGCTCAAAGGTCCAGCCATAGCCAGCGGCTTCTACAGCGTGGCTGGCAAAGTGAGAGGCATAGACCATCAGCTTTTTAGGAACACAGCCACGGTTAACGCAGGTACCCCCTAAGCGGTCAAATTCGGCAACGGCTACTTTCGCACCATATTGGGCTGCCCGTCTAGCAGTAGCGATACCGCCTGAACCGGCACCGATGGCAAACAGGTTAAAATCGTAGGCCATCTCAATCTCCCTATACCCTCATAAACCTTGCCCATATCCAGACTCGTTGTGTCACCATATCGGCAACCGGTTAACAACAACTTGGCAGGGCTAATAGCCCATCTATCCTAGCTCTCGTCCAGCCGTTCGACCGTATTTCTATCGCGCCCGTCACAATCCAATTTGATTTGGCAGTGCCTAACGGCTGACAAGTTTTTTGATCTGAGCCAGCTTTGAGGGCTTATAGGGGGCATAGCGCCAGTCCAGGTCAAACCAAAAGGTCTTTTTGAGAACGCTTTTGTAATGGGAAAAGGTATCAAAGGACGCCTTGCCATGGTAATTACCCATGCCGCTTTGACCCACTCCGCCAAAGGGAAGTCCCGGTACCCCTACATGCAGGATGGTGTCGTTGAGGCAAACACCGCCGGACGAGGTTTCTGTAAGCACCTGTTGCTGCTTGGCCTGGTCGCGAGAAAATAGGTATAGAGCCAGAGGTTTTGGTCTCGCATTGATTTGAGCTAGGGCCTGGTCAAACCGTTCATAGACGAGTAAAGGTAAAATTGGGCCAAAAATTTCGTCCTGCATCACCGGTGACTCCCAGGTGACGTTATCTATGATGGTGGGGGCAATATAGCGGCTATCGGCGTCAGTTTGCCCCCCGACGAGAACGGTCCCGTTCTTGAGCAGTTCTGTCAGCCGGTCAAACTGTCGCTGGTTAATGATGCGGCTAAAATCAGGACTCTGGGACGGCTCGTCGCCAAAGAATTCGTGAATGGCGGCGGTCAGTTTTTCTAGAAAGGTGTCTTTGATGGTGTGGTGCAGCAACAGATAGTCGGGGGCAATGCAAGTTTGGCCCGCATTGATAAATTTGCCCCAAACGATGCGTTTGGCGGCGTGGTCCAGGTTGACGTCTGTATCAACGATGCAGGGACTTTTACCTCCCAGCTCCAGGGTGACAGGGGTGAGATGTTTGGCCGCGGCTTCCATGATGATGCGACCAATGGTGGTGCCGCCGGTAAAAAAGATGTGGTCAAACTTTTCTGCCAGTAGCTGCTGGCTGACGCTGGCATCTCCTTGAAAGACGGTAATGTAGCTGGGGTCAAATGTGTTGGTGACTAAATCCGTGACCACTTGGGCGGTGTTTGGAGCATGTTCTGAGGGTTTAAGGATGGCACAATTACCGGCTGCGATCGCACCCACCAACGGCGCTATCATCAGCTGAAATGGATAGTTCCATGGCCCAATAATCAAAACCACTCCCAGGGGATCGGGCTGTACCCAGGCCGATGACGGAAAATTCTCCAGCGTGGACTTGACCCGTTTGGGCTTCATCCAGGTCTTGAGTTTTTCCAGCGCTAAGTTGATCTCCGACAGGGTACTAATTTCAAAATAGGCTTCAAATTCAGGTCGGCCTAGGTCCGCCTTTAACGCTGCTATAATCTCTGCCTGTCGATCGACAATGGCCTGTTTAAGCTTGGTCAGCTGGGCCAAACGAAAGTCAAGCGGTTTTGTTTGACCTGACGCAAAAAACGTCCGCTGTTGAGCCAGCGCATCAGGAATGGGGAGAGATTTAGTCAGCTGAGCCGTCATGGTGCAATCTGGTGAAGGTAGATTGGTAGCAGATATACACTCTATGATGTCGCGAACTTCGGGATCTGACTAGATCTTTCAAATTTTGAATGGTGGAATGGTGGGCCGTGCCTTTTGAATGGTGGGCCATGCCTTTTGAATGGTGGGCCATGCCCACCCTCCCATTGCCCATTGCCCGGCCTTTAGGCCCTGCCCATTGCCCATATCTAGGAGGAACACCATTTGACCCAATCCCCCATGTTTCAAACCACCCGACGGCGGTTGGCACTGTGGTACACCGCTGTAACAGCTATTTTGTTGCTGATTTTTGCCAGCGGTGTTTATTTTTATGTGCGCAATACCCTGGTGGAGCGTGTGGATGACACGTTAAACCATGTGGTGGAGGTGGTGCAGCGTTCGTTAGTGATCGAAGCAGCGGCACCGTCAACGGGGCGGGTGCTGACGGCAACCGGTGTGGAGGGTCGGGCACCGTTGCGGGTGAATGTGGATGATAGTTTTCGCGATAATGCCCAAAGCCTAGAGGACGACCACATCGATATTGAGTGGTTTGATCCCAATGGTCAGCTGCAATGGAGCACCCTGTCGGTGCCGATAGGATTACCGCTCCATGTCAATACGGCTGGAACAACGGTACATATACGCCATAGTTCTGGCAACTCTGAGAATAGCCAGGAAACTGACCAGGTACTACGTCAGATCAGTCGGCGGGTGCAACTTAATAATCAGGTTCTGGGTTATCTGCGTGTGAGTCATCCCTGGTTTGAGGTGAGTAAACCCAGCCGTCAGCTGGTGATTGATCTCAGCCTCTGGTCGGGGCTAGCTATTTTGGCTACGGGGACCATTGGTTGGCTGTTGTCGGGGTTGGCCATAATGCCTGTACGTCAGTCCTATCAGCAGCTTAAACAGTTTACGGCTGATGCATCCCATGAGCTGAGAAACCCCATTGCCGTGATCCAAACCAATGTGCAGGTGGCCCTGGCTGACCCGGAACCCGATGTGGATTTTCAGCACAGCCAGCTCCAGGTGGTAGAACGGCTAACCCGACGTCTGGGACGACTGGTGGACAATCTTTTATTTTTAGCGCGTCAGGATGGGGGACTGATCCCCATGCAGTGGGAGGAGCTAGACCTCCATAAACTGCTGCTGGAAGTGATTGAAGAACAGGAGCTGGTGGCCCATAGTCGGAGATTAAAGATGCTGTGCACAGTCTCGACCTGCCCGCAGATCAAGGGGGATCGCGACCAGCTGGTACGGTTATTTACTAACCTGATTAGCAATGCTATCCAGTACACCCCTGCTGGGACCGTCACTGTGACCCTGGATCATACCCAATGGCAAAATCAAAATGCCTGTCAGGTGACGGTCAAAGATACCGGTATCGGCATTTCTAAGGAGCTGCAGTCCCAGGTGTTTGATCGGTTTTACCGGGTGGATAAGGCCCGCAGCCATCGAGATGGGTCCGGGTCTGGATTGGGGTTAGCGATCGCAAAAGCCATCACCCTAAATCACCAGGGCCATATCCAACTAGAAAGCCAGCCTGAGCAGGGAACAACAGTGACAGCCATATTGCCCTACTAGTCTCCCCATAAGAGCCATACGATATTCAAACTTCAGTTGTAAAAACTTAAGGGGATAAACTAGCTAGTTCGCTTTCAACCGGTTTGAAGGTTTTTTCAACCACTGTCCCTGACTTACCCATGGGTGTTGCCTTGCCCTGGTTATAGGCAATCACCACACCGCCTGCATTACCAGCACGAATGGTTAGCGATTCTTGCGCCGTCCAGGAACGCTCTATCCCTTCCTGCAATATGCCTTCATAAGCTTCATCACCATCAGCCGTCACCCGGACCCACGACTGTTGGACAAACTCTACGTCTACGACAATGGGTTCCTTAGGGGCCGACTTAACATCAGGTTCAGCAGCCTGGTCTGCAGCGGCAGGAGGCGTAGGGACACGACGGGGGGCTAGCTGCTCAACAACGGCGGGATCCACAATCGGCTCGGCTGCATTTTGGGGAATGGCTCGCTGCATCAGATACGACAAGCCACTCACTGAAACGGCAATCAAAGCCACATAAGCACCGTACAAATGATAGGGGCGTAGCTGCACAGACTCAGCAGACCAACTGCGTCCGGTTCCTTTAAAGGTGGGGAGTGCCACATACTGAGCGGATAGCGCTTTGCCATCTAAACCCAAAACATCACCATAGCGTCTGATTAAACCCTGCACATAAACAGGTTCAGGTAGTTCGCTGGTGCGCCCCTCTTCAAGCGCAATTAGCAATCTGGGACGGACCAATACCTTACTAGCGACTTCATCTAGGGTTTGACCGTTGGCTTCGCGAGCATCACGCAGCACAGTACCAAGAGCAACCAATTGCTCCTGCTGCTGATTACCGGTGTTGCCTTGGCGTTTCATAGTTTGAAAATCTTTCTTAATAATTTAAGCATATCGCTGACGTGATTCAGGCATACAAAGCTTGAAAGTCTCTGTCAGAGAAGAGCCAAGAGTTTTTTCATTTCCTTTGGCATTAATTCTCGGCAGTGACCCAAGGGCAGATCTCCAAGACGGATGCTATCAATGGCACTGCGATGCAAACTGACCACAGGATGCCCCAGCTGTTCAGCAACGCGACGAATCTGCCGATTGCGCCCCTCATGCAAAACAATCTCTAAGAGGGCAGGGGATTTGGGGTGTAGCACCTTGACCTGAGCTGGAGCGGTCATTTTTCCCTGCAAATTTACACCCCGTCGCCATTGCTCTAATAAATGCGCTGCAGGGGAACCCTGAACACGAACTCGATAGGTTTTGGCTATGTGGTGACTGGGATGGGTGAGGGTTTGGGTAAGTTGACCGTGGTTGGTCAACAACAGTGCCCCTGTTGAATCTGTATCCAACCGCCCCACGGGATGTAGACGAATATCACCTTGACGGAATTTTTCAGGCAGCAGGTCAATGACCGTTTGGCGTCCCTGGGGATCATCACAGGTAGAGACCACACCCCTGGGCTTATTCAGCAATAGGTACCGTTTGTCTGGGCGATTGTTTAACTTGATGGGGCGACCGTCGATGCGAATATCATCTACGGCAGGGTTAGCCCGTTGACCAATATGGGCCTTAACGCCATTGACAGTAATGTGCCCGGTAGAAATTAGCAGCTCTGACTGACGTCTTGAGGCTATTCCCCACTGAGACAAAAGCTTTTGCAGTTTTTCATCGGACGAGGCTGGCTGGGACAATGGGGGTTAAAACAATGGATTCAAACAACGGACAAAATATATTTCCTGAAGATAAACCTGGAAATAAATACTACAGCACTTTTTTGCGGATGTGTATAAATTCGGCTTAGTTTCAATCAATATCCCTAGTGTAGCTCAGTAATATTGCGGAGTTTGCTGATGGTTGGATACTTAGGTCTAGCAGATACGGACTCAATGGGAATCGTTAGAGGTTAGGGGGAGCCAAACCTGTAGCCAGGCCCCACCGGTCTCAGGATGGTTTTTGGCCTGGATTGAGCCTTGATGAGATGCCACAATCTTTTGGACGATAGAGAGTCCCAATCCTGTTCCATTGGTCATATCGCCAGAGCGGGTGCGGGAGGTATCTGAGCGGTAAAAACGATCAAATATATGGGGCAAGTCTTTGTTTAGAAATCCCTTACCACAATCAAAAACGTCTAAAGCCATGCCGGGGGTTTCACCGCGATGTAATGGTTTAAGGTGAGCATGGATGCCTTGCCCAGGAGGGCTGTACTTGAGAGCATTGTCCAACAGGTTGATGATCATCCGATGGATCAGACCACTATTAACAAATGCGATCGCGCTATCTGGTCCTTGATAATCCAAATAATTGTCCTGTACCTTGGCCTGGGGCTCTAAACTTTGCCAGGCCTGGCGCAAAATTCCCACCAGATCTGTCTCTTCTAGCCGTTGTGAATGGTTTTGTTCTAGATGGCTAAGGCTGAGCATATCATCGACCAAATCACTCAGACGATTCACTTCCCGCAGCAGACGATCCGCCCAAGTCGTCAGGCTGGGATCAATGCGGTTCAGCAGGGTTTCTCCCACCAGTCGAATAGAGGTCAGCGGTGTCTTGAGCTCGTGGGCTACATCGGAGGTCCACCGATCCCGCTGCTGAGCCAGCATAACGGCCTCCTGACGATTTTCTAAAAATACCGCCACATGCCCCTGACTCAAGGGAATACCGTAGCCGCTAAGGGGATAGACCGGCCCCTCCAAGACATTGACAGGATCGGGGGAAATCGACCGCAATGTCCAATCTTTTTTACACTCAGCTTTGGTGGTGCGGGTCTCGTCAATCAGCTGGTCGAGTTCGTAGGAACGTGCGATCGCCAACAGCAATTTAGGCGTCGCATAATCGATTTGTCCAATACCTAAAAGCGCTCTGGCCTTAGGATTACACCAAAGCAATCGATTTTCTTCATCGACCTTTAAATATCCCAAGGGTGAAGCCTGCAATACTCGATTTGCCTCATCCAATTCGGCCTGTAAATCACTAACTGTAGTATTCTGGCTGGCCATCGCACTGGCGATCTGGGCCTCATAGGAAAAAGATTGGGTAGTTGGCTGGATTCGAATCCGTTCAAACAGCGCTTTACGCCTGGCACCAGAACGTCGCCAGGAAACCAAAAGACATACTATTCCGATGGATAAACCTGCCAAAAAAGAAAGCACGGCATAGTAGATTCACTGCTCCAAGAATAACCTAGGGGTGGAATCGATTAGGAATAGACGTTTGGGAGTTCGGGGTTCGGGGTTCAGAATTTGGAGTTCGGAATTCGGAGGACTGCAAAAAAAAGCTCTTTCCAAAGAAAGAGCTTAAGACATAAAGACAAAGTGAATGGAATAGTCAGGATAATCAAATACACCCTTGAGCTAGAACACTAGCGAACCTGAGCGCCACGATACTTGAGACCGTGGACAGCGCGATTTAGAGTGCCAACGGCTTTTTTAACACGATAGGATGCGCCGCGATAACAAGCGACATCACCGTCTTCAACGATTACATGGGCTTCAGGTGCAGTGTATTTAACGCCACGATAGGACAGTTGCATGGATTTCGCCTCCTTAAATTAGACGTAGAGAGTTAAGATGAGGCGCGTTCCTTCGGTTGGACAGCGAGGCTATCTTTCCTACTTCCGTTCCCAGGAAGATCGACAGCAATTGGTAGATGCAATCAATCTCGGTAGGAATGAACGTTTTCTTTCTGTATCTAAATATACAGAAAGGAATGTGAGATTGTCAACGGTCTTTTATTTTTTTCCGGATCTTTAGTAGGGTGGGCAATTGCCAAGGGGTTTTTCCCTCTCCCCGTCTTCCCCCTCCTCAATTGCCCATGTTAGGCGGGCACAGCTCAATGGTTTCTTCGCTGATATATGTTGGAAGTTGCCCACCCTACGGCCTGCGGCCCGTTCCCAAATGCATCAAACAATTCCGCCTGAACGTTTTTATCCTTATTTGACCTGGCAGGATGTTGACCAAATGGCTGATAAGGACCAGGTGGTAATTGTGCAGCCGGTGGGGGCGATTGAACAGCATGGGCCCCATTTGCCGCTGGCGGTGGATACGGCGCTGGGGATGGCAATTATTGGCAGGGCATTGGAGCAGCTGGAGGCATCGGTACCGGTTTATTGTTTGCCGCCGCTGTGTTACGGCAAATCGAATGAGCATTGGGGCTTTCCGGGTACGGTGACATTGTCGGCATCTACGCTGATGGCGGTGCTGACGGATGTGGCGGAGAGTATCTATCGGGCTGGGTTTCGTAAATTGGTGCTGCTCAATTCCCACGGTGGACAGCCTCAGGTGCTAGATATTGTGGCTCGGGATATACATCAGCGGCGGTCTGATTTTTGGGTTTTTCCTCAGTTTGTATGGCAGGTACCCCATCAGGTGGGGGATTTGCTCAGCCCCAGGGAACGTCAGGAGGGTATCCATGCTGGCGATGCTGAAACAAGTTTGATGCTGGCAATTTTGCCTGATCATGTGCACATGGAGCGGGCGGTGACAGAATATCCGCCTGAACAGGATGGATTGCTTAGTTTAGAAGGAGCATTGCCCTTTAGTTGGACCACTCGGGATATTTCTAAAAGTGGCGTGGTAGGAGATGCGACTGCCGCTACCGCAGAAAAAGGTCGGCAGATTCTCGCAGAGGTTGCCAAGGGTTGGGTAACGGTTTTGGAAGAAATTTATCAGTTCGAACCACCTCGCCGTTGGGATGAGTAGTCATGGGGCAGAATGAGGGACATCTGCGCTTGTCTGTGGCAGACCTATAGTTTTATGGTCATCGATTGCTGGTCAATGGGACGAATGGTTTGACAGCGGTTATGGGCCTATCCGTTAAGGAGTTTCTATGCTGACTAAAAACAACACTGTCGTTGATTCGGAGGAGACATCAGCGGTCGCTCAAAAAATGCTCACAACACTGGCGGTGGATATTGGCGGGAGTGGTACCAAGGTTATTTTGCTGAACCATGCAGGCGAACCGATTAGCGAACGGGCCCGGGTAAAAACGCCGTCACCATCTACACCGGAGGCGGTGATGGGTGCGATCGCAAAATTAGCCGCTGATCAACCTACATTTGACCGAGTTTCAGTCGGATTTCCAGGCGTTGTCCGCCAGGGCATTACCTATACCGCTGTCAATTTACACAGAGACTGGGTGGGGTTTCCCCTGGCGGAGCGTTTGACCCAGGCACTACAATGCCCTACCCGAGTGGCCAACGATGCAGATATTCAGGGATTTGGTGCAATTTCTGGAGCAGGCGTAGAGCTGGTGATTACCCTGGGAACTGGCTTTGGGTCCGCCCTCTTTGTCAACGGTCATCTGGTGCCCAACCTGGAAATGGCCCACCATCGTTTTCGTAAAACAGAATCCTATGAAGAACAGCTAGGTCGAGCGGCCCTGGAAAAAGTTGGCAAGGAAAAGTGGAATCGCCGTCTTAAAAAAGCCATTGACGCTCTGGATCATCTGTTTAACTTTGATCACCTTTATATCGGCGGCGGCGAAACCAAAAACATTAGCTTTAAGCTGGCCTCTAATATTTCCGTTGTGCCTAACGTGTTGGGACTGCTAGGGGGAATTGCTCTGTGGCGAGAGTAGGGCGCGGGCTGCCTGGCGATCGCACATCGGGTTTGGTGGGCTTATTCCTTATCGGGTTTAGCGCTCGCACTCCCTTTTAGGTAATCAATTAGATTTAATAAAAGAGGGCATCAGTTTGCTGGCTACTTTAGATGTGGCGGGCATGCTGATTAGAGCCGTTCGCAGGTTGTGCAGGCTCTACCCATCTAGGGCAATTTTCATTTTGACTTCTAACTCGTTTGATTTCTAACGCGAACTCTTATTTATATTGATTATTTAACATGACTGGCCAGGCGCAGGATTCGTCGGCAACCCACCATCCAATTATGGGATGGCCGACCATTGCTTTATTCGTAGCGATTTGTTCAATTTATTTGGCCTTTCTAAAGCCCGGTATCTGGGGTGTAGACGGCAATGACATGCTCTACATGTCCCAGTCCCTGATTGAAAAAGGCAATTTTTCGATTCCGGAAGGGGCTGGGGGTATCCAGGGACCCGATGGTCAGTTTTACTCCATTCGCTATCCCTTACTACCGATTGTGGCGGTGCCGTTTGTCTGGGCGGGGATGACCGTTGGTAATATGCTCAATCTGCCAGTGCAGTATACGTCTGCGGCCTGTGGGCTAGTGCTCAATATTTTGCTAACGGCGGCGACGGCTGTGCTGGTTTACGCCCTTACATTACAGCTGGGGGGTGAGCGGCGCGGGGCGTTTCTGGCCAGCATTGGCTACGCCTTTGGCACGGCGGCCATGGTCTATGCCCGCGAATTTTTTGCGGAACCGCTCCTGGGTTTTATCATTACCCTGGCGCTATACCTGGCCTTTGGACAGTCCCGCTGGGGGCATTGGGGAACGGGGATACTGGCGGCCTTAGCCATTGCGGCTAAACCGGCGGGTATCTTGCTGGGGCCTATCATAGCCTTGTATTTTTTACTGCGTCGCTACAGCTGGGACCGGTTCTTAGCCCCCTGCATCGGCACGGTGGTTGGGGTGTGTCTATATCTTGCATACAACTATGTACGGTTTGGCAGCCTTACGAAATCGGGCCAGGATACGTCCCAGCTGGGGGGGGATGGTTTTTTGCTACGGGCTTTGGGCCAGTGGATTAGTCCTGGCAGCGGTGGTGGAATGTTTTGGTACTGTCCGCCGACGATTCTAGCGTTGGTAGGTCTCTGGTTGCTATGGCGGCGTCGCAGATTAGAATTTGTAGCTGTGGCTGGCATCGTGGCAAGTTTTTGGCTCCTCCACAGCGGTTGGGACTTTAATGGTTGGAACTGGGGACCTCGATTTTTGGTACCCATCATTCCGGCGCTGATGGTGAGTGTGGGACTGTTGGGTAAACCCTGGCGGCTGCCCGTAATGGTGCTAATTGTGTTGGGGTTTCTGGCCAATGCCCCCACGCTGCTGACGTTTTATCAACGCTATTTTGCTGAGGTGGCCGATCTCGACACGGACTTACTGATGCAAACTGTCTCTCTCTGGAGTGAGCCCTCCCAGGCCCCCATTTTTAATCTGTGGGCAGCGGCGGGACGACAGCTGTCGGATGCCTTTAGCACCCCCGTGCAAGAAATTATTAGTAATGTGGGGCAGCCGCCACCGCTGGGAGAACTGTCTAAGGCAGAACTGCTGAGGATTGTGGCGGTGTGGTGGTGGTTTTTGCCCGCAGCTGGGATTCCCACATGGGTGGGTGTTGCGATCGCATTCACCATGGTGAGTATTGGCATTGCCCTGCTGCGAGTCAGCTGGCTGATCGGGCTGAAACCCCCGATTCAGATACAATCGAGCAAAATACCCTTTTAACGCCCGCCCACCCAGCATCTTCCTATGAAACTGATTATTCAAATTCCCTGTTACAACGAGGAAAATACCCTGGGGGTGACGCTGGCAGAACTCCCCAGGCAGGTAACCGGTGTGGACCGGGTGGAGTGGTTGATCATCAACGATGGCAGTGTGGATCGCACCGTGGATGTGGCTAAGGAGTGGGGGGTGGACCATGTAGTGAATTTTGACCATAACCAGGGGTTGGCCCGTGGATTTATGGCCGGGTTAGACGCCTGTCTCAAGGCGGGGGCCGACATCATCGTCAATACTGATGCTGATAATCAATACTGTGCAGCGGATATTCCCAAGCTGATTGAGCCCATTCTCCACGGCGATGCAGAAATTGTGGTGGGTGAGCGGCCCATTATGCAGATTCAACATTTTTCCCCCATCAAAAAGCTATTACAGCGGCTGGGGAGCTGGGCTGTGCGGGTGGCGAGTAATACATCGGTTGCCGATGCCCCCAGCGGCTTTCGGGCCATCAGTCGTGATGCGGCGATGCAGCTCAATGTCTTTAACGAGTATACCTACACCTTAGAAACCATTATCCAGGCAGGGCAAAAGGGGATGGCGGTGACATCTGTGCCCATCCGCACCAATGGCTATTTGCGACCGTCGCGGTTGGTAAAGAGCATTGCTTCCTATGTGCAGCGATCTCTATTTACGATTCTGCGCATCTTTATTACCTATCGGCCCCTATCATTTTTTACGATTTTAGGAGCGATTCCCTTTAGTCTTGGTTTTTTGCTTAGCGTCCGCTGGGTGTGGCTGTTTATGACCACATTTGAGCAAACGGGACGTAGCCATGTGCCCAGTCTGATCTTTTCAGCCATCTTGATTTTGGTCGGCGTTCAGTGCTGGATCTTTGGTCTAATTGCTGACCTGATGTCGGCGAATCGAAAACTGTTGGAGGATATTCAACTGCGTCTACGGCGATCGGAAATTGAAGATCATATGAAAAAGCATCGAGAGAAAGAGGTTCGGTAACGTCTGTTCTTCTCTAATGGGCCTGCTTCTTTGGTGGGCCATGCCCACCCTACGCCCTTTTATATGAAAGACTTATTTGCTAAGGCTGCCCTCGATCAGATTCCTAAGGTTTTAACGTTGCAGGACCGTAACCCCCACAGTCCTAACTATGGCTGCTTTGACCGTAACTACTGGCAGTACAAAATTATTGATTTTCCTAGTGGGATGTCCCAGGAATTTGTGTGGCCCCTGGCACTGGTGTATGACATGCCGTTGCCGGATAATCCGTTTTATCGACAGCCCAACATCAAAGCTTGGGTCGAAGCGGGGATTCTATTTGCTGCAAAGAGCTCTCATCCCGATGGCTCCTGTGATGATTATTTTCCCTTTGAGCGGGCGGGTGGTGCAGCGGCATTTTCGCTACTGGCCTGTTTGGAAAGCTATCGGTTATTGAAGCTGGAAAATCAGCAGTTGCTAAAGTTTTTTGAAACGCGGGCTGACTGGCTGGCCCACCATCAGGAAAGTGGTCGTTTGACCAATCACCAGGCGCTGATTGTGCTGTGTTTAGAACTGGCGTCGCGGGTGCTAAATATCCAGAAATGGCAGGGGGCGATTCAGCAACGTTTGGAGCAGGTGCTGTCCTGGCAAGATTCTGAGGGCTGGTTTCAGGAGTATGAGGGCTGCGATCCGGGATATCACACCCTGACCATTGCTTGTTTGGCACGGGTGTATGATTTGGGCGATCGCAAAGATGAGAAACTGAGAGATGCTGTTGCAAACGGTGTGCGCCTCGCCAGCCACTTTGTCCATCCCGACGGGTCCTACGGCGGCGAATATACCAGCCGCAACACCTATAACTATTTTCCCCACGGCTTTGAGCTAGTGGGTCGCTGGATGCCTGAAGCCCTGAGTATCAACGACCGCTTTCTTAAAGGACTAAAAAACGGCTGCGGTTCTTGCTATGCCGACGATCACATTGTTGGCCATCACACCTGGAACTACCTACTCACCTGGAAAGACTTTGTCGATGTGCGCCCCCCCACTCAACCGCCCCACGAAGGGCGAGTGTGGTATCCCAATGCCCGCATTCTGATTGACCAGCGGGATGACACTAAACTCTACCTGGCATTAAACAAAGGAGGAGCCTTTAAGTTTTTTCGCAACAGCGAGCTAGTGCTGTCTGATACCCAGTTTTCTCTGCAGGTGAGAGACAGCGGCAAAGTGAAAAACGCTGTGGGTCATCTGGTGGGAGATTACCAATACGACATTCAAGATAACCAAATCACCATCGAAGGTCCCCTGGGCTGGGCCAAACAAAAACAGATGACGCCGTTGAATCTCATGATTCTGCGAGTAGTGATGTTAACCGTTGGCCGCTTTTTCCCAAACCTGATTCGTAAGTTGTTGCAAAAGATGCTGATCACGGGCAAAAATGATGCCCCTTTCAAGTTCCGGCGAGAGTTTCAGTGGCAGAATGGTTCCTGGTTGTTGAAAGATACGCTGATGGCTACCGGTGGTTGGAAGAATGTTTTGACGGCAGGCATTGGCTGTGACCAAACGTCGATTTATGTGGTGATGAGTCGCACATTTCAAGCTGGACAGCTCCAGCCCTGGAAAGACTTAACCGGTGAAATTAATTCACTCTCTTCGGATAAATCCTTGGAGGTGGAACGGCGACTGTAAATTTGTTTTGGTAGGCATTGCATGAATGCCCCTACCTTATTGTCCACTGCCCACTGTCTGGCGGGCCTTGCCCGCCCTCCTATATGAAACGTTTTATATCTATCTTTGTAAGCACGTTGATTCTGGTGATCTTGTACAACAAGATTAACTTTCCAGAATTGATCCAGGTTTTTCGAGACTGCAATCCGTTTTGGATGGTGGTTAGCCTGGGAATGGTCATACCCATTACGTTTTTCACTGGCTGGCGACTAAAACAGCTGATTCCGGTGCAGGCCAAGCTCAGTATTTGGGAAGCCAACAAACTTATTTTGGCGGCTAGCGTGTTGAATATGGTGCTGCCGTCAAAAATGGGAGACATTGCCAAGTCCTATTTTATGAAAGAGAGAGGCAACCTCAGTGGCACGCTGTCTCTCTCTATTGTCATATTTGAAAAAGCCTGCGATATGCTGTCACTGCTGCTGTGGTGCGCCTTTGGCCTGATACTTTACCCCCAAAAAGACGCATTCTTTTGGACCATGACAGCGGGTATTATTGGTGGCTTGGTGTTTGGTCTGCTGATGCTGGGGTCTAAGGGCTTTGCTCGAACCGGCTTTACCATCATGCAAAAGATTGCCCCTGGCAAAATTGGCAAAAAGCTAGCCTCTTTTCAAGACTCCTGGGATGAAATGCACGATTACTTTTGGGGTAATCCATCACAGCTAAGTCGAATTGCTGGCATGTCGATTTTTGTGTGGTTTTTGCATTTATTGCAAATCTGGCTTTTTATTTTGGCCCTAAACGCCTGGGCACCGCCAGTGATTAGTTTTGCCCTGGCTCCCCTAGCTATTTTGGCGGGCCTACTTCCCCTTACGTTTGCTGGTGTCGGTACCCGTGACGCTGCCTTAGTTGCCCTCTATGCCCCTTACTTTAGTGCTGCAACCGGGGCCGCCTTAGGGGTACTCTGTACATCGCGCTATTTCCTGCCTGCCATTGGCGGACTCCCCTTCCTAAATCAATACTTGAACACCGTTAAACAATTCAAAAAAGCTTAAGCATCAAGACTTATACAGGAACGTGCAGGGCACTGTCCCATTTAGTCTTGGTATACCTGGGCATAAAGCCCCAAAGAAATAGCCGACCATGACTGATAGTTTTACAGCGTCCCCTTCGACGCTGCTCAGAAAATGCTGGTTGGATATCAGCGCCTATGCTTAGGCTTCCTTCGGATGAGAAACTCCCAGATATTTTGTCTCCTAGTCGTCACTGCCATAGTCATAGTCAACATCCTAGGACTTCTATCTTTTGCATGGATAGTCATTCCATCATGGCAGAAAAACTTAGAACAGTTTCAGTGGGCAATATGGTGTTTAAATTTAGTGATTGCCATCCTTGTTGGGATATGGGTTTTTAGGCGTACTATCAACACCAGGTCACGGCCTACCACCAATCGCAAGTCCATAACGTCAAAGGCTGCAGCCATCAGCGCAGGGGGCATTTTAACTGTCTATCTGTTGCCAGTGACGCTTATTTTATTTGTTATGGCTGTAGCCATTTACCTAAAAAACTCACCTTCATGTCTCTTCTACTGTAGCGAAAGGTTCACAAGTATTGAGCTTTCTCGCCCCAAGAAAACTATTCACTTCATGAAACGAGAAGAGATGGATGGTTATACATACATTCACAATGTTTACATTTAAACAAGCAACAGCCTATTTATGAAGGAGATTTCTCGAATCACAAAAGATTCTTTGGATAGATCAGAGTTTCAACAACATTACCAGCTTCTCAGAAAGCTAGAGCACAGTTGCGTATCTGATGAACCCATGGTGCTGATTTATAACCAAAAAACTGGAGAGATCAATCTGGTTGAAACAGGTCTTTTTGAATAAGCCCAGCACCGTTGACATCGCCGCTCCCTCCATTGCTACAAATATTTTCACTTCGAGCAACGAATTTTATTCGCCCTTTAAGCTGATCTAAGCCTGCGGCGGGCCTGGCCCCCCAACGATGCAATCGGGGATGTATTCGTGTACCAACTACTGCAACTGATCCATGCCATATTGCTGTATGCCATGACCTGGCTACAGCCCTACCTTGGCCCCATCTGCATCATCATCGCCTGGTCCATGGTTGCCCTAGGCATCTGGCAAGTGGTGGCCGCCACCCGCGACGGCATCCAGCGCGCCCAGACCATGCATCAAATTCCCTGCGCAGACTGTAGTTTTTTTACCAACCAGGCTGTGCTCAAGTGTCCGCTACATCCCAGTCAGGCTATGTCAGAAGAGGCCATCGACTGCACAGACTTTGAAACAGCTAATCCTACCCTGGCAGCCTATCAGCGCTTAAAAACATCGGACTAAGAAATAAACAAGGTCTGACCGGTGCACCCATCCACAAATCAGAATTTATTCAGGGGAGTTTAATCTGACTAGATTAAGATTGTCTAGAAGTTAGGCTGTGCTTTACACGTTAGTCAAACTAAACCAAATATTCTGTAGTAGGCTCTGATTTTTTTGATTGCCGGTGTCAATCAGGGGCAATCTGTTCATTAAGGCTGGTGTGCGGAGCTACTGGATCATGTATGGAATGCTGCGATGATTTCGATTTTTATTTTGACCCACAATGAGGAGCGAGATATTGCGGCCTGTATTGAGTCAGCTTTGGTGTCAGATGATGTGATTGTGGTGGATTCGATCAGTAGCGATCGCACCCTACCCATCGCCCAGCAGTATCCTGTCCGCATCGTCCAGCACGCCTTCGAAAGCCACGGCAAACAACGCACCTGGATGTTGCGCAACGTCCCCACCAAACATCAGTGGGTCTACATCCTTGAAGCCGATGAACGCATGACACCGGAGCTGTTTCAAGAATGCATAACCGCCGCCCAGTCTGGACAGCATGTGGGCTACTACGCCGCCGAGCGGGTCATGTTTATGAACCACTGGATCCGACGCAGCACCCAGTATCCCCGCTATCAGCTGCGGTTGCTAGACAAACAACGGGTGTGGTTTGACGACTATGGCCACACTGAGCGCGAAGTGTGTGAAGGCTCCACCGGTTTTTTGCAAGCCACCTACCCCCACTACACCTGTAGCAAAGGGTTTGACCGCTGGCTCGAAAAACATAACCGCTACTCCACCGACGAAGCTGTCGAAACCCTCCGTCAGCTATCGGACAACGGCGTTAACTGGCGTGCCCTACTATTTGGCAGCTCTGAGGTAGAACGTCGCCGCGCCCTCAAAGACCTTTCCCTGCGGACACCATTTCGGCCCTTGGTGCGGTTTATTTATATGTATTTTTTTCTGGGCGGTATTTTAGACGGCCGCGCCGGATTTACCTGGTGTCTGCTGCAAGCTTTTTACGAATACCTGATCACCCTCAAGGTATGGGAACTTCAGCATGGATTGACCAGCGATGTTGCACCTGTCGAGACTGAAATACCAACCGTAAAGTCAACGGTGGAAGAATTGGCAAAATCAGCCTAATGGAATTTGGAGTTCGGAATTTGCTACTTTTCTGAATTCCTAACTCCGAACTAACTCCCCACCATTGTAATTGGGTCAAAACACTGTCGCGAAAGCGTTACAGCTGGTCATGGTCGCTCTATAGCTGTGTTGGCTGAACTCTGGGAAAACTAATCCTGTGGTGCATTTTGGGATTGACCGTTGAACTTACAGGCACTTATCCCATGGGTGTTATTACACAACACATTTGGGGATATATGAGTTCTCTAATCAATATACCTATCGCTAAAACGCTTGTTGCCAAACTAACTCAACCGGCTATCCGCCGGTTCTATCGCCCATAGCTGATAGTCAGCTGGCAGCGCACACCACTGGTGTGAACTACGGGCGCAGTTATACATCCAGAAAGTTAGACCCAATGGCTCTAGCCCATAGAGCGCAGCTTTTAATGTGTGGTTGATATGCTAGCCCAGGCCCAATCTCTAACACAGTATCTCCTAACGCTTTCTCGACAACATCGTACCGGCGAGCTGGTGGTGGGTGCGACCACGAATGCTCCCTGGAAGCTGTACTTTTACTCGGGACGACTGATCTACGCTACCGGTGGTCAGCATTCTGTCCGGCGCTGGTATCGTTCCTTTCGTCGCCATGTAAAGCCGTTTCAAAAAAGCTGGTTTACGGAAATGCGGATGCCTGATGATTATTGGGAGGTCGATTTTATTAACCAGGCGATCCACTGTAAGCATATTTCGCTAAATCAGGCTAAGGCGGTGATTCAAAGCATCGTGGATGAAGTGGTGCTTACTCTGGTGGACTATCCGGCAGACGATGTGCAGTGGCACCCTAATCGGATGGTGGCTCAGCAGGTGGTGTTTTTATCGGTGCAAAGGGCATTGGTGCGATCTCAAAAAATCTATCGCCAGTGGAAAATTCTAGACCACGATGGCCACCTACCCACCCAGTTGCCCCATAAACTTCCTTATCTATCCCCCGTTGTAATTAATGCACGGGGGCTAAAGCTAAATCTCACCCCTGCTAAATATGAGCGTTTATACCGCTGGCTACAGGGCAATATCACCCTGTGGGATATGGCAGCCCAAACCAATCGCCCACTGCCCGAAGTCATCAAACTACTGCTGCCCTTGATCAATCAAGGCTGGATCGACCTGCAGGAAATCTCTGACATCCCCGCACCCTATATCCCATCTAGATCTATAACTGGGGCTAGCAAAGGGGGAACCAAGGGACTGATAGCCTGCATCGACGATAGCCCGCTGGTGAGTAAAGTCATGGCCGAACTGGTCCAACCCCTGGGCTACGAGGTGTTGCCCGTAACCAAACCGGTTGAGCAAATTTCCACACTGTCTCAGCATCAGCCGGACCTGATCTTTCTCGATATCACCATGCCCAACATTAGCGGCTATGAGCTGTGCAAGTTTTTACGCCGCACCGAAGCGTTTTATTTGACACCCATTATTATCTTGACTGGACGGGATGGTGTGCTTGATCGGATGCGGGCAAAAATGGTCGGTGCCGATGATTTTTTGGCTAAGCCTCCGGATCCTGAGAAGGTTGCTCAGCTGTTGGAGAAACATATTCTCAAGGTTCGGGCTGAGGATTAATACCAATGGAGGGTGGGCCGTGATTTGGATCGGGTGAGCCGTCATTTGGATCAGTTGGGCCGTGCCCACCCTCCGATTGCCGATTGCCCGGTGGATTGTGCCCACCGACATGCCCATTGCCCAATAGCCCTTCGGGCGTGCCTCCACGTCGTTGCGGTATGCCCATTCCCCCAATACAATTAACACCTGCACAATTTATCTGACCGCTAACCCATGGCCAGCTCCCAGCCCAACGATCAAAGTCCCCGCGAGATTCGCGCTGCTCGTCTGCAAAAGGTGAATGACTTAAAACAGCTGGGACTTAATCCATATGCCTACAACTGGGATATCACCCATCAAGCTGCCGCCCTCCAGGAAAAATTTTCTGACCTACCCACCGGGGAAGAAACCGATGTAGAGGTCAGCATCGCCGGTCGCATTATGGTGCGGCGAGTATTTGGCAAACTAGCCTTTTTTACTCTGCAGGATGAAACTGGCTCAATTCAGCTGTTTCTGGATAAAAAAACCATCCAGGCGGCTATGGCCAAGACGGATGAGCAGGCTTTTACCCACCTAAAACAGTTAACCGACGTGGGGGACTTTATGGGGGTAAAGGGCATCATCAAGCGCACTGACAAAGGGGAGCTGTCGGTCAAAGTCAGCACCTACGCTATCCTCACTAAGGCACTGCTGCCACTGCCAGATAAGTGGCATGGGTTGACCGATGTGGCCAAACGCTATCGGCAAAGATACGTGGATCTGATCGTCAACCCTGACGTGAGAGATACCTTTCGTAAACGCGCAAAAATTACGGCCTCTATTCGTCGCTACCTGGACCAACAAAACTTTATTGAAATTGAGACACCGGTACTGCAAACAGAACCCGGTGGTGCGGACGCCCGACCCTTTGTTACCTATCACAACACCCTGGATATGCAGCTCTATCTGCGGATTGCGACGGAGCTGCACCTCAAACGGCTGATCGTTGGTGGCTTTGAGCGTGTGTTTGAAATGGGCCGCATCTTTCGCAATGAGGGCATTTCCACCCGCCACAATCCCGAATTTACCTCCATCGAGCTGTACCAGGCTTATGCTGATTACAACGACATGATGGACATTACCGAAGCGCTGATTGTCACTGCGGCAGAAGAGGTACTGGGCACCACCCAGATCACCTATCAGGGAGAGGCCATCGACCTCAGCACCCCCTGGAAACGGATCACAATGCACGAAGCTGTCCAGGAGAAAACCGGTGTGGACTTTGCTGAGTTTACAGACATCGGCGCGGCTAAGGCGGCGGCCAAAGAAGCTGGCATACCTGGTGTCGATGACTGCGCCACTATTGGCCATATTTTGAATGAAGCCTTTGAGCAGACGGTGGAGACAACCCTGATACAGCCCACGTTTATCACTGACTACCCGGTGGAAATTTCCCCATTGGCTAAGCCCCATCGGGATAAGCCAGGGTTAGTGGAACGGTTTGAGTTATTTATTGTCGGTCGAGAAACGGCCAATAGCTTTTCAGAGTTGACTGACCCAGTGGATCAGCGTCAGCGTCTAGAGGCCCAGGCAGCCAAAAAAGCAGCGGGCGATCTCGAAGCCCACAGCTTGGACGAAGACTTTGTGACCGCCCTGGAATATGGGATGCCGCCAACGGGTGGGATGGGCATGGGGATTGATCGCCTGGTAATGCTGCTGACCGACTCTCCCAGCATCCGTGATGTGATCGCCTTTCCGCTGCTCAAACCAGAGTAAGGGCGATGGTAGGCAAACAGCCTGATGTATCGCCCGTCTATCCAGAAAAGGAATTTAGAGTTCAGAATTCGGAAGTCGGAATTCTGAACTCTCTCCCTTTCTGACTTCCGAATTCCGACTTCCATCTTCACTCCCAGCCAAGATTTCTCAGCTCAAGTTGCTATCCTGAGAATCCATCCCGTCGGTAATAATTCTGGCCAAACTGATTAAACTAGAGAGGAGACCGCTAAGTACATGTACCCTGATGGCAGCCTTTTACTAAAGCTAAGGGCATGCTTGTAGCATTCTTGTAGATTCACTCAGTCGCGCTCAGCCAATCTGCTGATCTATCAATGCATCTGTCTACAGCAGACACCATTTGTCTGCATCTGGCGGTTTAATGCAATCAAGGATTCGCGATTTTCCCTCGTTAAATTATATTTTATTTAGTGAACTCGTATAAATCACTATGGCTCAGTCGTCTGCAGAAAGCACGTTGGCCCGTCTATCGCAGGAGGGCACCACGCCTGGTCATCTCAAAGCTCAGGTTCAGCACTTATCTAAGCCTAGATTTATCGAGCTGCTGGAGTTAATCATTCAAGAGTTTGAATATTTTCTCAAGGCGATTAATCTGATCAATAATCAGTCTCTGGAGACGCTGCTGGAGGAGCTGCTGGAAGCATTTACTTTAAAGATTGGTCAGATTTTGCAGGCAGACCGCACTACCATCTTCATTGTGGATGGTGAAAATCGGGAACTGTGGTCTAAGGTCGCCCAAAGTGGTGAAGAAAAAGCCGTTGAAATCAGAATACCAATCAATAAAGGTATTGCTGGCTATGTAGCGGAAACTAAAAAGACCCTCAATATCCCCAATGCTTATGATGATCCTCGATTTAATCGGGCAACGGACGAAGAAACGGGATATCGCACAAAGAATATTTTGTGTATGCCTATTTTTAGCGACGACATCACCAATGTTGTTGCGGTGGTACAGCTGCTCAATAAAATTGGCGGCGATCGATTTACCCACGAAGATGAAAAGGAGTTTGAATCTTTTGCCCGCTCCATTGGGGTGTTGCTGGAAAGCTGTAATTCTTTCTACACAGCGGCACGCACCCAAAAAGGGCTAAATGCGTTACTCAATGCGATTTCATCCCTGGAACAAAGTTTAGAACTAGAGGTGACGCTGCAGTCGGTTATGGCAGAGGCACAGAAGCTGATGCAGGCGGACCGCAGCACCATCTGGCTGATGGATGGTAATGAGCTTTGGTCCAAGGTGCAGAGCGCTGATCGAACCGAACTGGTAGAGCTGCGCCAGGCTAATGATCAAGACAGCATTGTGGGCTATGTTGCCTCCACTGGAGAGACTCTAAATATCCCTGATGCTTACAAGGACAGCCGGTTTGATAGTTCGGCGGACGATCGCACAGGCTACCGCACCCATAGCATTTTATGTATGCCTGTGTTTAATTCATCAGGGCAGATTATGGGGGTGACCCAGCTGATCAATAAGGCCCAGGGCTCTTTTACTCGCTCCGATGAATCCTTTATGAGAGCGTTTAATACCCAGGCAGGAATTGCCCTAGAAAATGCTCAGCTGTTTGAAAATGTGATGCTGGAAAAGCAGTATCAAAAGGACATTTTGCAGAGTCTCTCCGATGCGGTGATTTCGACGGATATGGGGGGCCGCATTGTCACCATAAACGAGGCTGCCTTAAATCTATTGGGATGTCCGACGGTGACAGCCGATCAGGATGAGGACGCCGGACGCCGCATTAAGCAAGCATGGGAAGAACTTTTAGTGGGGCGTTTGATTTGGGAGATAGTCCCCATTGAGCGTTTAAAATCCAGACTTGCCGATAGTTTGGAGTTTGGCTCCGAGCAGTATGTGCCAGAACAAACCCTCCAGGTGGCTGTGGCGATAATGGACGGTCAGCAGTCTCTGTTAGTGCCAGTGGAGATCCGACGCAAAACGTCCACACTGTTTCCATCTAAACAAGAGGATGCAACCTCTGAACGCTATTACCTTTGGGGGCACCCCAAACAACCAGTTACTGGGCCCAAGAACCTACAGCAGTTGGAGCACAGCATCAACCTGACGGTAAATCCCCTAACGGCCCCAGGTGGGGGTGTCAGGGGTGGCCTGGTGGTGCTGGAGGACATCAGTCAAGAAAAGCGGATGAAGACCACCCTGTATCGCTATATGACTCCCAGTGTGGCGGATCAGGTGATGGCCCTAGGGGAAGATTCGCTGATGGTGGGTAAGCGTCGCGATGTAACAGTGCTGTTTTCGGATATTCGCGGCTACACCACATTGACCGAGAGCCTGGAAGCCTCCCAGGTGGTATCGATGCTCAATGACTATTTTGAAACCATGGTGGAGGCGGTGTTTAACCATCAAGGGACTTTGGATAAGTTTATCGGCGATGCCTTGATGGCCGTGTTTGGCGCACCACTGCCGCTTGAGAACCATGGTTGGTCAGCGGTGGAAGCGGCTTTAGATATGCGGGAACGGCTGGTGCACTTTAATCGTGCTCGCCAGGCAGCTGGTCAACCAGAAATCAATATCGGCATCGGTCTCAGTTCTGGAGAGGTGGTTTCTGGCAATATTGGCTCCCGTAAAAAAATGGAGTATACGGTGATTGGCGATGGGGTAAATCTTAGCTCCCGGCTAGAGGGGGCGACCAAGCAATACGGCTGCGACATTGTCATGAGCGAGCACACCTATGATCGCTGCCGCGACCTGGTTTGGGTGCGAGAGCTAGACCTGACTCGGGTAAAGGGTAAGACTAAACCCGTGAAAATTTATGAGCTGATCGGCAGTCGGCAAAACCATAAGCTGGATGAACAGACGCAAAACTTTTTAGATCTGTATCATCAGGGCCGCAAAGCCTATACCTCTCAAAAATTTACCCGCGCCCTGGAAATATTTACCCGCGCCAAAGTGATGCGTCCCTACGATAAGGCGGTGGATGTACATATTGGCCGTATCCATGCCTATTTGGAGAATCCGCCACCGGCTGATTGGGATGGGGTGTATGTGATGAAGACGAAGTAGGGGAGTGGCATTCCCACGCTAAAATAAGCGATGCAATTTTCCAGGGCAGACCCTTATGGTTGAGCGGCAAAAGCTTTACGAAGGCAAGGCAAAAATTCTCTATGCCACCGAGGATCCGACGGTACTGGTTACCTACTTCAAGGATGATGCGACGGCATTTAATGCTCAAAAGCGAGGCACCATCGCCAATAAGGGCCGGATTAATAATGCGGTGTCCACCCATTTGTTTAAGCTGCTAGAGGCCCAGGGGGTAGCCACTCATTGGATTGATTCTCCCAATGAGCGCGAGATGCGGGTAAGACCGGTGACCATTGTGCCTTTGGAGGTGGTAGTTCGTAACCTGGCAGCAGGGAGCCTATGCCGTCAGACGGGGATGGAGCTGGGGACGCCGTTGACGCCCTCTTTGGTGGAGTTTTACTACAAAAATGATGAGCTAGGGGACCCGCTGCTGACTCGCGATCGCATTCGGGCCATGCAGATTGCTAGCGACGAGACCGTAGCTCAGCTAGACCAAATGGCTCGCCGCATCAATCAGATGCTAACGGACTTTTTCAACAGCTGTAGCATTACCCTGGTGGACTTCAAACTGGAGTTTGGCACCCTGGCGGACGGCACCCTGGTACTGGCGGACGAAATCAGCCCCGACACCTGCCGTCTCTGGAATCAGAACGAAACCGATGAATCCCGCCGAGTCATGGATAAAGACCGATTTCGTCAGGATTTGGGCGACGTAGAGTCAGGCTATCAGCAGGTGTTAGATCGAATTCTGGCACATACAAATTGAGTACTGAGGGAGACAGTGCGGTAGAATCTTTCAGAAAATATTAAATTCTGTTCACCTTTTGCCGAGTGCGATAAAAGTGGCATTCGATTAAAGGATTGGGAGTACTGCAGCCGTGGTCAGAGCAGCCGCAACTACAGACTTCCAGGCTCAATTTAGTGTATTTCATTAACAGTGGCTTAAAGCCTCTGTTCCCCGTGGTGTAAGGAGTACGTTTACAAAGACCGCCTATGCGTTTTTCGCCGACTCTATTGGCTTGTTGCACCGTTGCGACATTGTTTGGGTTGCCTGTGTTTGCAGCAAATGCGACCGAAGTTGAATCCTCGACGACTGATGAACTAGCCGACGATACCCAACTATCCGCCGCCGCCATTCAGACTGAACTAGCTGACGATGCAGAAAACGGTCTAGAAGGGACGCTGTCGCCTGAAACCGTAGTAATTCCAGTGCAGGGCTCAGGAGCAGCAACTGAAACAGAGATAATAGCCCCCGATGATGCCGCCACGGCTAATGTAAAGCTGGCTCAAGATGACAGCACAGAAACCCGTGAGGAAACGCTGCAAAGGTTGCTAGAAGGCATTAACCAGCCTGCTGAACCGGTACTGGTGGAGGAAGAGCCAGCCCCTGAACCACCAGCGGCAGAAACCCCCACCCCCCCCGAGGATAGACCAGTAGCCGACGAGGACGAAGAGGTTCAGGTGCTGGTGGCTGAGCTGGAGGTGGTTACCCTCGATGGCAGTCCTCTAGATCCAGAACTTGAGGATGTCGCCTATCAGGCAATTACCTTACGTCCTGGCCGCCCTGCCACTCGTAGTCAGCTGCAGGAAGACATCAACAATGTTTTTGCCACTGGATTTTTTGCCAATGTAAGGGCCAGACCCGAGGACACAGATTTAGGCGTACGGGTCACCTTTGGTGTCCAGCCTAACCCCATCTTGACTGGCGTGGATGTCCGCACAGATGGCGAAGAAGATATTCTCTCCCAGGAAAAAGTCGATGAGTTTTTTGGCGATCAATACGGCCAAATTCTTAACCTGATCGACTTTCAGGACAGCATTTTAGAACTGAATGAATGGTATCGCGACCAGGGGTATGTGCTGGCTCAGGTGACCGCCGCACCTCAGGTTTCAGATTCGGGAGTAGCAACGCTGATTGTAGCTGAGGGTGTAGTAGAGGAGATTGAGGTTCGCTACATTGATGAAGATGGCAACGAAGTGGATGACGAAGGAGAACCCATTGACGGCAAAACTCGGCCCTTTATCATCACCCGTGAATTTGAAACTCAGCCTGGGGATGTGTTCCAGCAAAATCGCATTCAAGCTGATCTGGAGCGAGTATTTGGGTTAGGTATTTTTGATGATGTGCGGCTCTCCCTGGACCCCGGTGATGAAGATCCTCGTAAAGTCAAGGTAGTGGTCAACGTAGACGAGGGCAATACCGGCTCGGTCGGTGCAGCCGTTGGTTTTAACCTTCGAGGTGATGTGTTTGGTAGCGTCAGCTATCAGCAGGACAACCTGGGGGGAAACAACCAAAGCTTGCGCACAGAATTCCAGCTGAGTGAAAGTGAACTGTTGTTTGATGTGGGCTTCACTGACCCCTGGATTGCTGGTGACCCTCACCGCACATCCTATACGGTGAATGGCTTTAACCGTCGTTCAATTTCTCTCATCTTTGATGGCGGCGATGTCGATGTTGATCTGCCCAATGGTGATACTCCCCGAGTTAATCGTCTGGGTGGAGGCGTTACCTTTGGTCGCCCCTTAGACAACGGTTGGAGTGGTTCTGTCGGGCTGGAATACCAGCGGGTGTCTATTCGAGATAGCGATGGTGACCTGTCTCCAGTAGACCAGTTTGGCAACGAGTTGAGCTTTAGCGGTGACGGACGCGACGATTTGCTAAGCGTGCCGGTAAGCTTTGTTTGGGACCAGCGTAATAGTCCTGTGGCCCCCACCAGCGGTAGTCTCCTGCGTCTGGGGTCAGAACAAACCATTCCGGTGGGTAAGGGGACTATTTTCTTTAACCGTGTTCGGGCTAGCTACAGTCGTTATTTACCAGTACAGTTCTTTAGGTCTCGCGAAGGGCAAACTATTGCCCTCAATGTCCAGGGGGGAACCGTGATTGGTGACTTGCCTCCCTATGAGGCGTTTTCCTTAGGCGGGACAAATTCGGTACGAGGATTTGACGAAGGAGATGTTGGCAGCGGGCGTTCTTTTGTGCAGGCCACGGCTGAATATCGTTTCCCCTTGTTTACCTCCTTCCTGGGCGGGGCTTTATTTGTTGATTATGCGTCTGATTTGGGTTCTGGCACTGATGTTCCCGGCGATCCAGCTGAGATTCGGGGCAAGCCTGGTGACGGCTTTGGCTATGGTGCAGGCATCCGCGTGCAGACACCGTTAGGAGCGCTGCGTTTAGATTATGGTTTTGGTGACGATGGTGATGGTCGCATTCACTTTGGTATTGGAGAACGCTTCTAATGGCGACGGCAGGGGTGCAGCGGACTCTAGCGGCCCCTGTTACCTGTGCAGGCGTGGGACTACATTTGGGCCAAACCACCCAGGTCAACGTCTTACCAGCGGAGGTTAACAGCGGGCGTTACTTTGTACGCACTGATGTGGGAGATGAGGTAATTCCGGCGACGGTAGCGGCGGTGAGTCAAACCCGTCTGTCTACTCAGCTGGGAGCGTCAGAACAGCAAGTACGAACGGTAGAACATTTACTGGCCGCTCTCTGGGCCGCAGGGGTGGACAATGCTCGGATCGAAATTGATGGTCCAGAATTGCCCCTGATGGATGGCTCTGCCCAGGATTGGAGCAGTTTAATCCAGACAGCTGGAACGATGGAGCAAGGTGTGCCCCGTCAGCAGAGAGAACTGGCTGAGCCCGTGATCGTCCGCGATGGGGATGCCTATGTGATGGCAGTGCCCTCATCGGAGCTGCGATTTAGCTATGGCATTGACTTTCCGGTGGCGGCCATTGGTAATCAGTGGCATAGCTGGTCTCCGAGCACTCAAGATTTTGAGTCCCAGGTCGCACCGGCCCGCACCTTTGCCATGGCCCATCACATTGAGGGTTTGAGATCGCAAGGTCTGATCAAAGGAGGCAGTCTGGAAAATGCTCTGGTTTGCGATCGCGATGGCTGGTTGAATCCACCCCTGCGATTTGCAAATGAACCGGCACGTCATAAACTTTTAGACTTAGTAGGGGATCTCAGTTTATTAGGTGTTCTCCCTACGATGCATGTGACCGCTTATCGAGCTAGTCACAGTTTGCATGTACAGTTGGCCCATCAGCTAGCCGACTATTTGCACCACAAATCCCCCCCTCCCAGATAAAGCCTTGAGTTTTCCCCTGGAAAAACTCTACAGTTTTGGATGTGGACGAGGGTTTAACCAGGCTTTAACCAGCTTTTGGTTAGCCGAGAACACCTACGCCGTCGCTGTTAATAAAAGTCTATGGCCACCGTTATTCAAGATAAAGCTCATACTACCCAGGACTCTCAACCGGCGACCGCCGAGAATCCTGCCCCTACGACATTCACCCTAGAGGAAATCCAGGCGTTGTTACCCCACCGGTACCCGTTTGCCCTGGTTGATCGCATTGTTGACTATGTTCCTGGCAAACAGGCAGTGGGGCTAAAAAATGTCACGTTCAATGAACCACACTTCCAAGGACACTTTCCAGGACGTCCTATTATGCCGGGGGTGCTGATTGTTGAAGCCATGGCCCAGGTCGGTGGAATTGTGCTCACCCAAATGCCTGGAGTCAACGGTCTGTGCATGTTTGCCGGCATCGACAAAGTTCGCTTTCGACGGCCAGTTGTGCCAGGTGACCAGCTGGTCATTACGACAGAATTGCTCAGCGTACGCGGGCTAAAATTCGGCAAAATGCAGGCCAAGGCTGAAGTTGACGGTCAACTGGTGTGCGAAGGGACTCTGATGTTTTCTGTGGTTGAATAAACGTACCCAAACCGATGCTCCAAACTGCTTTGATTCATTCCACGGCTGTGATTCATCCGGGGGCCCAAATTCACCCCAGTGTCAAGGTGGGTCCCTATGCGGTAATTGGTGAAAAAGTCAGTGTTGGTAAAGATACTGAAATCGGCTCCCATGTGGTGTTAGACGGTCATACCGAGATTGGTGAGCGCAATCGTATCTTTACCGGAGCGGCCATTGGTCTGGAGCCTCAAGACCTGAAATACGATGGTTCTGAAAGTTTAGTCTCCATTGGTGATGACAACAATATTCGCGAATATGTCACCATCAATCGGCCCACACGATTTGGCGAAATCACGCGGATTGGCAACAATACGTTATTGATGGCCTATGCCCATGTCGCCCACAACTGTGTCATTCAGGACAATGTGATCATTGCAAATTCCGTAGCCCTGGCTGGCCATGTACATATTGAAGCCAATGTCCGCATCAGTGGTCTAGTGGGTATTCATCAGTTTGTTCATATCGGTCGTCATGCCATGGTGGGCGGCATGAGTCGAATCGAACGGGATGTACCGCCCTACATGATGGTGGAAGGCAATCCATCCCGGGTCAGGGGACTTAACCAGGTCGGCTTAAAACGTTCGGGTATTGGCGATTTAGAATCTGGCCGAGTCTATGAAGGTTTAAAACAGGCCTATCGTGTGCTCTATCGTTCTGGTCTGACATTTAGCGAAGCCCTGAACAAGTTAGACTCTGTCGCTAACAACGAGTATGTACAACATCTCCATAGATTTTTAGTGGCATCCCAACAAGATGGTCGACGCGGTGTAGTTCCGGGACGACTGCGTTCCTCCTAGCCGAACTATGGGACCTAACGCTCTAGAACCCGCTTCTACCATGCAGCAACAAGCTAATACTACAACCAACTCCAGACGCCCTCTGCGGGTATTTATTCACACCGGAGAAGTCTCGGGTGATCTGCAAGGGAGTCTGCTGGTGAAGGCGTTGGAACGTCAGGCAGCCAAGCGGGGGGTAGCCGTTGAGATTACGGCCATGGGGGGTAGCCGCATGGCCGACGCTGGAGCAAATCTGATCGGCGATACGGTCTCTGTCAGTTCCATCGGGTTGCTAGAGGCTCTACCCTATGTAGGTAAAGCCCTAAAGCTCAATCGACAGGCACAAAAGCATCTGCGTCTGTCCCCACCGGATGGAGTGGTGCTGATTGACTATATGGGGCCCAATGTGGCCATTGGCAATTTTGTTCGACGGCAGTTTCCCAAGGCACCGATCGCGTACTACATCGCCCCTCACCTATGGGTTTGTGAAACAATTCCTGGAGACACAGCTAAGATATTGGCAATTTCTGACCTAATCCTGGCAATTTTTCCAGGAGAGGCCGATTTCTATCAAAAAAAGGGAGGAAACGTCACCTGGATCGGTCATCCTCTGCTAGATCAATTTGCTGACCATTCTCCAGATATAGCTAAACAAGAGGCGCGTCAACAGTTGGGGCTAGCCACCATCGATCGTGTGGTCACCCTATTACCGGCATCACGACAGCAGGAACTGACCTATGTGCTGCCGATTATGTTTCAGGCGGCTCAACAGCTTCAGACCCAACTGCCCCAGATAAAGTTTTTGGTGCCCCTGGCTAGGGAGAGCTTTCGACCCATGGTGGAAGCAGCCTTGGCAGACTATGGTTTAACCGGACAAGCGGTGGTACCGGAGGAGCGTCTGGAGGCCATTGCAGCAGCGGATCTAGCGATTACCAAATCGGGGACAACTAATTTAGAAATTGCCCTCATGGAAGTACCCCAGGTGGTAATGTATCGGCTAAATCGCTTAACGGCCTGGCTAGCAGAGTTTGTACTGCAATTTTCGGTCCCCTATGTTTCGCCGGTAAATCTGGTTAATATGGAGCCGATTGTACCGGAGTTTGTCCAGTGGGATGCAACGCCTGAGGTCGTCAGCCAAGCAGCGCTAAATCTACTGAACAATCCGGATCAACGTCAAAAAATGGTGGAGGGCTACAGGACGATGCGACAGCAGTTGGGCTCTCTGGGAGTGTGCGATCGCGCCGCCACCGAAATTCTAGATCTAGCCATTGCCAGGGCTGCTGTCGCCAGTGTCTAAAGATGATGGCTAATCTAGGACCCGAGCAGGGTAACATGCCTCTGAGAAAGCGTACGGGAGAAAACGCGTGAACATTGCTGAACTATTTAGTATAGGTGGGCCAGTCATGTTGCCCCTAGCGGGCCTATCAGTGCTTGCCCTCGGTACCATTATCGAGCGGATCTGGTTCTGGTCTCGTATTATTACTCGCGAGCGTGAAGTAGCCGGACGAGTATTAGAAGCCGCTCGTCGGGAATGGCCTGCCGCCACCGAAATTGCCCAGCGGGCCCACCGGTTACCCATGGGTCGTTTTCTCTATGCGGCTCTCAAACTTAAGGACCAGGAACCTGAAGTCTTTCGTTTAGCCCTGGAAACCGCTGCCAACGAAGAGCTGGCCGCCATGCGTCGAGGCGAAAAAGTGCTGGAGCTAGTGATTGCCGTCTCCCCCATGTTGGGGCTGCTGGGTACGGTCCTGGGATTGATGAACTCCCTGGGCTCTCTAAATCTGAACGATCTGGCCCTGGGTAGTGCCACCAGCGGTGCCGCCAGCGGTATTGGGCAGTCCCTAATTACCACGGCTGCAGGGTTGATTATTGCCATTATCAGCCTGATGTTTTTCCGCCTGTTTCAAGGTCTAGTTTTTGGTCAAGCCAAAGTTTTTCGTCAGTCAGGTAGCGAACTGGAGCTGCTGTATCGTCAGGCCTGGTCCTTAAGTGATGGTAAACCCAGTGAACTTGGCCCCTCTAGAGTTGCCTAGGTTCCCTGGTTTCGTTTTCCCCACACAATTTTCTAATATCCCTCAGCATTGCTATGAAACTGGATTTAGACGAACAACAAACCGGTGTCCAGATTGAGCTGCTTCCCCTCGTGGATGTCGTCTTTTGTATTCTTACCTTCTTTATCTTGGCCGCTGTTGGTAGTCGTCAGCAGGCAATTAGTTTAGACCTACCCAATGCAAATACCGGGGCAGCCCTGGAAGAGACTCAAAATACTGGTCGCGATCGCTTGTACGTCAGTGTTGACCCCATTGGGCGCATTTATATCGATCAAGATCCCATACTGGAACAGAACCTGTTGGGACTGCTCAGAGACTTCTACACCGGTAACTCTCAAGGAATTGTCGTACTCTATGCAGCCAAAGATTCTCGCTACGATGATGTTGTTCGAGTATTAGATATTTTGCGATCCGTGGGAGGCAATCGAGTGGCCCTGGCCACACTGCCAGCAGGAACCGAGTCTAGAGCCTCTCAAGAGGGGCTGCCGGGGGAGTTACCAGCTGATATTCAAGACCTGATTAATGGTTCTGGCTCCACCTTGCCAGGGGGCAGCGGTCTACCAGGAGGTAGCGGTCTACCAGGAAGTAGCGGTCTACCAGGAGGTAGCGGTCTGCCAGGGATTTCCCCCAGTATTAACGATCCGCTAAACCCTGACACCACTACTCCAATTCCAACACCAGGGAGTTCCTTTGATAGTCCCTCGTCGTTACCCCCGCTACCGGACGACGAGTAGTCCAAAAAAAGAGGGAGGCCTCAACAGCCTTCCTCTTTCTTAGATATCAGTGACAGATATTGGTAACAGCGAGCTATCAACCACCTAGCACAGGCCAGGGCCCAGGCCAATCGCACCAGCATAGACTGACTGACCAGCCAACTCGTCTTCAATCCTTAGCAGACGGTTGTATTTAGCCACACGCTCACTACGACAGAGAGAACCTGTCTTAATTTGACCAGCGCGGGTAGCCACTGCTAAATCAGCAATAGTGGTATCCTCAGTCTCTCCAGAGCGGTGACTGATCACCGAGGTGAGACTGTTGCGAGTAGCCAAATCGATAGCCTCTAACGTTTCGGTCAAAGAGCCAATCTGGTTAAGCTTAATCAAAATAGAGTTTGCCGCTCCCTGATCGATACCCTTTTGCAGGCGCGTGGGATTAGTCACAAATAAGTCATCCCCCACCAGCTGTACTCGATCGCCCACCTTATCAGTGAGGGCCTTCCAGCTAGCCCAATCCTCTTCGTGTAGCCCATCCTCAATGGAGACAATGGGATACTGGCTCGCCAGCTTATCCAAGTAGTCAATGGTTGCCGTAGGAGAGTGAGCATTGCCATCAAAGATATACTGGCCATCTTTATAAAATTCGCTGGCGGCCACATCCAATGCCAGAGAGATTTGCTCCCCTGGTTTATACCCCGCAGACTCAATAGCTGCAATCAAAATTTCCAATGCTTCCTGGTTAGAGCCTAAATTAGGCGCAAAACCACCTTCATCGCCAACACCACCCAGTAAACCTTTCTCATCCAACACCTTGCTAAGGCTGGCAAAAACCTCCGCGCCCCAGCGTAGCGCTTCCCGAAAGCTGCTAGCACCGCTAGGGACAATCATAAATTCCTGAATATCCACATTGTTATTGGCATGGGCACCGCCGTTAATCACATTCATCAACGGTACGGGCAATACATTTGCCAAAGGTCCCCCCAGATAGCGATAAAGGGGCAACCCCAACGCTTGAGCCGCTGCCTTTGCATTGGCCAGGGATACCGCCAGAATTGCATTAGCCCCCAGATTAGCTTTGTTCTCAGAACCATCAAGGGCAATCATGGTGCGATCTATCACTATTTGATCAAGGGCATCAAGACCCATTAGTTCACGGGCGATGGTTTCGTGAACGTTATTGACTGCCTTAAGTACACCCTTGCCGCCATAGCGAGCATCACCATCTCGCAGTTCGTGGGCTTCAAATGTACCTGTGGATGCACCGCTAGGAACCTGGGCTAAACCTACAGCGCCCACAGATAAATACACTTCAGCCTCAATAGTGGGTCGACCTCGAGAATCCAAAATTTCGCGGGCGCGAATCTCTTCGATGGTGGTTTCGAGTAAGTCAATCATTAATCTGTATGTCCTTGTGGATTAACTGTGGGTTAACAACGATTGCACGATAAACCAGCATACGGTGCTATCCTGCATCAACGATAGGGCTACACGTAAAAATGTGAGGAAAAGCACATTGACCTGTCTACACAAGGATATCTAGGTCATCATAAAAACTCGACCACCGTTAGGATCAATTCAGACTGAGAGGCAAGAATTAATATGCGTTTACTGCACACAATGTTGCGGGTGGGCAACTTGGACAAGTCCCTGCAATTCTATTGCGATGTCTTAGGGATGACCCTGCTCCGCCAAAAAGACTATCCTGGGGGCAAATTTACCCTGGCCTTTGTTGGCTATGGCGACGAAAGCGACCACACCGTCATAGAACTCACCCATAACTGGGGTGTAGAATCCTACGACCTGGGCGAAGGGTATGGTCATATAGCCCTGGGTGTAGACGACATTTATAAAACCTGTAACGAGATTAAAGCCCGAGGCGGTAACGTAGTTCGAGAGCCAGGCCCGATGAAGCATGGTTCAACCGTAATTGCTTTTGTGACCGATCCCGATGGATACAAAGTTGAGCTGATCCAGTTAAAAGATAAGCCAGCAGCTCAGGTCGAGGAGGCTGTGGTGACGGCTTAGCGAGCTTTGCGATCGCACTCACGATTCACCGCTCCTCCACTTGATATACTTAGATGTTCCTTTCCCTGCCAGTTCCACTCACCCACAATGCAGCCATCTAATCCCGATAAATTTACTGTCAAGGCATGGGACGCCATAGTTCAAGCTCAGGATGTCGCCAGACGTTTTCGTCAGCAATATCTTGAGGTCGAGCATGTGATGGTGGCGCTGATTGAGCAGCAGGGGTTAGCTAGCACTGTATTAACTAAGGCCGATCTGGATCCAGAGCTGATTTTGCAGGAGCTCGAAACCTTCGCCCAGCGACAGTCACGGGCAAGGGCTTCGGTGGATAGTAGTTTATATCTGGGCCAAAGTCTGGATCGGATGCTGGATCAGGCCGAAGCGGCACGTCAGCTGCTACAGGATGACATTATTTCTGTTGAGCATCTGTTGCTGGGGTTTGCCGAAGATGAACGCATTGGTCGTCGGCTGTTAAGTGGGTTTGAGTTAGATGTATCCCACATACGGGCGGCCATTAACCAGGTACGGGGTAAGCAAAAAGCCACTGGGCAAAATCCAGAAGAAGCCTATGAGGCCTTAGAAAAGTACGGTCGTGACCTGACGGAAGAAGCCAAACACGGCAAGCTCGATCCTGTCATTGGTCGAGATGAGGAAATTCGCCGGGTAATTCAGGTGGTATCGCGACGCACTAAAAACAACCCAGTGTTAATCGGTGAGCCGGGTGTGGGGAAAACAGCGATCGCAGAAGGATTGGCCCAGCGCATTGTCAACGGTGATGTACCCGAGTCCTTAAAGGATCGCCAGCTAATCTCATTAGACATTGGAAGTCTGATTGCTGGAGCCAAATACCGGGGTGAGTTTGAAGAACGACTGCGCTCAGTTTTAAAAGAAGTGACCGAATCTGACGGTCAGGTGGTGTTGTTTATTGATGAGCTCCATACGGTGGTGGGAGCCGGTGGTGGCAACAGCAATGTGGATGCGGGTAATTTGCTCAAACCAATTTTAGCGAGGGGAGAGCTGCGGTGTATCGGTGCTACTACGCTGGACGAATATCGTAAACACATTGAAAAAGATGCTGCTTTGGAACGACGCTTCCAACAGGTCTATATTGGCCAACCCAGCGTTGAGGATGCCATTTCGATTTTGCGGGGTCTAAAGGAACGCTATGAAGCGCACCATGGTGTGAAGATTGTGGACTCGGCCCTGGTTGCCGCCGCCACACTCTCGGATCGCTATATCAGCGATCGCTTTTTGCCCGATAAGGCCATCGACCTGATCGATGAAGCCGCCGCCAAGCTAAAAATGGAGATCACCTCCAAGCCAGTGGAGCTAGAGACTATTGATCGACGGTTGCGACAGTTAGAAATGGAAAAACTCTCTCTCCAGGGAGAAGAGTCCACCTCGCGTACCTCAAAACAGCGCCTCACACGGATCAATAAAGAGATTGAAAAACTCTCGGTAAAACAGCAAAAATTTACCCTGCAGTGGCAGGCCGAGAAACAGGCTTTAGATGCAATCAAGGCCTTAAAGCAAGAAGAAGACCAGCTGCGGGTGCAGGTAGAGCAAGCCGAACGGGCCTATGATCTCAACCGGGCAGCTCAGATCAAGTACGGTCGCTTAGAAGCTGTTCAACAAGAGCTAGAGATTTTGGATGGCCAACTGCAAGAGATGCAAAATAAAGGCTCCACACTGTTGCGGGAACAAGTCAGTGAGGCTGATATTGCTGAGATTGTTGCTAATTGGACAGGAATTCCCGTCAACCGTCTGATGGAGACTGAGCGCCAAAAGCTGTTGCAGCTAGAAGGGTATTTACACCAGCGTGTGGTCGGCCAAAGTGAAGCGGTAACGGCGGTATCTGCGGCGATTCGACGGGCCCGCGCGGGCATGAAAGATCCCGGCAGACCCATTGGTTCTTTTTTGTTTATGGGACCGACGGGCGTGGGTAAAACAGAATTAGCGCGAGCCCTGGCCGACTGTCTCTTTGACACCGAAGAGGCCCTGGTGCGAGTAGACATGTCTGAGTACATGGAAAAACATTCTGTAGCTCGCTTGATAGGTGCCCCTCCTGGCTATGTTGGCTATGAAGAGGGAGGACAGCTATCAGAAGCAGTGCGCCGTCATCCCTATTCTGTGGTGCTACTGGATGAGGTAGAAAAGGCTCATCCAGACGTGTTTAATATTTTGCTACAGGTGCTGGATGATGGTCGCATCACTGATTCCCAAGGGCGGACGGTGGATTTTCGCAATACGGTGATTGTGATGACCAGCAATATTGGCAGCGATCACATTCTCGATGTGGCCGGAGATGACTCCCAGTTCGAAGATATGCAAGAGCGAGTACTGACTGCTCTGCGGGGACACTTCCGGCCTGAGTTTCTAAACCGTGTGGACGATTTAATTATCTTCCATCCGTTGAGTAAGGATGAGTTGCGGGCGATTGTGACAATCCAGCTTAAGCGGTTGTATAAGCTGCTGGCGGATCAGAAAATTGCACTCCACGTATCAGAGTCGGCCATTGACTACGTGGCAGATAAGGGCTACGACCCCGTGTATGGTGCCAGGCCCTTAAAGCGGGCGATTCAGAGGGAGCTGGAAAATCCCATTGCCACCAAGATCTTAGAAAATACCTTTGTGGAAGGCAGTCAAGTTGTTATTGACTACATTGAGGATCGTCTAAAGTTTCAAGTGAAGACCAATGATGCAGTCGATGATAAGGCTGCTTGAGAAATCTTGACTAAAACGTTAAACCCCTTGGGCTTAAAGCCCAAGGGGTTTAACGTTTTCAACTCACACTAGCGTTTTAACTGAATACCCCTGAAAAATTGCCCTAAATCAATGTGGCCAACACAATTGGACTCATGACTTTAGTCCATTTCTTCAAGGTGTAGATGATGCGGTTTAACTGCTCTTAATTACTTGTACCTCAATTGCCCCCTTGACCTCTGGCGTCACTTGATTGATGCGTGACAGCATTGTCAGTAAAAACCCTTGGGGAGGTAGATGGCTAGGTCGTTTAGCCTTCATTGCTACAGCCTTTCTGATGGCGGTCTCAAGGTCGCCACCCTCTAATATTGTGCTGATGATCCACATGCGTACGTAATTTAGGGAACTACGTTCATATAATCTTTGTAAAAGAAGTAAAAAGCATCAGCAATTTCAACTAGATCTGTGTCCGGAAATATAACCAAGCATTCATTACTAAGAACATCCATAGCTACGTTGAACTACTATTGCCTGGATTTATAATGAGGTTAAACCCTCTCTATAAAAGGTTTTCATTATTTCTATTTACACTACTGGATAGTTGGTGAATATAGACATGTAACTTTTTGGCTTAAAAAGGCATCTGTCCAGGTCGAACAATAAACTACATAAAATCTTTGCATTTCTTATTTTATGTAATGAAGCCACGGTGTGTTGAGCGCAGTTCTTTGACTGTGCGGCTGCTCATTGGTCATAGTACATATACTAGTACACCAATGTTGCTGTTTATATGAGACAGGCTTATCACCCCAGACGTTGGGCTTCTGTATTGTTAGAGGACCGTCGCAGACTGCCACGCAAGTCAGGGGTGTATGCCGTCATTAGCCGCCGCAGAATCTACTACGTTGGTGTTTCGATTAACCTAAATCAGCGATGGCGTGGCAGGGGACATCATCGGTATATCCAGGCTAGCCAGTTGGGTAGGCCTAGTTTGCACTATCTCCTATTGCCAAAAGACGAAGCTCGCTCACTGGAGAAGGCGCTGATTGCGAGGTATAACCCACCGTGGAACTACTCTAAAGTGCCTGTAGAACGCAGGGCTTCTGGATGGCGTAGGGGATTGATGATGGCCACGGGGGCATTGGTGGCGTTTATTGCCAGTCGTAGTTGGCTGTTGGGACTGATGGCGGCGGCGGTTGCGATCGCACTCTTCCGCTAACCTTCATCCAAACTTAGGGCTAAAGACCCATACAGATGGGACCTACGCCTCAGGAAACTGCTCAGGACCTTACTTATGATTGTAACAGCGGTCCGTCAAGTCGTATTTCCATGATTGAGCAGCCACCCAGCCCGGCAGAAAAAGCATTACTAAGTGCCCTCACCCCCGAGCAATTGCAGCTAGTAGCCAGGTGGTTGGAAGACGAGAAACTAATCAGAATTGAGGAAGGTTATAGCCATTCAGACTTGACCTGGTCGCTGACCTGGATGGCCCATAAATTAAAGACTATGGCTCAGACAGAATTCCCCAATACCCCCTAAATGTTCAGCCTTTTTGGTAACTTCCCTTAAATACTCGTTGCAAACGATACGAACCCAATCCGTAAAAACCCTTATTAATGTAGAGACAACGAAAATCACCTGCACGCTTTACTGGTGAGGTACGCCTATGTCTCTATCTACGGAACCTAATATTCTCGACGCCTCTGTGGCTGAGGATTATCCGTTAAGTGCGGTACCAAAAACAGGCCGCAAACCCTTTTGGTCGCTCTGTTTACTGCTGATGGGCTTTGCCCTGACATCCACTACGCTGTTTGCAGGTGGAGCCTTGGGCCCAGCTTTTAGTATTCCTCAGCTAATCACCGTTATCCTGATCGGCAATCTGATTCTCGGCAGTTACTGTGCTGCCTTGGGGTATATCGCTTCTCAAAGTGGCCTTACTACAGTGCTAATGGCTCGGTTTAGCTTTGGTAATGTTGGCTCTCGCTGGGTTGATTTTATTATGGGGTTTACCCAAATTGGCTGGTATGCCTTTACCACAGCCATCGTAGTCCAGGTCCTTTTAGAGCTGATAGGTGTGCCCAGTGAAGGGTTTCTCTACGTGGCTCTGGTGCTGTTTTTTAACTATGCCTTTTGCGCTACCGCCTATATCGGCTATCGAGCCATTGACTGGCTAAGTCGCTTAGCGGTACCTGCCATGCTGATTTTAGTCGCCATTAGTCTGATCCTGGCATTTAGAGACTTTAACGGCACCTTACCTGAACCCACAGGGGAAATGGGTATGGGAGCAGCTCTGGCATTGGTAATTGGTACCTTTATTTCGGGAGGGACTCAGTCTACTAACTGGAGCCGTTTTGCTGACTCAGGTAAGAGTGCCGTTATTTCCACCCTCAGTGCCTTTATGGTAGTCAATGGCATTCTGGTCTTTGCCGGTGCGTTTTGTACACTGGTCTATGGGTCAGAGGACCTGATCACAGCTCTAGCCGCTCAAGGAATTTTAGCAGGGGGCGTGATTCTGCTAATTCTTAATGTGTGGACTACCCAGGACAATACAATCTACGCATTTTCCGTCGCAGGAGCAAATATGTTCCGGACCCATAAGCGCCATGCGTTTGTGTTGGGCGGTGCCACCCTTGCACTGGTATTCACCCTGTCAGGCATTTATGAGCTGTTGCCAAGCTACCTGATTTTTCTGGGCACTGTGATTCCGCCCGTAGGGGGCATCATCATGGTGGACTTTTGGCTACGTCATGGGGGACGCTTTCCTAAGCTGACATCACGATTGCCTGCTTTTAACTGGGCTGGAGTGATTGCCTATGTGATCGGTTCGGTTGTTGCCTATATCACTGGGAATGCAGGGGTAGGCATCGGCCCGGTCAATGGAATCATAACCGCAGCTATTATCTACGGCATTTTTTGTCGGATGTTTCGGTAGGAGAAGGTGGGCCATAGTTTGAGGTTGGCCACGCCTACCCTATGCACACCACCATCAATCGACGTTCAATCTATTTGGAGAAGAAATTATCCTTCTTGCGGACAAATAGATCCGTAAAGAATGAGATTACGGTCCGTTTTTCGGTCTTAATATTGGCGTTCATCGACATACCGGATCGGAGTGTATAAGTTTCTCCTCTGGACTCTAGGACCTGAGCCTTAAGCTGAATCTCCGCTGGGAATCGATAAAACGGATAAATCTCATCGGGCGGTAGGGCATCGGAACCAATGCTGATAAGGTGTCCGTCAATGTCTCCATACTCACTGTAGGTAAAGGCATCAATGCGGACATCCACTGACTTACACTCAGCTTCAATCCCCTTCTGATCTTCAGCTTGTACCGCAGTGCGACAGTCGTCGGTCAGCTGCACAAAACCGATATCCTTATTGGGAATAAAGACGCGGGCGATGAGATTGTCCTGAGGGACAATTTCTAAAATCGGCTCGGTTGAGTTGGCTGCGTAGCCTGGCTGGTTAGCCTTCAGGTTAAATACAGCGCCGCTGACGGGAGCTTTGAGCTCGCGAAACTGTAGCTGCTCTTTTAACTGAGCGATGCGGCTATCAATTTCTTGTCGCTGGGTTTCATTTTGCAAGACAGTTTGGCCCAGATCACTATCAATTGATGAAATTCGCTCACGATTGTTACGAATTTGGTCGCGACGACTTCGTTCAAATTCAAATTCGGAGCGCTTAATTTCGGCCTCAGCTTGATTTATTTGAGCATCGAGACGGCTAATTTCATCTTTTAAGGTATTGACTCGGGTGATGCGAGTGCTCACCTCTTGCTCCTGCTGTAGCCGGTTGAGTTCGGCTACAGCGCCCTCTTTTTCCAGCCACTGCAGTCTTTCCAGAATTTCCTGGTTAGTATCTAAATCGTTTTCAGCATTTTTCAACTCGGCGCGAGCCTGACTCAGCCGACCTTCCAAGTCTTTAATTTGCTCACGGTTCTGAATCTGACGTTCCTGGCTTTCTCCTCTAGCCGCCCTGACCTCGGCGGCTGCCTCACCAGAAAGTCCCGCTGTATTACCGTTGATTTGAGCCTGGTAAATCTGGTTACTGGCCTGCAGCTGGTTTTTCTCCTGCAGTCGCTGTTGTAGATCAAGGTCTCCTGCATTAGAGCCATCACCGTTGCCACCCTGGGCTCGGTAAAAATCACTCTGGCTGTTTAGCTGTTTGCGAATGCTTTGTAGAGAGGCCAGCTCTACCCTGGCAGCTTCCTGATTAAACGTAATCAGCACGTCACCTTTTTCTACCAGGTCACCTTCCCGCACATGGATTTTTTCAATCACACCACCGCTGGGGGTTTGGACAGGCTGCACTACACCAACGGGCTCCAATTTGCCCTGGGCCGGAATAGTTTCTTCTACCTTGGCGAGAAAGGCCCACAGGACAGTAATGGTGGTCACTCCCAGAATGGCAAAGACAATGGCCTGGGCCCACACGGGAGACTGACGGAGAATGACGGGCTGGTCAAAAGGTTGAGCCTGCCCCCTGGGAGCATTTGGCACCCCACCGTTTTGTACTTGTTGAGATGTCGTCATGACTAACCGTTCCCTTGTTGCTGGTGTAGACAGTAGTAGCGTCCCTTGAGGGCAAGGAGTTGTTCGTGAGTGCCGTCTTCAACGATAGACCCCTGGTCCATTACCAGAATATTGTCAGCCGAACGCAAGGCACCCAGTCGATGGGTAATAAAGAAGACGGTGCGGCCTTTGGACCACTTTTTCAAGTTAGCGGATACCTGCGCTTCGGTGTCGTAATCCAAAGCACTGGTGGCCTCGTCCAAGATTAATAGACGGGGATTTTGAATAATTGTGCGCGCGATCGCAATCCTTTGGCGCTGTCCTCCAGACAGGGAGGAGCCCCGCTCACCCACACGGGTGTTGTACCCCACCGCCATCTCCATAATAAAGTCATGACAGCAGGCAATCTTAGCCGCCTGAATCACCTCTTCAGTGGTGGCTTCAGGATTAGTGAGCGAAATATTTTCCTGAATGGTGCCCTCAAATAGCAAACTATCCTGGGGCACAATACCCACCTGACGTCTGAGGGAGTACAGCTCCACCTTGTTGATATCGTAGTTATCAATCAAGATACGGCCCGAGTTGGGTTCATACAGCCGGGGCAGCAGTTTCATCATGGTACTTTTACCAGATCCGCTCAGACCCACTAAACCAATAAACTGACCCGCCTGGAACTCGGCATTAATATTGGAAAGCTGCAGCGGACCCGATGCCCCAAATCGGAACGATAGGTTCTCGTAACGCACATGCCCCTTGATATCCGGCATCGGAATCTGACTGCGCTGTTCCTCCTCCTGTTCCTGGGGATGGTCGATGATGTCGCTCAAACGCTCCAGGGACAGAGCCGTTTCCTGGAAGTTTTGCCACAGCTGAGTAAGACGCAACAGGGGCTGGGTCACGTAGCCCGAAATAATTCGGAATGCAATCAGTTCCCCCAGAGTAAGGTCGCCTTCTAGCACCAGGTAGGCACCAAACCAAAGCACCAGTAGTCCAGACAGCTTATTAAGGAAGTTACTGGCAGAGCTAGCCGTGGTGGATGTCAGCACCGTTTTAAAACCATCGCTCACATAGCGGCTGTAGCGGTCTTGCCACTTCCAGCGGGTATTGAGCTCGATATTTTGAGCTTTTACCGTCTGGATACCCGATAGGGCCTCCACCAGGAAGGACTGAGTCCTAGCGTTTTGCTCCGCCTTTGCCCGTAACTGGCGGCGAACAATCGGTGACACAAAGAATGTCAGCCCCAAGAATAGCGGGATTGTCGACAGGGAAACCGCCGTCAGTTTGACGCTATAAATCAGCATCACGACGATATAAACCAGGGAGAAGACCGCGTCCAACACCACCGTCAGGGCTGTACCAGTCAAAAACTGTCGGATATTTTCCAGCTCGTTAACTCGGCTGGACAGCTCACCCACAGGGCGGCGGTCAAAGTATTTGAGCGGCAGTCGTAGCAGGTGGTCGATGGTTTGGGACGCCAGGGTCATGTCGATCCGGTTGGTGGTATCGACAAACAAATACGTTCGTAAGCTACCAAGAATGGCCTCAAACACCGCCACAATCACCAGGAAAATCCCCAGCACATGCAGGGTGTCCACACTCTGCTGGACAATGACTCGGTCAATAATCACCTGAATCATCAGGGGATTGGCCAAACTAAAGACCTGGTAGAAGAACGAGGCGATCAGCACCTCTACCAAAATCCACTTATATTTTTTGAGGGATGGCACAAACCACGATAGGCCAAAGCGCTGCTGAGGGGTTTGGGCCGTGGTTTCCAGCAGCAGTACCTCCCCTTCTGGCCCCCAGATTTCTTCAAATGCTTGGGGTGAGTGGTAGACCAGCCCCTTATCATTGGGACAGCCAAGCACATATTTCTTGGCAGAGGTCTCATAGATAACTGCATAGCTGTCACGCCATTTAATCAGCGCCAGCTTGGGTAGACGGCCAATGGCGCTGGCGGGCACCTTGGCGAGCTGCGGTTTTAGCCCCAGCATGTCAGCAACAGCGCCACAGGCGGGGAGAGATATCTGCCCCAGCCGCTGCTTTTGGTTAGTCAGAACCTTGTGGACAACATCCCGTTTAAAGGGCATGCCAAAATGCTGGGACAGCATTTCAAAACAGGCCACCAGCGCATCCAGGTCACCTCGAGCGCGAATATGGGGGTAGTTTTGACGACTAAGCTCGGCGTTGATATCGCCATCTTTGGGCAACGGATCTGCATAGGGAATCTCAGCGCTAGAGTCAGCATCGGCCCAGGGATCGTCACTGAGCACCTCGGTAGCTTTGCTTTCAACCTGGGCAGCGATGATGGCCGATGGAATGCCAATCAGTCGCGCTCCGCTGCTGCTCAATACCTCAGTGGAAGCAACAGTGGGGCTAAGTTGACTACCCTGTTTATGACCAGCAACATTGCCCCGACTAATAAACCACAGCCGCTGGTTATCGAGGTCGCTGTACCTGAGCTGGCCAGCAGGGACTTCCTTAACAGCCACCCCTGATTGTTGAATGGTTTCCGTTAGTTCGCTAATGTCGCCGACGTTGTGGGCCTGGCGCTCAAAATAACTGCTGAGAATTTCAAACAGCTCTGCCAGATAGCAGTGGTTTTGAACAGCATTGGCAAAGTTGCGGTGCTCTGGAAGCAGTTGCTTAAGGGTCTGCACCGGAATGGCAATGGCGACAATCTCAGTGGATGCGATCGCACTTTCACAAGCCACTCCCCGAGCAGCCCCGGCCAACCCTATCAGGTCACCAGGCCCCAATAGCTTGAGGGTAATAGGATTTTTAGTGTAGGGATCATAGCCCAGCAGCCTTACCTGTCCCTCTTTAATCAAGACAAGCTGGTGGGGCATGGTTTCACGCCTGAGGATAGGCTGCCCCATGCGGTAACGCAGCATTTGACTTTTTTCAGCCAATGCCTGTAGAGCCTCTGCCGGTAAACGGCTAAAGGGCTCCACATCGCCCAGCTGCTGCTGTATAGGATTTACTGTATAGGTCATAAGATATAAACTGTGTGCTTACGTCTCAGGGCAAAAGCGGTTTGACAGCCGTAGCCTGAGAGGTGGATTGGAGCCAGGCCTTAAAAAGTTCTTCGATCAGTCGTTTACGCATAGCGTCATCAAACTGAGCCGGTACAAACTTTTCTAACCGAGTAATCACATACCATTCACCAATAGGTGTGGGGGACCATAACTGCCCCGGTTGACTGACAGATAGCATCCGACCAATCATTGGGTGGGGCACACTCAACTCCACCGGTCCAATCAGGCCACCCGTTTGAGCTTCCTGACCTTCTGAGTAGCGTCGAGCCAAATCAGCAAATGAACCCCCATCGTCATTAAGACGAAAATAAAGTTCCTGAGCCAGGCTAGGATCTTTAGTTCTAATAAGAGAATAAAGCACGCGGTCTAATTTAACCTTGCGCTCCAAAAAGTAAGATTCCGCCTGATTACCCCAGCTATCTTCTTTGAACTTTGCAATTTTAGCTTCCCGCAACGCCAGCATATACATCTGCTCCTGGGTGAGCTTGTGCTGAGTTTGCCAGTTTTGCTGATGTTCCTCGGAAACTAAATTGCGCTGACGACAAAACGTCCTATAGGCCTCCTCAGGATCACAAGCAACGGATTCAATGGCCTGATCTAAGACGATTTCCTGCACCAACCTCGGCAAAAGCTGGTGTTGCTGCAACTGCTCTAGCAGTGTACGAATATCAAGTTCCGATTCGCCAATTTTTAAAACTGCTGCCATGATTAAAACCCTGACTGAATAAGCACGTTAGCGCTTTACCTAAGCTTAGAAAGGAAGAAATAGTAGTCAATAACGTTGAAATAAAAAAACACCTGCTTCCAGAAATGAGGCCCTATATGTCAAACGGAGTATTAATGACCAGCAAAGCAAGACATGACTGCTAGGCTTAGCCCTGACTTTGAAATATCAGAGGAAAACTGCCATGTCCATGGTTTTTGTAGGCTCTTCAGAAATAATCTTACTGAATTACCCTATGCAGCATTGATTAAGCTTTCCCGTTTAAATTCATTACTGAACAAGTTTTATAAATAAATCACAGACCTTACCAGGAACCAATTTTGATGGCTTATGAAGCTAGTTTGATAAATACTCAGCCGAGTTCGGGAACTTAACTAGTTCTTCATAAATAGGTCGCCAATTCCGGTCGTTTTTCCATACGTCTGATGGGCTTCATATTTTCGTGAGCCGGTTCGGGAAAACTACAGACATGGTTATCGGCTTTCGACTAGGGCAAGCAATTTCCGATGGCAGATGTCTAAACATCTAGTCAATTAGACCTGATTAACTAAGTCTAATGGCGTTTTATTTTCGTTTATCTAGCCTGAGTTCCAACATTGTCACCTATCGTTTAGTGAACATATATAGTTACAGAACATGACTCAACGACAGCAAGGCAACGGCCTTCTGATGATTAGTTTGGCTGGCCTGGGCTTGGTGGCAGGTATATTTGGACTAGTCGCATGGTTAGTCGGTGGTGGCAGTTTGTCCGAGTCAACTCCAAGTTCTGATCCCAATGAAAGGCTTGCAAATAAACTAGTTGCTCCCTCTGCACCACCTGTCTCAACAGAGCAGCTGACGGCTGTACAGAGTGTCCCCCAAGGACTTTTTAACTACGGCGGCAGCACCACTTGGATTCCTGTCCATGAGACGGTTAATGACGCGATCGCAAACGCATTTCCCGAACAGCTACGCTACACTCTGCCATCGACAGAGGCCCCTGGTTCTGGTACAGGCATTAAAATGTTGCTAGATGGCCAGCTATCGTTTTCAGAATCCTCACGCCCTCTAAAGGATGAAGAGTTTGCCTCTGCTGAACAACGGGGGTTCAAACTAGAGCAAATTGCAACGGCCCTGGATGGCATTGCCCTGGCAGTGCATCCAGAACTGGGAGTAGACGGGTTAACGATAGAGCAAGTCCAAGCGATTTATACCAGCACAGTGACAAACTGGTCAGAACTGGGGGGACCGGACCTGCCCATCACGGCCTACAGTCGTTCGCCAGAGGCCGCTGGTACAGCTGAGTATTTTCTGGAGTCTATTGTGAATGCTGAGACCTACGGTGCAGACGTTGTCTTTGTTGATAACACCACGATTGGCGTCAGACAGACTTTAAATGATAGAGGGGGAATTTATTATGCGTCGGCCCCTGAAATTGTTAATCAATGCTCAATTTATGCCATTCCAGTGGCTTCTAAGGATAGTCCCAATACCTTTGTGTCCCCCTTTGCTGACACCTGGAGAACGGGGCAAGACTGTCTAAACCAGGCAAATACCATGAATAAGTCTGCCTTTCGCAATGGCGACTATCCGCTGACGCGGCGTCTATTTGTGGTAGTCAAAGCTGATGGCTCGACGGATGAAGCTGCCGGACGCGCCTACGTTAATATGCTGCTATCCTCCGAAGGTCAGGATTTAATTGAGGATGCGGGCTTTATCGGTATTCGTTAGGGCTGATCCGAACTAAGATTTTTAGGGAAATTGCCAGGGAGCCCTAAACCAGACCCATGCAGCGCATTACCATTGACCCTAGTCAGCAGGTGGCTGAGACGCTTCAGCTAACGGCTGATCAAGTGCACTATTTGCAGCGTGTGCTGCGATTAAAGCCGGGGGATACGTTTATTGTCCAAGATGGCCAGGGACAACAGTGGCAAAGTCAGCTAACGGACAGCCTGGGACAGGCGCAGATTCTGACCACACTGGCCACCCGCCAACGACCGGCCAGGCTGGAACTGGTGGCAGCCCTGCCTAAAACCGGCTTTGATGATGTGGTTCGACAGGCCACAGAGCTGGGGGTAACCCACATACAGCCACTGCTGAGCGAACGTAGTCTATTGCAGCCTAGTACCAAAAAGCTGGAGCGCTGGCACCGGATCGCCCAAGAAGCTTCGGAGCAGTGTGAACGCGGCTATGTACCTGAAATTCACAGTCCCCTAAAGTTTAATCAGTGGATCCATGGTGAAGCTGTAGATTCAGGGAACTATTTCTGTGTAGCGCGAGTCAATGCACCTGGGTTGTTACCTTGTGTACAAGCGCTTCTGAGAGATTCTCCTCAGCGGCCGCTGCAAGTAGTAATCGGCCCAGAAGGGGGCTGGACACCTGGAGAAATTACGGTTGCGATCGCCCATGGCTATCAAGAAACCTCTCTTGGTTCCGGGATATTACGTGCAACAACAGCTTCACTTACCGCCCTGGCGATTATCTCGTCAGTGAGAGAGCAGTTGATATAAACAATTTTCTCGTGTTTGTTCGGATGGCCACATAAGATAACTTGATTAGGTTAAAGAAAAGATAAAGTTTTAGGGGATGGAACGATTACCTGAACTTGGTTCAAGGATTTGCATTTATTAATCTATCACCTGGGAATGTTTACCTTAGATACGTGAAAATCTTAATAGTCTACTGTTGGAATAAATCCTTAATCAGTGTAAATCGTCTACATTAAAAAGATTTATTAAAGGCAATAGCTACTATAAACAAATCTCGCGTATTTGTCCGGATGGCTAGTCTATTGACTTTGGCTAGGTTGAAAACAATTCCAATCGTACAGATAAGTATTGACAGATTTATCTGACCTTGGATTTGGATATTGGGTTTAGTGTTTATTTATTCAATCACCATGCATAGTTCAACTGATCAACAACAACACGTATTTTCAGGATTTCATGCCCTATCAGAACCAATTCGAATTCAGGTACTAGAGCTTTTACGCGAAGGAGAGTTTTGTGTTGGCGATATGTGTGAGCGTCTGAGTATCGCTCAGTCAAAACTCTCCTTTCATCTAAAAACTCTCAAACAGGCAGGGCTGGTCACCGCTCGCCAGCAGGGACGCTGGATGTACTATAGCCTCAATCCTGAACAGTTTAATGTGTTAGAGACTTACCTCTCCAATTATTAGCCCAGCGCGATCTCTACCTATCGGGAAAATGCCAACGACTAAATCCTAAAAAGCCTATCACTCCCTTATCCTCGTTGCAGATTAGACCGCACTGTCGTCGATGACAGTGCGGTTTTGTCGATCAATATCGTTACTCAATATCTAAGGACACCCATGGAAAGATACCCTACAGACGTGTCTATTACCCAGCCCAACTCTTTAAACTTGATAGACTAGACGCCGATGTATCTCCCCCCATATTCCTATGGAGAGTCCTATATTTAGCAGGCCAGAAGCCATTATCTTTGACATGGATGGGCTGATGCTCAACAGTGAAGTGATTTTTCATCAGGCCTGGCAATCGACGCTGGTGGACCTGGGCTATGACTCTCTGGATAATGAGGCGTATCTGCAGCTAGTGGGCTGTAGTAATGACCTGGCGGAAAAGATATTATTGCAATTTCTGGGGTCTGATTTTCCAGTTGAACGTTTTCGGGCAGGGTGGCAAACACGGTGGAAGGCTTTAGCCGCGAAGGGAATACCTACTAAGCCAGGGCTATGGCCATTATTAGACTGGCTGGATGAGATCGGTTTACCTAAAGCGGTGGGCACCTCCAGCAATGATCACGAAGCTCAGATTTGCCTTAAGAGTACGGGACTATGGCCCAGATTTGATGCTATTGTCACTGTCGATCAAGCCGGTGCTGGCAAACCAGCCCCTGATATTTTCTTGACTGCGGCTAGCGCCATCAATATTTCTCCAGCAAACTGTTTGGTCCTAGAAGATTCCAATGCAGGTGTCCAAGCCGCTACCGCTGCTGGTATGGCGGTAATTATGGTGCCCGATTTACAAACACCGACAGCCTATTCTCAGCAACACGCGTTTAGAATAGTTTCTTCTCTAAATGATGTGTTGAACTTATTGCAGGGAATTTAACAAATGACGGCTAAAAACTGGGCTGATAGTTGAGTAAAAAATATAATCCATTTTCCTGAAGAGAATTACCCGTATTGTCCACATCCACCAGGGGAATACCGTAATCAAGACGCAGGGATAAATCAGGGTTGATCGCCCAGCGTACACCAACACCAAGACCGGCTAGAAAAGAGGGGTCTGGGTCAGGAATTTGATTATTCCAGCCAATACCAGCGTCCAGAAATGGCGTTATCTGTACCTTATTGGGGTCTTTGGTCACCGGAATGCGAAACTCCACCGAGCCGGTGATGGCATTGTCAGTCACCAGCTGATTTTGGCTGTAACCCCTTACGGTGCCAATGCCGCCAAGGCTAAAACGTTCGATGGGGAGAAGGGCATCGGGAGTCAACTGAGCGCCTACCCGCGTTAAAACTAAGAAACGCGGTGATACTTGCTCAATCCACTGAAATTGCCCTAGCCAGCTAAAAAAGCGGCCATCAATCCCAGAGTCATTGACGGTGGCATCAAACGCATCGATGCCGACGCTAAACTGAGAGCGAGCGGCCAACACCCGCGACTGACTGCGTTTGACCCAGTCTTGGTAAAAGCGTAGGGCACTCACCTGGGATTTGCCCTCCTCAGGCCCTAGAGAAAATGAAAAGGGAATGTCATCGAGGATAAAACTCTCGCTCCGTTTCCAGTCAAAATCCAGCCCCAGGGCAAACTCTTCCGAGGGAGTTTGAACAATGGGCTGACGGAAGCCAGCGGATAGGGTGGTGGTCTCGCTACGGATACCGACATCGCGAAAGTCATCCTGGACAATGCGACTATCGCTATTACTGGCTCCAAACCGGAGGGTGCCGTCCCGACTATTAACGGGAATTGCGTAACTGACATCGTACAGGTCTAACCCATCGGTGACCCCGTAGCTAGCGGTGAGGGTATCGCCCACTCCTAGGGGATGACGAACGGTTAGACCGATATTGGCTCCGACAGACCCAATGCTAGGGGACCGATAATTATCAGTGCCCAGAGATAGAGTAAAGGTGTCGGCTTCCTGCAGGTCTAAGATCAGCAAACTTTTACCAGGACCATTGCCCGCAGTCAGTTCAGCATTGACCCGTTCTAAGGCTGGGTCAATTTGGAGTAGCTGTAAACCTTCCTCTAAATTTCGCTGGTTTAAGGGGGTGCTGATGGCGCGGGTCAGCTGGTTGCGCACGTAGCTCTGACGCAGACGGGTGAGACCGTTGATTTGCAGGTCTTCTATTTCTCCTTCGATCACCTGAATCTGGACAACGCCTGCGGTTAGTTCTTGGTTGTTAGGGACAAAGGCTCCAGAGGTAATGTATCCCGCCTCTAGATAAAGTTTGGTAATGCGCGATCGCAAATTAAACAGGTCAGACAGCCGTATTTCCTGGCCCTCGTAGCAGGCCACCTGCTGATCAATTTCCGACTGGAGCACCGTATTGCCAACCACGACAATTTCATTGGCCAGGAAGGATAGCTCTGCCGTAGTGGCCAGGGCTGGACAAACCTCCAGATTAAGGACATCCGTAATATCAGGCCGCTCATCAGGTAGTATCTCCTCCGGCACCGCCGGTTCTTCCTCTGGAATCGTTTCCTGGGGAGGCAGGGACTGCTCCTCAGGTGAGGGAATATCAGGCAACGGTGGCAGCTCAATATTCACAGTTTGAGCCGCTGCTGGCATGCGGCCAGAGATCACAAAACAACTGACGATAGTGACAAAAATTCGAGAACTTACCCTGGATATCCGCATTCTTTCGGTTGAATTAACGGCCGATTATCATACTAGGCTTCTTAAATTTACTTTATTAAAAGAATTAATGGGATTGCGATTTTTAACTCTATTTACCGGCCCTTAGGATAAGCAGCATATAAACAGCTGCTTTGGGGGATCTGGAGTTGCTGGTGAATGTGCTCTAGTTGGGCATCCACGGTATCAAATGTGACCAGTGGACTGCTGTATTCATACATCCGTTGACAGACAAATTCTGTTTCAAAGGGCTCTGTTTCAATGGACTGTACTACCAGGGCAACGGTTTCTGGAGTGACCGGTAGAGGCTGGGCGGTGCGGTCGTAGTAGGTGGTTATGATGTGCGCTACGGCAGTTGCGATCGCCCGCTGACGCGGTGTGTAACTGTGCCATTGAGGATTGGCAAGCGTCTGCTCACACTGGAATTGACAGTTCTCAATTTCTGCCCTGGCAGAATTCCCCCAAACAAACGATAGACCGACCAACAGGGCACATAAAAACGGCAACCTCATGGCGTATTCTCTAACTCACTGTAACTAGTGACAGCTTAAACAGCTTGTTGGATAAATACAGGGGAGTTTTCTGCAAGCTTGCCTGGATAAACCCGTGAAATGATGGCATTGCAAACCCAGTGTAGTTTTGTGCAATCAAACTTTGCTGATTAGAGATCTCGGCTTTACCGGTTTTATCCCTGAATTATCTGGATAGGGCTTTTACCGTTTAGGTAATCGGATCGTAAACACCGGTTGCTCAAACACTACACCCAAAAGCCCCCATGAAAAATGCACTTCTTCGTTTGACCAGCTCTAGCCTCCTTGCCGCCACGTCTGTTTTTGCTTTTGGTCTGGTTGAGCCCAGTTTGCCAAAGTCTTCTTTATCTCACTGGCTAACCCAGGGACAGCTACTGGCGGCGGAAATGCCCGCCAGTGAAATTTATGAACAAACGATCTCTTCTGTAGTGACCCTGTATCCGGTAGATAAGGATTTTAATACCTTGGGCAACTTTGGGAGTGGATTTGTGGTTCATGCTAATGGTTTGATTGTTACCAATGCCCATGTACTCCATAGTGAGACGGCAGCAGTTGCGGTTACATTTGCCGATGGTTCCTACGGGGTGGCCATGGTAGTCGGCTATGACGGCCAGGGAAGAGATTTAGCTGCACTGCAGTTAGTCGGAGACTTTCAACTACCCACGCTGCCATTAGCCACTGGAGCAATGCCCCGAATCGGGGAGGCTGTTTATGCCATCGGTGCGCCTCGGGGATTTTCTAACACAATGACCTCTGGCATTGTCGGCAATATTGCGCCAGATCAAACGCAGATTTTACACAATGCCGCCATTAACGGAGGTAACTCGGGTGGTCCTTTGCTAAACGATCAGGGGCAGGTAATTGGGATGAATACCTGGATCTATGGAGCCACGGTGGAAACTGCTGATGGTGAAGTGATTGGTCAAGCCGATGGCTATAGCGGTATGAGCTTTGCGATCTCAGCCAATGAGATTCTGGCTTTTGTCAATGACTTAACCTCAGGCCAGGCCTCAGCCACGCCTGCAGCTCAGGTTGCACGCAATTAGTAGAGACCAACAACTTTGTTTTTTAGCCCTTCATAACTATGGAGAACAAACTAGAAAAGTTTTTGACAGCGATACTGGTTACCCTTGGTCTAGTAATTTTTCAACAGACTATACATCTCGATGCGACCGCTAGTGTGCCTTTAGAAAACAACGCTTCAGCAATGTCTACCCATGCCAGTCTGTCGCCAAACGACTAGCAGCGCACAACTAAAAGGGGATTCAAGTCAGTCTTTACAATCCTTTTGAAAAACCTACTCATCCAGAATGTCGCAGAGCCGCTGTTGCAGCATTATCAACTGTCATCATATTGGGCTCAATCACCACTTTATAGTCTCGCTGCGCTGATTCAACGGAAAGAAATCCGTCTAGAACATCCTCCAACACCAAAGCTGGATCACGTTCCAAGGGGTTACCATAACCACCACCACAGGGGCTAATGGTACGCAAAGTGTCACCAGGTTTTGTTTTGCGACAGGGAAACTTAGATGGTAAAACTTGCACCTCATCCTCCTCTGGCTTGAGGATTTGCACCCCCCCTGGAGTGCCATCTTCTCCACCAAAGATCCCCCAAGGGGCATACTTATTGCCCTCTCCTTCTAGAGACATTTGACCCGGTGAGAGAAACTGAATATCTCGAATGGAACCCAGACCACCGCGCCACTTACCGGCACCGCTGGCATCTTCGATTAGCTCATAGCGGGTCACTCTCAGGGGCAAATGGGCTTCAATATCTTCAATGGGATTGTTGCGAGTGTTGGCATAGAGGGTATCCACTCCATCCATGCCGTCCTTGCCATAGCGGCCACCATAGCTGCCTTCGGTAATATCCATATAGACCCAATAGTCTTCATCTACCGCACCACTGTAGGAGACTACTTTAATATTGCCGATGCCGCCACTGACATTTTGCGGAGCTACCTGGGCCAACGCTTTCATCAGAGTGTCAGCAACAATATTGCCTGGACAACAGCGAGCAATGACTGGAGCCGGATAAATGGGATTTGCTAAACAGCCTCTGGGAGCAACAATGTGGATAGGACGAGTTAGACCAGAATTCTGAGGAACATATTCCATCAAGGCTGTGTCTAACAGAACAGAGCGCAGGGTGACAAAAATAGCGATATCTACGGTACCAACAAAGGGCATGTTGATGGGGCGATCGTCTACCTGAGGGGCTGTACCGGTGAGATCGATGGTCATATCGCTACCGTCGATGGTGACAGTAACAGCAATCTTTAAGTCTTTTTTACTGGGGTCTGGATCGTCCAAAAACCCATCAATAAAACCCTCGGCAGCGTAGGTGCCATCCGGTAGCTTTTCAACAGCCTGACGAATCATCCGTTCGGAATAGTTCATCAGCACTTCACTAGCCGCCAATACCGTATCTAAATCATACTGGTCCACTAGTTCCAGAAACCGTTGTTCACCCACCCGACAGGCCGCTACCTGGGCTTCAATATCGCCTACCACTACCTGGGCACTGCGAATATTTTGTCGCAGCATGCGCCAAACCTGACGATTTTTCACACCCTTTTCGTAAATCTTGACGGCCTTGAACTGCAGACCTTCGGCAAAGGCATCTACCGCATCAACAATGCCACAGCTACCGGGAGAGGAGGACCCAATATCTAAGTGATGGGCTGTGGTAAACGAGTAGCCAATCAGCTCTTCTCCCCGAAAGATAGGAATACCGATACCAATATCTGGCCCGTGGGAAGCACCATAGTAGGCGTGATTATGCAGGATCACATCACCGGGATAAAACTCTTCGCCGTCTTCTTCCATGGCTTTGAGGACGCCCCGCATGTAGCCCGGAATGGGGCCTAGCTGTAGGGGAGTGCTGTAAGCACATTCGGCCAGCTGCTGACAGTCGGCATCGAGAATAGCAGCGCCAAAGTCTTCTGACTCACGAATAATGCTGGAGTAGGACATACGGGCAAGCTTGTGGCCCATTTCCAGGGCAATGCCGTTGAGGGCTCCGGCGATGACCTGGGCGGTGACAGGGTCGATCTTGGGAAGCTGGCGGGGTTGTGGGGGGGAGATGGTCATGGGAGAAGGGGAGAGGGGGAGCAAGGGAGAGGAGTTAGGCGAGACTTTGGGAGGTGGCCATTTCTAGGGCTTTATTTGTTAAAGAATCATCGGTTACGTGAATGACTAGGTTGCCGTTGGGGTCTACGGTGGTGCGGCTGTGGGGCGGTAACAGAATTGTGGAGTCTTTTTGGAAGATGACGGCGGGGCCTTCGATTTGGGCTCCTATGGGGAGTCGGTCTCGGTCGAAGAATTGGGTAGAGTATTTCTCTAGCTGGCCGTTAACTCGGAAGTAGGTGACGGCTGTTTTTAGCCAGGCGTCTTGTAAGACTCCCTTAGTGGGGGCAGGGAAATCGGAGAGTTTGGGCATGGGGCCAGTGCCAGTGACTCTGAGCGTGACTAGTTCCACTGGATTTTCTGGAAAGGCATGGCCATACTCGGCAGTGTGGAGATCGTGGAACTGTTGCCATACTGTTTGTAGAGCGGTTTCATCCAGGACGCCGCCGGGGACCTGAGCGCGTAACTCGTAACCCTGGCCCACATAGCGGCAGTCAGCAAATCGCTGTAGGGTCATGCCTTCTTCACTAAAGCCGTCGGCCCTGAGTTGTTCTTTGACCTGGTCTTCTAGAGATTGTAAGTCGGCATTAAGTTTAGCCAGATGGGGCTCGGTGCTGAGGGTAAATTCGTTTTGAATCAGGTCATGTTTGAGATCGGTGGTGAGCAGTCCCATGGCAGAGGTAATGCCGGGATAACGAGGGACGACTACTTCGGGAATACCCAGGGATAGGGCCACTTCAGCCGCGTGGAGGGGGCCAGCACCCCCCTGGGCAACCAAGGCAAACTTGCGGGGGTCTTGCCCTTTTTGGATGGTGCGAGAGCGGATGGCATTGGCCATGTTGTTGTTTACGATAGTGAGAATTCCGGCTGCGGTTTCGTAGAGATCTAGACCCATGTGATCCGCTAAAGCCTGCACCGCCGCAAAGGCTTTCTCTGGGTAGATGGTCATTTCACCACCGAGAAAGTACTCTGGGTCTAGTCGATTGAGAACAACGTTGGCATCGGTCACGGTCACTTCGGTGCCACCCTTGTCGTAGCAGACAGGACCAGGTTCAGCTCCAGCACTGCGGGGACCGACGCGAAATGCACCACCGGTATCAACATAGGCAATACTGCCACCACCGGCACCAATGGTGTGCACATCAATCATGGGCACCATGACGGGGTATCCAGCAATCCAGGTATCTCTTGCTGTGGCTTCGGCAAATCCACGCTCGGTGACAATGCCAATATCGGTACTAGTGCCGCCCATGTCAAAGGTAATCAGACGCTCGCGATTAGACTGTGCACCCGCAGCTGCCCCACCTAAGACACCAGCCGCTAACCCAGACAACAACAAGGTAACCGGTTGTTCTCCAGCGACGTCGGCTGTAGCCACCCCGCCGTTAGAGCGCATGATATGTAGTTCGCCTCGTACAGATTGTTCTTTGAGGCTCTGGTTGAGATTTTGAATATATCGTTTTACTTTAGGACCGACAAAGGCGTTAATACAGGCAGTGGTGAATCGTTCAAACTCTCGGAATTGGGGAAAGATGCTGGCGCTGGTGGTGATAAAGGCTTCAGGGTAAAGTTCTTTAGCAATAGCGGCTACCCGTTCTTCGTGGCGGGCATCAAAGTAAGAGTTGAGAAAACAGATGGCGATGGATTCGACACCAGCTGCTTTGAGTTCGAGAATGGCCTCACTGGCTTCGGCTTCGTCCAGGGGAGTGAGAGTTTGGCCTTTAGGGTCGAGACGTTCTGAGACAACTTTGCGATCGCGTCTCCTCACCAACGGTCTTGCCTGCCAGGGAATATCCTGCATGATGGAATAGTGCTGGGGCCTTTGATGGCGACCAATATGAACAATATCCCGATAGCCCTTTGTAGTTACCATCCCCACACGAGCCCCATCATAGGTGAGCAACGTATTGGTAGCAATGGTCGTGCCATGGAGCACATGCTCAATGTTGTTGTAATCAGCCTCGGCCATCTGGCATAGGGTTTCGATTCCCTGCATCATGGCAATGGAGGGATCGTCCACCGTCGTCGGCACCTTATGGATCCACGTCTGTTGTTGGGCTACATCTGCCAAGATTAAATCAGTAAACGTGCCGCCAATGTCTACGCCGATGAGTTTCATACTCCGTCCCTAAGATAGAAGCCACCGCTGGCATCTTAAGCATTTCCCCTTGCGCTAAGTGTTCAGCATGTACCGTTTAACGGGTTTCTAACGATAGAGCGAACAATCAGTAACGAACTGTAATACTCTCAGCTCAAGTAAATTTAATAACAATCCGCCCACTTCTTTACAAGGACAATAGGGTCATGTGTTTTGGGCTCACCCCTATGGTTACCGTCACCTTGCAGACCAATCATAATCGCCTCCAAAAACGATTGAGCGATTTGGCCACCATTGGTCAACTTTCCTGTGGCGGTGTACGCCGCACAGCCTATAGCCCAGAAGATTTGGCCGCTCGGCAGATGGTGATTACTGCCATGGAACAGGTAGACATGGCCATAACCATTGATGCCGCTGGCAACATTATCGGACGCTACAGCGGCAACCAAGATCTGCCAGCTCTAGCCACTGGTTCCCACATTGATACAGTGCCTGCTGGTGGTCGCTACGACGGAGCCTTGGGAGTACTTGCAGGTATCGAAGTTGTCGCCACCCTTTACGAAGCCAGACAACGCCTTAACCATCCCATTGAAGTGATTGTTTTCACCGATGAAGAAGGGGAGATGATAGGCAGTAAGGCGATGGCAGGAACAGCCCACTATACCGATGCGGAATTCTATCAACGGCTGGATGGTACCTCGATTCAAACCTGTTTACAACGGATTGGTGGTGATTGGCATAATCTGACCACTGCTCAACGAACAACCCAGGATGTAGCGGCTTACCTGGAATTACATGTAGAACAAGGCGGTGTGCTAGAAGCGAGAGAATGCCAGATTGGTGTGGTTCAGGGCATTGTTAGCCTACAGCGTTACATCGTGACCATTACAGGTCGTCCAAATCATGCGGGCACCACCCCTATGGATATGCGACAGGATGCGCTCTATGCCGCTTCTTTATTAATAGCAGCAGTGCATGATGTGGCGGTTCCCGGAGATCAGGTGGCGACTGTGGGGTATTTGAACGTCACCCCCAATGCTGCCAACATTGTGCCGGGGCAAGTAGACCTCACCATTGACCTGCGAGATTTATCCCTGGAGACTGTTGAGGCGATGGTGAATGCTTTGCAACAACAAGTACAGGAAATTGAAGCAGTTACAGGCACTCAGATCCAGTTAGAACGACAACATGCGGTAGCTCCCACTCTGGCCAGTCCCAAGATTCAAGAGACCATTGCGACCGTTTGTGATTTTCTACAGTTGAGCCATTATTCTATGCCCAGCCGTGCCATCCACGATGCCCAGGAAATTGGTCGGTTTACCCAGATGGGAATGATCTTTGTACCTAGCCAGTCAGGAGTAAGCCATGCGGAAGATGAATATACTTCACCACAACAATGTGGCCAGGGAGCCGATGTGTTGTTACATACATTGTTACAGCTTGATGAACAGAATTTGACTCACTCAGCCGTTGTTGCCTGACGATTATTTTCTAGCCTCTGCAGTATTTCTGTAATACCTGCAATACCAGTCCAAAATGTATAAACACCGGCTTTAATCGGATTTTCCTGTAGGCGATGGGCCAAAACGCCAGCAATCATTCCCTCTAAAACGTGAAACACAAGCGCGACTGTACCAATCCAAAAGACTCTCTCTAGGCCTGCGATCACACCGCTCAGTTTACCCACCACTAAACCCAATGCTCCAGCGATTAATATGCAAGAAATCACTTTGATCACTTTGATTACCAGAGGATGAGTGGGGAGTAATGGCAGCATGGAGTATTTCCTGAAAGGTCATCTTTTCTATACCTCTACGGTAGCTGCATATTTTATTCTGGTATAGGTAAATCCTTCAGTTCTTACCTTCCCGCCCGACTATGATTACAGACCAGGGACCTGTCAATGCCGACCAGATTGTTTGGGGCAAACACGATAAGCGCCTAAGACAGACACAAAAAGCGGCATGGTTTGGCGCATTTCGGTCACAAAAAGCAGAATTTTCCTATGAAATTACTGAAATTGAAGGCTCATTGCCGGAAACACTGTTAAATTCAACCTGGTTTCACAATGGCCCCAGCGGGTTTGAGCGAGGTAACCAGCGAGTCAACCATTTCTTAGACGGGGATGGCTATCTTTGTCGAATTGCCTTTCGAGACGATGGTCGGGTGTTTTTTAACTCCAGATTTGTGCAAACGCCGGAATTCGTACAGGAAGAACAGGCCGATCGCTTTTTATTTCGTTCCACCTTTGGTACCCGCAAGCTGCAGGACAACCTGTTGGAGCTTTATCTGAAAAACCCGGCTAATGTAAATGCTGTGGCCTGGGGCGACAGGCTGCTAGCGATGTATGAGGCAGGACTCCCTTATCAGGTTGATCCCTACACTCTAGAAACCATCGGAGCACAAAATTCCCAGGGGCAGTTGGTTACCCAGCCGTTACCCCACTCCCGTTGGCAAACGTTACAACGCTTTGCCCGAGGACAGTGGGCAACGACGGCCCATCCCCATAGTGATCCGGTACGCGATCGCATCGTCTTATGGCACTGGGCTGCCCAACTCAAGGGACTCACCATAGATATCGTGGAGTACGACCGTCAGTGGCAAGAGTGCGATCGCTCCCAGTTTCAAATGCCTGGGACCATGATCAATCCCCATGATTTTGCCCTGACCCAGACCTATTACGTCTTTGTTGAAAACCGTCTCACCTTTAATCCCTGGCCATTTATCCTGGGGCGTCAGTCCCCGGCAGATTGCCTGCAACTACAAACCGAGCAGCCAACGCGGATACACTTAGTACCTCGTCCCGATGGTCCAAGGGCAGGGCAGCCAGTACAAACAGTTGAGACAGCTCCCTGGTTCTCGATTCACCAGGCCTGCGCTTATGATCAGGCGGATGGATCGGTGGTCATGTACAGTGCCGGTTGGCCAGAGTCAGGGTTAGAACAAGGGTTTTTGAGTAGCTGGCAGGGTTATGCACCGGATTTTGATGTCATTGCCCCCACCTATCTTTGGCAAACAACCATTCAGCCCCAGCAAGGCACAACAGAACACCAGGTTGTTCTCGACAATTATTGCATCGAGTATCCCTGTGCTCACCCTCAGTATGAAACCCAGGCTGTGCGCTATCTTTACATGACCTATAGCAATCGTATAGGCGTGTCTTCTCCTCCTATCGGCTATCTCAAGGTGGACCTGCACACCCAAAAATCTCAAATCTGGATGGAAGATGGTCTCAGTTTTACCGATGAACCGGTGTTTGTACCTGTCGGTAAGGACGAGGAGGATGGCTGGTTGGTGGGCATGGTTTACGACCATGCAAAGGAACGTTCATCGTTGGTGATCCTCAATGCAAAAGATTTAACAGCTGGTCCAGTCTGTCGGCTGTGGTTAAATCATCGATTGGTGCCTGGATTACATGGGTCATGGGTGCCCAAATATTACGGTCCTAAGCAATAAGCTGTTCAATCGGTTTTTTGCCAGTGAATATCGATGCTGTAGGATAAATCTTTAAACAGTTGATTAGGGTAGGTGATAGGGACAATGGACGTAGCCGACATCATGGAAGCGTTAAGGGAGAATAATAATAGCAAGTCCCCCCGTAAAATCCTTAGGCAGGCCATCGCCCAAAAAGAAGATATTACACCACTGCTAATTGCAGAGTTTGTCCCTGCTGCCGAAAAACTGGCAGAAATTGACACAAACCCAGCCTATATTGGCCACATCTACGCCTTCTACTTGCTGGCACAATTCAGAGAAACTCAAGCCTATCAACCCATCATTGACTTTGTTTCTGTCCCCGGTGAAACCATCATGGACATCACTGGAGATTTTGTCACTGAAGATTTAGCCAATATTCTGGCGTCTGTTTGCGACGGCAATTTGGAGCCCATTAAGCAAACTATCGAAAATACTGACGTTAATGAATATGTTCGTAGTGCATGCATGAGGGCACTGCTGGGCTTGGTGGTGGAAGGAGAAATTTCTAGAGAATCAGTACTGGATTACTTTGAGGAGATATGGCCAACGTTTCGACAAGAAACAGACGGTGATGATGATTTTATTTATCATTCACTGATGATGTACAGCTTAGACCTGTGCCCCCACGAGTCTCTGGCAGAGGTGCTCCGCCAGGACTACGAAAGCAAGCGAATATCATCCGAATGGAGTACTATTCAGGATTTAGGCTGGGCCATTGAATTGGGGCCAGAACGTGCGATCAAAAAGCTAGTTAAGCAAAAACACGGCTTTATTACTGATGTTTTCAAGTCACTTGCATGGTGGGGATGGTTCCAGGGCAGTGAGCCCAAGCAAAAACGGGTGGTTCCAGCAGGGATGGGTTCTTCATTTGGGTTTTCGGATCCGGAAAAAAGCAATACTAAACGGAAGAAAAAGCGACAAACTCAAAAACAGGCTCGTAAGCAGAATCGGTCTAAAAAGAAACGCTAGTTTATAACACTCTATAAAATTAGGACGTGAGATAATCTTTGGCGACTATCCGGGTATTTGAATATCTCCGAAAGTCTTCTTCAATATCTGCCAGCAGTGTTGAGCAATATTTAACAACTGCCGATCGCTGTAGAGTGCTCCTACTAACTGACATCCTAAGGGTAAGCCCTTTACTGTGTAACCCAAAGGAATATTCAAAGCTGGTAACCCACATAGGGTCCATAGGCCACAGAATATGGGGGAGCCTGTATTTTCTAAACCCAATGGGGCCGGTCCTGTTGTCACCGGAGCGATCACAGCATCGTATTGAGCAAAGATAGGAGCCAGTAGTTCACGGTAGCGATCGCGCCCTTGACAGGCTTGTTGGTAAGTATTATCAGAAATAGATTGCCCTCGTTTTAACCAGCTTTTTAGCCGTGGAGAACACTGGTCTGGATATTTAGTTAAAAGGTTGCCGTGATTTTGATAGAGTCCGTAGGCGCAAAGCGTTTGGACAATACTCCAATAGCGATCAAACTCGGCAGGCAACGACACCAGTTCAACCCTTATATCCGCCTGCTTCAATACATCAACCGCTTTCAGCAGTCGAGATTGGGCAACATCCTCTGCATGTCGCCAGTGAGGCGTTTTGATCAGCCCTAAGCGAAGTATTCGGCCTTCATTCTCTAGATTTTCTGACAAAGGTTGTTCAAATGAAACAATCTGCTCAGAAAACTGACAATCAGGATCTCGACTATCTGGTTTTGCTAAAACAGTGAGCAACCGCTGAATGTCATCTAAACATCGGGCAAACACGCCTACATGATCTAATACCTGGGAAACTGGCATCATGCCATGGCGAGAAATTAACCCAAAACTGGGTTTAAACCCGAATATCCCACAGTAGGCCGCCGGTCGTAACACTGAGCCCATGGTCTGTGAGCCAATAGCCAGAGGGACCATGCCATCGGCCACTGCTGCGGCTGAGCCACTGGAGCTGCCGCCCGGGGTGTGGGCCATATTGTGAGGGTTAGTTGTCGAACCTGCAGTGGCTGTGGCTAACGCTGTAGTAACCGTCTTACCTAGAATGATGGCTCCCGCAGATTTAAGGTGCGAGACAACCGCCGCCTCATGGTCTAAATATCGATTGCGATAAATTTCTGTTCCCCAGCAGGTGGGCATCTCTAAGGTGGCAAAAATGTCTTTTACCGCAACCGGTATTCCTAATAGAGGATAAGACTCAAACCCTATAGAATTGTAGGCTTGGGGACCTCGTTCAGAAATACCCCTGAGCACCTGTTCCCACCTAGCTGACTGTTTTTTAGCATAGCCAATATTAAGGTGTGTCCATGCACGCACCTGGGGTTCTCGTAGCTCAATTCGCTGAAGACAAACCTGTAATAGTTCTGGAATGCTTAATTCTTCTGTTGCCAGTTTGTTAGCTACAGTTTGAACACTCAAACTATTTAAGAATGATAGTGGAAGTATCATTTCTATTTAATATTTACAAAAAAACACTTAGATTTCAGGGAAGCGTATTGTTTTATACGGTTCTTTCAAAAAGGGTTCACTTATGATTCTCTCCATAGCTCGGTCTAAGCTTGGCGTGGTTTAGGCCTTAGATTAAGGTGTTTTGGGCACTAGCGCAACATTCCCTGAAGCCCTTTCTGGAGCAGTATTAGCTTAGTTTTTATAGTTAGCTGTAGCAGTTGGGGTCTCGTTGGACTTCTCTTATGAGGTTCGTTGTCTCAGCGGATTCTGCCATGCCATCCACTCTCATCCGAGGCAAATATGTTATTTGCAAAGCTATCAGCCGCACAGAGGCTGAAATTATTGAAGATGGTGCTGTTTTTGTAGAAAACGGTAAAATCGTAGAGATTGGTTCTTATCAAGAATTGTCGGCTAAATATCAGCCTGATGATACGTTGGGATCAG
>JBCCJR010000002.1:0-56523 GCA_039045805.1 Cyanobacteria bacterium P01_C01_bin.118
CTTGCTCGCTGAGTAAAACTATCTCTGAGAGCTGGCCAATTATTGGTCAGCTCTCTTTTGAGATTAAGAATATTTCCCTTCCATTTGGTTGAGTGCAGCGGTGTATATGAGAACCCTGCGATGTGATTTGCTAATCAAGTGAGTTAATTATCGAAAAGAAGCTACTATAACCAGTCACCTACCAGGACAAAGGGACTCCAGAAAAATGGAGATGCCAACTGTGGATCTTGCATCAACGCTAACTGTGCCTGACGAAATGCTTCGGCTTTGGTGGTATTTGGTTGAGCCAATGCCTGATAGAACTCAGCCATAAAGGTGGCGGCTGCCTGGTCATTAATGGCCCATAGTCCAGCTAAGGTACTGCGCACCCCAGACCGTATGGCTGTACCAGCAATGCCTAAAACGGCTCGACTATCGCCCGATGCTGTTTTACAAGCACTAAACACCAATAACTCCACTGGCGATAGGTCACTGCGATTGCGCGCCTGTAAAACTCGACTCATTTCCTCCATTGTCAGTTTTCCTTCCCAGGTGAGGATAAATGTATCCTCAACAGTTGATCCAAACTCTGCATGGGTGGCAAGATGTACCACACTTGCGGGAACTGTCTTAAGACTATTAAGGAGATTAGTCTGAGTCAGGCTTTGGTTCAATAAAACCTCGTTGTCAGGAATTTGAGTCTTTATTTGCTCCAGTTCATCAGAGACAAAGGGTAAGGCTGGGAATCCAGAGCGAGCTTCGCTCAGACCGCCAGCCAACATTTTTAGCCCTTGCTGTTGCAAAGGCTTAGGATCTAAAAGACTTAGCCCAGGAGAGAGAATGACATTATATTTCTCAATCAGATACTGTTCTCCATCATGGAGAGTGGTCAAGGGCAATGTACGCAAAATGCCATCAGCGACAAAGATAAGGCTTTCAATCTCTTGCTGGGCCAAGTCAGCTTCTGCTGGGCGTAATATCCAGTCGTAAACTTGTTGTAGCTGTTGAGTCGTGCTATCTCGCCCAGCGCGTATGGGGGATGTAAGGGAGCTGAGGAGTTGAGTAATCGTCTGCTCAATCTCTGTAGACGAAACAGGGGTGCTGTAATGGTTCAAACGACCGGAAGCACTGACAATGATGTCTAATCGGTCATCGAGCAAAATAGGATAGATGACAGCAGCAGTAGAGTCTACCTCATCAGCAAATGTGGGTGAACCTTGAATACAGGCATCCTGGAAGTAATCATTAACTTCAGCAACCTGTAAATCCTCAATTAGCTTTCTGGCTTGTTTCAAGTCGTTTTCCTGAGGAGACTGATTGGTATCTCCTTGTAATAGATACTTGACAAATTCCCGATAAATAGGCTCGACATCATCGCGAAAGGTGAACTGGACATCATCGCTAGTGGCAATCAGGTCTTTTCGTAGGATTTCTAGCGCATCAATGGCAGCATTGTAGGCATTAATGGCCTTGGTACGTTTGCCCTGAGTCTTTTGCAGACGTCCCAGCTGTAAAGCTACTGGGTAGATCACTTCAGGTAATTGGAGGGTTTGAGCTTGCCGAAAGGCTTTTTGAGTGAATGCTCCAGCTTTACCCCATTGTTGTTGCTTGCCATAAAAGTCTCCTTGATAGCCAAGGATATAGGTCTGAGCAACAGAATCTTGTAAAGATAGCGCCTGTTGATTGGTATTTTGTAGTAAGGTGATCAAGTATTCAGGTGAACTGAGAAAAAGATCGTGTTGCAATAACGTGTGAGCCAGGTGCAGTTGAGCATAAATAGCGTCTTGACTAAGGGGAAAACTTGATTGTTGAAAAATAGGCATTAGCTCAGTCCAAAGTCTCTGGGCTGCTGCTCTGTCTTGGGTTGCCAGTAGTTGAAGCTGACTCACAGTTGCTTGAAACTGGCTAAGGAGGGTAGGGGCTACTTTTCTAGCTTTTTGATAGTAGGCTATGGCTTGATCGGGGTTAGTTTGAGCAGTATGCCCTAAGTTTAGAAAAATCTGACTGATGAGAGCAGGCTGATCTAAGTCTTGGGCCATGGCCATGGCAGCTTCTAATGTTTGTTGTGCCCGGGCAGTCTCACCACTATTGCGCAGCTCGTTACCTAAAGTAAGGAGTGCAGTCGCTTTGAGCAGGGAGGGGGGCTGATCTGCAAGGCTGTTAGTAATAGTAGCCAGCAGCGGTTGGGCCTGACGATATAGCCCCAGAGATTGTAATGCCTGGACCTGATTGAGTTGTACCTGGAGATAGCCGACAGCATCTCCAGCTTGACGATAGCTATCGGCTGCTTGTTGCCAATCGGCAATAGCAATTTGAGTATCACCTTGACGGATGTGCAAGCTAGCACGGGTATTTAGAACCTGAGCGAGAATCTTAGGGGAGCTATTTTCAGAGCTTAAAAATTGCTGGCTAGCAATCATGGCAGCATTAGCCTGCTCCCAGTTGCCTAGTTGAGCATAGGCTAGGGCCAAATTGCTAAGTGTGGACGCATAGGTCAGCGGATCATTGCCTTGGTCGAGGATATTTGCTGCTTGAGTCCATAGAGCAGACGCCTGGATATAGTTGGCTTGATAGTAAGCCTGAGCGGCCTCCTGCAATAGTGTATTTAGAGAGCTCTCTTTAGAAGAATTGTCTGTTGTTAAGAGGATATTGCCATTTGCAGCGATAGACCAAGACTGGGCTTCTTGAAGTGTTGCATCGGTTTTATCAATCTCTTTACTGACTAAGAGACCGAGGTCGGGCAGTGGAGATATGCCTGTGGGTGGGCGATCAGGTGTTATAGGCAAACCACCTCGTCCAGTGGCGATAAATTGAGCCTGGCCTTGTCTGTCGATGGCACAGGCATTAGCAATTTGGTTGCTGGCATCAGCTAGGGTAGTGGGCAGTTCAGTGGTACCTCTGGCTGGGTCAAGGTTAGGGGAGTCAATTTCAACCTCACCGTCTACACCAAATCGGGAAGAAGCGGAGAACTCTCGAAACTCTGTTCCTAAGAGAGAATTGGTAATGATGTTGATATTCCCACCGTTACCACGGTCGGCATTGGCAATGATTTGATTCAGACCCTCGGGAGCAGTTACTAAAAAGTCGGTTTGGATGCTAACGTTACCGCCATTGCCAGTGCCCCCTGGATTTTCGGCAGAGATGCGGGACTCATCTCTGAGCAAAACTGCATCGGGGTTTGCAATTGAAATGTTTCCTCCGTTAGCAGTACCTGTGGCATTGGTGGAAATTTGACTGCCGTTGCGTAATTTGAGTGTTTCTTGAACGTCAAGGGTAATGTTGGCTGCTTCACCTGCGATCGCATCCGCCCTCAAAAAGCCATTATCCAACACAATATTGTTGGCAGTCACCCCAATGTTGCCGGACTCCCCTGACGTTTCGCTACTCACAGAAATCTGGCTGCGATCGCGTAACTCCAGTTCAGGAGTTGCAATCTCAATATCCCCCGCATCGCCTATCCCAGAAGAGTTAGCAAAGATACCACTAGGTAAACCATTATTATTAGCAACAAAGTTAGACTCTTCTGCTTCAGATAGTTCGATTTGAGCACTTGAGCCCGCTAATGTAATTCTCTCACTAGCCCGGATTATGACATTGCCTCCCGGACCATTTCCCAAGGTGGCCGCCGAAATTTGACCACCGTCTGCCAGGCTCAGTTCAGTCGTGTCAATAACAATGTCTGCTCCTGCTCCAGTCGCATTTTGACTAAGTTGGGTGAGAATACGACTGGGCTGACCGTCCGGCAGTGTTCCTTGCAAAACAACATCTTCCTCAATGTTCAAGATAATGGTGCCGCTGATGCGAGGTCCATTGATACCAGCCTCAGGTTCTGCCACACCAGCATCAATAGCAGAGCCGTTTTCAACAATTAGACGTCGAGCATTAACTAAAATATCGCCACCTGTTCCTGACGGGCTGCTATCCCGTACCGCGCTGGCAATTGAGGTCCTGCCAGAGGCTTCGGTTGTAGTCAGAGTGACGGTATCGCTGGCATTGATCACCACATCTCCTCCCTGGCCCTCACCCTGAACCGTGGCACCAATCCTAACTCCGATAACGGTTAAATTATCCGTGATAATGTTAACCGTCCCCCCCGTTGCATTCCGACCGCCGTTACCCACACTAGAATCAATGCCTGGTGTACCATCACCCAGACCTCGAAGACGAGCCTGATCTTCAAGCAGAATGTCACTAGCTCGGATATTCACATCACCTGCTCGGGCATTACCATTGGCGACGCTATTAACCGAGGCACTTGACAGCAGTTGAAAAGAGTCACTCTCAAAAGTGATATCCCCGCCTCGAACCGGGCCATCATGATTAATTGAAACCCGCGCCTCACCCTCTAAAATGATCTCCTGCGCCAGGAGAGTAATATTACCTGGCGCACCTGATTCGTTAGCTCGAGAGGCTGAGTCAATTAACGTTCTGGGTGCTCGCTGTGACCTTTCAGGTCTGGTTGTATTAGGATTTCGATTGCCAGCGCTATTCCCGCGACGTCGATCATCAAGTTCTTCTCCCCCCTGCACTAGAATACGATTCTCAACATCAATTAAAATATCGCCTGCTCTGCCGCTACGAGGAGCCTGTGTAGAAATATCGCTGCGATCGCTCACATTAAGATTATTTGCTCTGATGGTAATATCCCCACCATTACCTAAAGAGTTATTTCTAAACTCATTGACAATTTTAGAATTCTGAATAATTTGAACATCTCCAGTCGCATCTAAGATAGTCTCACCAGTCTGACTTTCCGGTGTACCTGAATTATCTCTGATGCCAGTCTCTAAGTCACTCGCTGTCAGAGTGATGTTTTGGGCAGTAATGAGAATGTCTCCATTCCCTTCAAACTGGTTGGAAATTCTGGCATCATTCAGGGTGACATTTGCTCGATTTATGCTGCCTGGAATACTCACAACATCCTCAGACTTCGCTGCATCCAGGTTTAGGGTTAACGTCCCTGGTCCAGATAGCCCCCCCAGAACCACTCGTTCTCCCTGCACGCTCAACTCTGCCCCATTGATGGCAGTAACCTCTCCTCCTACTAAAGCCAATGGCTGCCCCGGTCGCATCCTCAGCGATGCTCCATCCACCGTAATAGCTTGAGGGTCAGCCCCAAACTGTAGTCCAATGGGAGTACTCAAGGTTAGTATTGGAGAGGCCTGTGGATTAACGGCACTAAAGCTATTACCATCTGGGAAGAGAAACTGATCAGCAGTAGACACCACCAGGGATCCATTTAGATTTAATTCGGCCTCAGGACCAAATATCACACCGCTCGGATTCAGGAAAAACAGATTAGCTACACCATTTATCCTTAGCAAACCATTAATATTAGATAGCAGCCCTCCAGTGACTCGGGAAAAAATATTTTCAACATCAGCTGGATTAGCAAATCGCACTTGCTGATTGGGGTTAATGTTAAATTGCTCAAAGCTATGAAACAATGTGGTGTTGTTCTGAGTCCCGCCCTCGATTAAGACATTAGGTAAAGTACCTGACTCAGCTCCAGCCGGAACAGTGGAAGGATTTGGCAAAGTACTATCGGGTACAATTTGAGCTAACCCTGGTTTGTGGGGGAGTAAGACACAGATAAGCAGCAACAGTAGCCGCATAGTAATGACCGGTACGTTAGCGCAACCTTGACTCAAGAGTAATCTATACAGTAAGGGCTTTAATCCAAACATTGTTTCAAAACTGTGGGAGCTTTAGGTCGATCATTGATCTTTCTGAGTATCTCAGATCAAGTTTAGGGCTTTAAAGAGGTATTACAGTCCGGTGTTTCACGGTTGGAGAAAATATGAAATAAACGAGTTCGGTGCATTGCCGCACCGAGATAGGTAATGCAGACTCTTAAAGTATTAAGAGCAGCAACTGAAAGCGGGACAAAAAGGCAGTAACGGTGATGTATCAATTATCACATTACTGAATATAAAAAGCCCTGCAGTAGAACCCAGAGCCTTGTATCGTAGCCCTGATAAATCGAAAGGATGGGCGCGATGCCACTTAATATACGAGAACGCAGTCGCAAAGTCGCCAACTGTATCAAAACTAATACTAGTCAGACAATTATAGGCATCGCCGCTGCGACCCACCTGAGCAGTAGCAGTGTGCATCGCCATTGCCAGGCAATGGAGCGGCGCAATCAGTACCCGGAATCGAGTTTTTGGGAAACCGAGGCAGGACATCAATGGCTGGTACGATTAGTGTTTGGTGTGGTCTATCACTTTGGTCTCCGGCAGGGGTGGGTGCTGAGAGTCTCTCTGGCTTCTTCCAAGCAACGAGCATGGGAATTGAATTGCCACACATTGTATTTGGCATACACAGCTGCTCTGGAGAAGAAGAAAGTGGGTGCAAGACCTTATCCGAGCTATGCCTATGTGCAATTGATGGAGCACTACAATCAGGCTGTACTTGAATCACTAGTCGGTTTTAACAACTGACCTGGTTGAGCAGCTAATTAAATGGGCACAAATTCAAGATGCGCACAAAATGTTGGATGTTGGGTGTGACATTGGTGGTAGCACTCTGCATCTGGCAGAAAAATTTAAGGCTACAGCCACAGGCATTACCTTGAGCCCAGTTCAGGTAAATCGTGAGATCGCGCGCGCTTGGTTTATCCGCCCAGTCTAAGAATGTAGGGCAACCGCAAGGATCCGCGCACATTTCCCAACAGCCTCACTTGAATCGAATGCTCTGTTCACACTCGCGTAACTTCTTGCCATCCCACTCGCTTACCTCACCGATTTCTAACGCCGCTTGAATGCTCTCTCGAAATGCATCAATCGCTTTCTCTAGATCCAGAAGGGCCGGTATAGTAGCCGGCATTGGCAGGTGTCCTGATTCAATCGTTTCTATCAATCGAATTGTCTACGGTGCCTGCCCTTTCTGTCACCTAACCAGGCGTAACGTTCACCCTCTTTTTTTGATTGCCCCCTTATAAACTTGAGTTATCTATGTACTGTATAATCCAATAAAAGGGAGGAATTGCAAAGAGCAAACTATCAAACTTATCTAATATTCCACCTGTTACAGATAAAACGGTGCCAAAGTCTTTAATGCCTGATTCTCGCTTAAGAGATGAAGCGATTAAATCTCCACAAAGCGCCATTAACGAGACACATCCGGAGATTAGCAGCACCTGCGAAAGTTGCCACTCTGGAACTAGAAAGTGGAAGAGGTAGCCAATTACAAGACAGGACAAAAAACCGCCAACGCTCCCCATCCAAGTTTTACTTGGACTAATGCTGGGCACAATTGCTTTTTTAGCGCCCATCATGCCAAATCCTTGAGAAAAGCCATCATTACCCATGACCAAGAGAATTAGCAAACTGAATAATCCATAGTCATTGTGCACTAGGGTTAAAAGGTGTGCCAGCGGCATCGTAATCCAAACCATGCCAAACGCTATACCTAAAATGCTGTGCATGGTAGGTGGTTTTTGATGAAGCAGCATTGACAGAGGAATGGCCAGCCAAGCGGCCAGAACAAAGACCCAAACCATCGTGGCGGTGTCTTCCCCCAGCCCTCCTAATGTGCCGAAAATGCCTAACCCAGTGATTAGAAGAGAATCAGAGATTTTGCCATATTTGGCTTCAATGCACTGCAGCAATTCCCGCCATCCCCCATAGGCAAGGAATAGGACAACGGGCAAGAATCCCCATTTACCTAGGCTCCCGGCTCCAGTTAAAATCAGAATTAGGGCCAACAGAATTCCCAATTTAAGCCAGGTGTTTCTTACCTTGGCCAGCTTGTCACGGTATTGAATGCTAATGATGGTAGCCAACACAGCAGAGAGTATGGCCGCATCCGTCATATAGGCGAGAATTGGAGGAAATAGTGGGTCGATAACTTCCATGATTTAGAAATTAAGCTGACTTTAGCGATAGAATAATGGTCTCGCGGACTGATGACTCGATTATTGATAGCTCATCTGCCAGACGGCAAATTAGCTGGATTTTAGCGAAGTTTCATGGGAAAACTCTTGCTTTTGCCGAGAGATAGGTTTAACCTTTGATTTGAAAATCAGCCACGACACCAGCCACGGGAAGCGAGGCTGGAGGAAAACAATAAGCTTACCGTAGGTAGATAGGACCTGTTCCCGCCGCCTGCAATGAATTGCATACACGATTTGCTGAGCCGCTTGTGCTGTCCCCATCAGTAATCTAGGAGAAATTTGGTCGGGCCAGTCGTTGTGAAGAGTGCCTTGGTTATCTATTTTGCGAATCTCGGTAGCCACGTAGGCCGGACAAATATGGGTCACCGAAACACCATAGGGGGCAAGTTCACCCGATAAAGATGCGCATAATGCCCGAAGGGCAAATTTACTGGTGCTGTAGGCAGAGTCGCCCTGTTGGGCCAGGTAACTCTTGACGCTGCTGATGACGACTAACCTGCCCTGAGTCTGCTTCAGGTCTTCTAAGGTGGCATAAATAGTGCGCAGGACGCCAAACACATTGGTGTCCCATTGGCGTTGATAATCTTGCAGGCTAAGGGTTTCAAGGTTTCCCTTTAAGGACCAGCCAGCGTTTGCGATCGCAATATCAATTTTGGCAAATTTATGGCGGGCCAAACTAACTGCTTGTTCTAGTGCTCCATCCTTAGTTACGTCACAAGGGACCGCTAATATGCGTTCTCCAGTGGGATCAATCTCGGCCGCAAGGGTGATTAAACGCTGTGTGCGACGAGCTAACAGTACCAGACTGGCCCCTTGAGTGAAAAGCTCCCTTGCTAGAGCTGCCCCAATCCCCGAAGAGGCTCCCGTAACTAAGACCACTTTATTATTGAATTTTTTATCTGACTGTTTCATAGGATCACTTGATAAATATAGGTAGATTAAGCCATTATTTTTACTTTTTTACCGTTATTTTTACTTTTTAAATTTATTGGTTAATTTGCTTCCACACCGCAATATTGGACTTAAACAATAAGGACTTAAACTCATCTGGAACAATTTCTTGTAAATTGTTGTGATATCTCAATAAGTCATACCAAGGGACAGAACAATTAAGATGGTGCTCAAAGTGAAGCGTAATATTTAGAGGCATAAAAATCTTTCTAAATGGAAAAAAAGAGCTACAGGATCTGAGAAAGTAGTAATCTCTTTTCCCAACGTCTCCCCCATGCTCCATCGCGATCTTCAGTATATTTAAAGCCACTAAAATCTGAATGCCAAGGATAGCTGCCACTGCCACTGTCCAATGGCAACAGTAGATCTCCAAAAGTCCTATGGTGATGATGCTAATCGCGGCTCCTGCGGTGAGCGTCCAATCCTGGCTGTAGGGTTTTGCGGTGGGACAAGTCGACCCTGGGCGCAAAAGTGCATATCCGGGGACCAACATAACCTTGGTAAGATATCGCCACAATGTTGCCCCTGTGTGGATGGTTTCAGGACAGTTCTGGGGATCTTGAGGTTCAACTGGGTAGGAATGATGGATTAAGTGCCCTATTTCCCAATGCTGAGAGTAATTGATGCCAAACGGAATACACACCAACCAGCCAAATAGGCGATTCCAAACGCGAGCCCGTTTTGAGTTTTTAAGGATGATAAACATCTGATGTGAGGCTTCATGCACCACTAAAATAATCAGCATAAAGTAGGACAACCCAAATCCTAGGGCTCCTAACGGTATATATAACCAAGTTGTCAGTATGCTGCCCAAGTAGACTAATCCTCCAACCCAGCTCAGAATTAAGCAGAGTACTGAAAGATTAAATATATTGTGGACAATCGGATTTTTACGGCGGTAATGAAATGTATTACCAAGCTTAATCCCCTGTTTAATCCATCCAGGCGGTTTCTTTGAGACCTCTCGAATTTCTAACAGCATTTTATTTCCCGACCGATATATGGTTGTCTATAAACACATTGTTGCGAATGCCAAATATGTTTTGTGGATCACTCGCTTTTTTGATGTTTTGAAGTAAAGCAATGCTAGCGGGAGAGAGGGTGTCTTTCATAAAATCCTGGCGAATTTTTCCTACACCATGGTGATGGGAGATAGATCCGCCATTTTTAATAATGGTCTGCCGCAAGGCATGCTCAATTTTGCTACAGGCCACTTCTGGGCCTTCAACCCCTTTAATATAGGCTCCAAACATAAAGTAAAGACAGACGCCAGTGTGATAAGCCTGGCTAATGCGATAGGAAAGGTAGGGCTGGCCCGGTAGACCAAGTACGTGATGTTGGCTCTGTAGTTCTTGTTCTACGGCACTACAAACGACTTGAATCTTGCTCCAAGGAACAGAGGTTTCAAAGGTTTCACCAATGATGTAGTGAGCGGCTAAAAAATCTCGCAAATAGGCGATGGCATAGGTGAGGCTGTAACCTCGTCTACCATTCTCCGCGCCAGTTGCCAAACCTTGAAATTGCTGAGCAAATGCTTTTATTTGAGCCTGTTGATAGGCCACCTCTGATTGACTGCCTTCGATCACAATGGTGACCGCCACCATCTGTTGTGGATCAAATCCCCGTAATGTCAGCACGTATAGTTTTTTCAGCTTGTCCAGATAGGCCTGTATTCCTACAGGTCTCGGTTTTAATGCCTGGCCAAACCGAAACTGGTTATTATCAACTAACCTAACGCTGGCAGGGAGGTTGCCACTGTGGGCTAACTTGTAAAGGAACTGGACTCCAAGGTCGAAGTTAGGAAAGATCAGAGAGGCATATTGGGTGATTTGGGGTAAGGGGTGAATTTTAATCACGGCCTGCGTGATTAACCCCAGATTGCCCTCATTGCCAAACAGCAAGGGATGGAGCTGCATACCCATAGATGCTCTGGGAGTGGGCTGAACTTGTTCTAGGACTCCGGTTGGAGTCAGGAGCGTAATATTTTCTACAATCTGCTCAATGTTGCCATAGCGGTTTTTCTTCATGCCACTGGCATTGGTGGCAATCCAACCGCCTAAGGTAGATAGCTCCAGGCTATCGGGTTCATGACCGCAGACAAATCCAGCCTGACGGAGTGCAGCTTCTAGCTGTTTCCCAGTAATGCCAGCCTGGACACAGGCCTGAAGATTATCCTTATCGATCCACTCAATCTGATTCATTCGCGTCATGTCCACAGCGACAATCATGCGGGTTTCTGATTCGGGAAGTTTAAGGGCACAGCTGACGCTTGTCCCTCCCCCAAATGGGACAAGGCAAATATCATATTCAACAGCAAGCTCAATGATCCGCTGAGCATCAGATGTTGATTCACAGTAAAATACCATATCCACAAAGCGCTCTAGCTTGGCATAAAGTACTTTGTAAACCTCTTCAAAAGTGGTTTGCCCGTGACTGTGGCGCAGGCGATCCAAGTCTTCGAAGCTATATTGATGGACTGGAAACTGGGTTGAAACTGTCTGACAAAATCCTGGATGACAATTGGGGGGACTAACGTAAGGACGAGAGATTTCTTCTAGTTGATCGCTGGGATCAATTTTGATATCCAACAGTTCTTCAATAAGGGGGAGTAAATAGGGCATATCGTAACCCGATAGGAGATAGCGATCGCCAGTCATTTTGACCGATTGATCGGGGTTGATTTCCAAAGCCGTGTCTGCAAAACCCCACTTGTGGCCCCAGAGCCGGGACTCAGAAGAAATCCTATGGTGATGATTGTCCTGATCGGTCATAACTTAATTCCTTTCAAAATGTTAGATGTGATGGGTTTGCTGGCCGCTCATTCTTTGATAATGCCTAGGAAATTAAATTTATTTTCATAAGATTCTGAATTGCAACATACACATCATGTGCAATTTTTTGGTGACAAATCCGAGTATCGGATTTGTCTTGGTGATTATTTGTCTTTTCGAACCTCAACGGAGGGCCAAAATAAACATATATCGGATGCTTATGGGGAAATATCCTACCTTTAGGCAGAGATTGATAGGTTCCCTGGATATAGGCTGGAATAACTGGAACATCCAGCTTTGAGACTAAAAAACCTATGCCATGTTTAAGCGGTTTAAATTCACCTGTTACGGAACGTGTACCTTCTGGAAAAAAGAGAATTGCCTTTTTCTCAGCAATTATTTTTTTGCAGATTGGTAAACAATCTAGGAACTTACCCCGTCGATTAAATGGAATCATATTCAAAATATGATAACAAATCCAGGCCTTAGCCGACTGATTAAAAAAGTAATCTTTGGCTGCTAAGCTGTAGACTCGCCGCTGCATATAATGTCCATGGGCAGCCACAATAGCAGGACCATCAAGATGACTGTTATGGTTGGCGGCAATAATATAGCCTTCGCCTTTGGGCAGGTTTTCTAAGCCTTGGCATTCAAGATTAAACCAATATTTGTAAATTGCGTTGCCCCCTAGCCAAATCATAGTTTGTGTGATTTGTTTTGATTGAGCAGAGAGTGATTTCTTTGACCACCAATTATAAACATTAGTTGACAAGTTTATTTTATTTGTCATTTCTAGTCATCTCGCCTAACCATTCCTTAAGTTGAATTTAATTCAATTTGCTCCCATGATCCTTGTTGGGGCTTTAAACTTTAGAATTAGGCCGACTTAAAACCCCTTGATTAATTAAATAGTCAAAGTGAGCGTGCCATAGGTCTCTGCCAGTTGGATAGGTTGGATTGGATTGAGTAATTTGATCCAACTTATTTAAAGTTTCTTGGCAATCAATTTGGGGAGACTTTCTGAGCTGCATTAGCTCCAACATTGTTAATTGCTCGAAAGACCAACGCTTTAAGAAAAATGGAAGTAACGGGTATAGGGGGTTAGTAGCCTCAGATATGGCAATTTGTTCCAGCCGACCCAGCCATTGTTCTAAGGGCAGTGACTGGATGGGATAACCATAGTCTTGGATCAAGTGGCCAAGATTATTCCAAGACAAATGGGGAGGAGGAGTGAGATGAAAAATTTCGCTGCTGGGCCAATTGTGGCGAGATAACGCCACAATATTCTGGCTGACTTGGTCAATCGGATTCACCGTTAACTCCATGTCCATCTCAGGGATGCACCCCATTTGGATTGAGCCATTAATAAGACGCCAGATAATGTCTTGATGATTAACAATGCCCGTTTGACTATGGCCACCAATAAAGCCTGGTCTGTAGATATGGGCAATTAGCCCTCGTTCCATGGCAATATGTACTAATTTTTCGGCCACCCATTTACTTTGGGAGTAACCCAGATACATTCCTTCTGTACAGTTCAGCGAGGTTCGCTCATTAACCCTGGGCTGCCCATACGCTATCCGATGATAGTCAAATACTGCTGTAGATGAAATGTAATGGAGGAGCTTGGGTAGGCCGATGCTGGCCAGCCGTAAAACTTCCTGGGTGCCGATTACGTTGATGGGTTTTAGTTGTTCGTAGGAATAGATATAATTAAGTAAAGCGCCACCATGATAAATGACTTCAACATGTTCTGCTAGACTCTGAAATTGATCCGCAGATAAACCAAAATTAGTTTGAGCCAAATCCCCTAAAATAGGCTTTACTCGATGAGAAAACTCTATTTCCCACAGTCGATAGAAAGTCAAATTTTCTCGAATTCTATGGTGACCAGAGTCCAGATTTTCTGCCCTAACTAAACAGTAAATCTCCGCCTGGGTTTGTTTTAATAATTTGGCCAATAAAAATGCGCCTAAAAATCCAGTGCTGCCCGTTAGGAAAATAGTTTGAGTCTCTTTAGGCAATAAATACTTTCGCTCACCGTAGGTGAGCTCTGGATCTAGAACAACTTCTTTACTCAGGTTGATTGGGCTATGGGACTGACTGATTTCAGTGGTGTCCACCTGATTTTCTGCTTTCAAATTCTCTTCTAGATAGGTGGCTACAGCAGAGATCGTTGGATAGTCGTAAAACAGAGTAAATTCTACATCAAAACCTAACCAATCTGCCAAGTCGCCAGTCAGGACAGTTGCAGCTAAAGAATCTAATCCATACCGGTCTAATACAGTTGTCTCATCAATCTTTTCAGGGGCAATTTCAAGAGTTTTAGATAGATGGTCAATCAACCAAGCCTTAATGAATTCAGCTGTAGGTAATTCACTACTTTGATCGTTGCTACTTTGATCGTCTATATCGTTCTGGTCTATTTTCTGCCCTATAAGATCAGCTTTAGAATTCTCTTTTTCAACTAATTTTGATTGGTTCACTGTAGTTTAACCTCTCCTTGAATTGGACTGCCTATTAGGCTCTTTAGAAACAGAAAAATAAACTTGAATATCGAAAAGAATATACGCTGTTTACAAGTTGCCTGGAGACCTTAAAAGCAAGAGGGCATGCTTTTAAGCACCTTGATGCCCAGCCGCATGCCGGTTAAAACCCGCACCTCTAGATTTTGATGTGAATCTTGGATTAAATCTTGATCGAAGGTGATTTTTCCTGGCTCAAATAAAAGTATCAAGGTGGAACCACCACATTGAAAAAACCCCTTCTCTTGGCCTTTATTAACGGGCCCTGGATTATAGGTTTGAACAATATCTCCAACTGTAATAGCTCCAACCTCGATATAGGATATTTGCCCAAAATTATTAGAATAAAATTTAGTAACAGCTCGCTTATTCCGGCAATATAAATTAGATATTTGAGCGAGGGCGATGGGGTTGACGGAATAATATTTTCCTTTGATATATCGGGCCTGCTCAGCTTTTCCTCCATCAGGAAAATGGAATCGATGATAGTCGTGGGGAGATAGGCGTAGAATAAGGGCTGAACCATTTCGATAGGCTTGAGCTTCAGTGTCAGAATTTAAGAGAGAACCAATGGTAATGTTAGCCCCCTTAACGGAGATTCTAGTCTCCTCTGTCAGCCAAGGGTAGACTCGAATCTTGCCATCGCCAGGAGAACATAAGACATATTCATCTTGAGAAAATGTTCGAGCATCAGGCTTTAAGCGGCGGGAAAAAAAGGCATTGTAGTTTTGATAATGGCTGAGGGGATATTCAATTTCTTTAAGATCGATTGGATAGTGCTCAACTAGCTGATTAATCTTATTGCGGCTGCTGGGTAAGTTTTGAACTTTGCCATAGAGCCAGCCAAAGAAACGATGATTTAATAAAACATTAAAGACAATTGAGCCGATAACAGTACCATGAAACCACCGCATGGCATTTTTTAGCAGAACTTTCTCAGTCAAGATTTTACCAGTTTGGCGATCTCGATAATAGATTTCTTCCTTATTCTTTTTAGAGGCAACCATTAGCTGAAAGATATCCTTTTATCTCGATTTCCAATAAAAATGCCATAATATGAAATCCCGCTAAGGCAATTGCCCCGAGAGTAAAGACGCCATACCAAATACCTTTTAACTTAGGCATTTTGAAGTTTATCACCATGGCCAACGCCAAAAGTAAATAAGTAATGATGAGAATTAAACTCGTTTGATCTTTTGGTAGGATGAGGCTAAACGTGAATATTAACGGAATAAACAGCGCCGCATAGGTAACGGGTAAGCCAGTAAAGTATTCTTGGTCTCCTGTTGCCGTCAAACCTGCATTATTGAAGTAGGCAAGGCGTAAGGCATTAGCACTGATATAAAGTATGAGTACCACTATAGACAAGGGATCTTGTCCTCCATAGCAGTAGGCAAAAATGGCCGGGGTGAATCCAAATGAGCAAAGATCGATCAGACTATCGAGTTGCTTACCCGCCGAAGCCTGCAGCTGATTTCGCTTAATCTTTCGGGCCACCAAACCATCAAATAAGTCAATCAACCCTACGCCAATCAAGCAAATAATAGCCAAATAATATATTTCATTGATGGCTAAGATGACACACAAAAAATCAAGCATTAGGCCCATTAGAGTAAGGCCATTGGCTAAATCTAGTTGATATAGAATTGGGCTCGTTAAAGCCGACTTTAAATGCATGAGATTGAGATAAAAATCTTCGATTTTGTTGAGGTTTAGAGCTAGCCGTTAGATTTGTGGGGAGAAGGTGGGTGAATCCGAACTGCGAAGATTAATTCACCCACCTTCTCCCCATTGATTGTAAGTATCCCCTAGCCCTTTGTTTGCCGTATTGCATTGCGCACAGTATCAGCATCAATAAAGTGCTCAGCCAAATGCTCAGGAATATTTCCAGAAACGGATATGAGAGCGTTCCGTTGTCGCTCATGAAGTCTTAAGGTTTTAAATATCTTTCCGAAAGGCTCATCCTTAAGCGTCGGATAGTGAGGCGCGTCATGGGCTTTCAGAACATCCACCAAGTTCTTTGTGCGCAGATAGCGGATCGAAACCGCACAGCGAGGACGTGTTGAGATATTCGGTAAAGCGCAATGGGTATTTTTAGAGGTAAACACGTAAAATTCTCCTGACTCTGCAGGCAGGGCAACAGAATGTAAATTATTTGCTCTGACCGTATCTGGGAAAAATGAGCTTTGTTGGCTAAAGCCCAAACTGTAAACCTGTTGAACATCTTCAAAGTATATATTTGGATCTAGATGAATCATATTTTTCACGTCGTACTTTAGATCGCAGCGCAGCAATCCATTCATCCAGTCTGCCGGAATATCGAAAAACGTCTTATCCGTGTTGTACATTCTCATAGCTACAAAAAACTCCTCAAAAACATCGGCTATAAAGGAGCGAGGGGCCATTAACATGCAGCCATTGTCAAGCTTTGCGTCAGTTAAGGCAACCCAAACTGTAACCTGGTTCGCATGATGACGATCCTGTGGCCGATATTTTCCAGCAAAAGCTCCGGGCGTAGCACTGTGCCACTGAGTTGTTACACCTGTATTAGGTGGTTTGTAAAATGCAGTAACATTGCTGACAGCCAAGTCATCTCCCAACAGCCCACGGACCGTATCTAGAATATTGGGATCAAATATTAAATCCAGTATTTTTTCATCCAAGAAATGTAGATGTGGGATCGATTTTCCCTTTAATGGCAAACAAAAATTATTGACAGTCTCAGTCATTGGACCTAATTGTCTATTGTTTACAATATTAATTTCTCTTGCTGGCAGGAGACCATAGCTTGAAAAGAATTCGATCTCGGTGTCTGTAAGGGATGTTTGTTGCCCCTCTTGATACGTCGTTAACTTAGTCGGTCGAACAGTAGTTTGAAGCTTCTTCAAGTATTCAACAAAGGTTACGGCTGATTTCCCTTGAACACGTTTCCATAATTTATCTAGGCGAAAAAGAGCCATAGTACCTTTAAGCTTAAGGATCTTATGCCAGGGAAATGAGGATAGTGGAGGGATTTTAGTCATTGACTCATGATAAGACTCAAGAAATGCCTCAGTGTCTAAATGCTGTAAATCTCCGAAAGTTTTCTGATACAGTTCACTAACTGGATCTTGAAGGGTTTCAGTATCATGCTGATGGTTAGAAAGTTGAGATTTCATAACAATTCTCCTTGAAAGTGATTTTCCTTAGCGATGCTAACTCTTGGCGCTGATGCTCCTAGTGGTCTGTCAAACCTAAATTTTGGGGTAGGGTTGACGCGGAGTCACGAGGAGTTAGAGACATGGGGATCGTCTATTGCTCAGTCTCTTCATGGCTTCGTTTCCCATATTCTCCGTGTCCTACTAAATCCAAATTCTTAGTCTTGACGCTTCACTAGGTATGGTTTATCGATAAAATATTGCTAAAGCGAGGCTTTTTATAGGCTAGATCGCAATCAGAATTGTGGCATTTTTGAGAAAGAGTTTTTAATAATCTTTTCTTGGCTTTTACATTAGTGATGAGATGTACGCTCTAGAAAATTTACTCTTTGGGCAAGTGTACCAAAAAAATAGTTGTAGGGCTCTCTTTAAAGCTACCTAATCGCGCCAAATCTTTATCCCTAAAATAAACCATGCCGAAATATTGCGCTGAAATTACTATCCGATAGTCGGTGTTGCGTCGCACCGAGCTATTTAAATATAAAGTTTAAGAACTTCTTCGAAAATGCTACAAAGGGTCTATATTTAGTTAAACGTTCCTTGCGCAGAGCTAAAAAGCCCCATTATCAAGGGTTCATGCGTAAAATTGCACAGGCGTAAAATTGCACAGATCCGAGAAATTAATTATTGGAACATGCTTAATAAAACTACCTATAGCGATTTCCGCTCGCATTGACTATGGAGAATCTTTATTTTCAGGGGTAAATTCCCTTGAAAATGTGGTCAAGATAACAACTGCATTTTGCTAAAGCTATTATTTTGCAAGACCTTACTGTGGAAACTCTTCAAGCAAAATATCATCCGTATACCGCGCCCTCAACGGTCTCGAATTTGTTAGAAATGCTTTATTGGCGTGCAACAGAGCAGGCAGAGCAGGTAGCCTATCGATTCTTGGCAAATGGAGAAAAAGAAACTGAAAGCCTCAGTTACCGCGAACTTTATCTTCGTGCTCAGGCAACAGCCTTTCAGTTGAAGGCAAACGGCGTGCAGCCAGGAGAGCGGGCAATGTTGCTTTATCCATCGGGGTTAGAGCTCATTGTTGCTTTATTTGGCTGTCTCTATGCAGGAGTGATAGCAGTTCTAGGGTACCCACCTCGCCGCAATCAACATTTAGCCAGAATTAGAGCCATTATTCAGGATGCACAGCCTGGTGTGGTCTTTACCACATCAGAGTTGTTAGGTCCCTTGCAAGCAGAGTCTCAGAAGTTAGACTTGGAGGATGTACTCTGTTTAACCCTTGATCCGAACCCAGGCGATAAACCAAATGATTGGGAACCCATTTCGGTAACAACTGATACGTTAGCCTTCTTGCAATATACCTCAGGTTCAACCAGTAGCCCTAAGGGAGTCAAGATTAGTCATGGCAATCTATATCACAATCTGCATCAGATTCAGGAGAGTTTTAACCATACCCCCAAAAGTCAGGGCGTAATTTGGTTGCCGCCCCATCACGACATGGGATTGATCGGTGGGATTCTTCAGCCTCTATTTGCAGGCTTTCCAGTGGCTTTAATGCCTCCCGCTGCTTTTTTGCAAAAACCGATTCGTTGGTTGAGGGCAATTGCTACCTGTCAGGGCACAACCAATGGTGGTCCTAACTTTGCCTATGACCTGTGTGTGCAAAAAATTAAACCTGAGCAGCTGCAAGATTTAGATTTAAGTTGTTGGCAGGTCGCTTTTATCGGGGCCGAGCCAATTCAGGCAAAGACACTGGAGCAATTTAGCGCTAAGTTCGAGGTCTGTGGATTTCGTCGAGAAGCGTTTTACCCCTGTTACGGCATGGCGGAAACAACATTGATGATTACGGGGAGTCATCCAACTCAGCCCCCAACTGTAAAATGGGTCAAGACTCAAGCAATGGCCAATGATCGGGTTATTTACTGTGCCGCAGAAGAAGAGGACGCACAGGCTCTTGTCGGTTGTGGACACATTGTTGATGGAATGGAAATGGTGATTGTAAATCGTCAGAGCACAAAAGCCTGTGTTTCTGGAGAAATTGGAGAAATTTGGGTGCGGGGAGCCAGTGTGACCCAGGGCTATTGGCATCAATCAATAGCTGAACAAGATTGCTGGGGAACCTGGCCAGAAGAGTCATCCCCCCTGTATTTGAGAACTGGTGATCTGGGGTTTGTCGATGACATGAATGAATTATTTATCACTGGGCGGCTTCGAGATATGCTGATTATTCGCGGTAAAAATCACTACCCTCAGGATATTGAGAAAACGGTCCAGCAGTGCCATGCCGCACTAAGGCCAAATCGAGGTGCGGCCTTTGGCGTTGACCAAAATGGTCAAAATCGATTGATCATTATTCAAGAAGTAGAACGGGTTTATTGGCGAACCCTGGATGTGGAGACAGTGACGGCTCAGGTGAAAGAGCAGGTCACTGCCCAACATCAGCTCCGTGTGGATGATGTTGTTTTAGTTAGGCCCGGTAGTATACCCCTAACAACAAGTGGAAAGATTCAACGATATATTTGCCGACTAGAGTATTTGGATGGCAAGTTGCAGGTTATCCCGTCGGGGTAGTCTTTATTGGTTTTTTAGAGTCTAGATTTTTGACATCACTTATGCAGTGATTTTTATATCACTAATTGGCGTTGTTGCATAAACAAGCCGGATAAGGTGCGTTAAATTGATGATGTTCTTCCTGCCCCCGTAGCTATTATCCCGATGTCAGAGCAGTCAGAGAAGCAGCAGTATCGCATTCGTAACTGGAAGGAGTACGACGCAGCGCTCAAACAGCGTGGCAGCTTGACCTTCTGGGTAGACGATGAGGTGGTGTCTACCTGGCTGAATGAGTCGAAGACAGGGAAACGCGGTGCCCCCCGCACCTACAGCGATATGGCGATAGCCACGATGAGTACCTTAGGCTCAGTGATGGGATTGCGAGGTCGTCAAACGGAAGGGTTTGTCGAATCGCTGTTTCAATTGATGGGCCTAGAGTTGAGTGTGCCGGACCATTCGACGGTATCGCGCCGATTGCGGAAGTTGACCGTACGCTTGCCTGTGGTGGAAGGCAGTGGAGGTCGTTATGTGGTGGTGGACTCGACGGGTATCAAGGTCTATGGGGAAGGGGAATGGAAAGTGCGTCAGCATGGTGTGGGCAAGCGTCGGACGTGGCGTAAGCTTCATTTAGGGGTAGATGAATCGACGGGAGAGATATTGGCCGCAGTCGTCAGCACCAATAATGTCAGTGATGACGAAGCGTTTGAAGATGTGTTGGAGGCAATAGATGACCCGATTGAGACCGTCTCAGCCGATGGAGCCTATGACAAACGTAAGTGCTACAACCAAATAGAGGAACGTGCGGCTAAGGCGAATATTCCTCCCCGCGAGGATGCGCAGTATTGGGAAAAGGAGGGCGAAACCCATGCCCGTAATCAGAATCTCACCCGGATAGATGAGGTGGGCCGAGCAGAGTGGAAGAAAGAGAGTGGCTATCACCGTCGTTCATTGGCTGAAACGATGATGTTTCGGTTCAAGACGATATTTGGCGATACCTGCTCTCGTCGTACATTTGACAACCAAGCAGTAGAGCTTCTGTTGGCTTGTGCTGCCCTGAATCGGATGACACATCTAGGCATGCCGGATAGCTATGTCTTGGGTGAGTAAATCACCGTTTACCCGAAACCTGGGATGAGAGACGGGAAACAATCGAAATCATTATGCAACAAAGCCTCACTAATTACCTGAATGCATCAAAACTTTGGCAATCCACAAAGCAAACTTTGGAGAGGATAATCACTAATGTCAACTTCAGCAATGCCAGATTTTCCTTTTGATCATGAGACCTTAGATGATAAGACCTTAGATGATAAGACCTTAGATGCGATCGCAATCGTAGGTATGGGGTGTCGCTTTCCGGGAGGAGCAGACTCTCCCGCTAAATTTTGGCAACTGCTCCATGACCAGGTGGATGCCATTACTGAGGTTCCACCAGATCGATGGGATATAAACCAGTTCTATCATCCTGATTCAGCCGCTCCAGGTAAGTCGATTACCCGTTGGGGAGGATTTTTATCCGGCATCGATCTGTTTGATCCACTCTTTTTCCATATTAATCCTCGTGAAGCAGCTGAGCTCGACCCTCAACAGCGACTATTCCTGGAAGTAAGTTGGGAAGCCCTGGAGTCGGCTGGAATAGCACCAGATAGTCTGAGGGGAACCCAAGCAGGCGTGTTTTTAGCAGCCAGCAGCAGTGATTTTCATAAGCGGCGAACCAGTATTAATCTCCGAGATTCATTCCAAGGCTACACCTACACGGGCTGTCGACCCAGCCTGCTGGCAGGTAGAATCTCCTATTGCTTCGATTTTCAGGGGCCTGCCCTTGTGGTTGACACGGCTTGTTCCTCTTCCCTCGTTGCCCTGCACCTTGCCTGCCAGTCTCTGAAAAGTCGTGAATCTGATCTGGCATTGGTGGGGGGGGTGAATGTCATCCTCGATCCTACTATTTTTATTCTCGCCTCCAAACTGGGGACGCAATCCCCCGATGGTCGCTGCAAGGCTTTTGATGCTCGTGCCAATGGATTTGTTCGGGCCGAAGGCTGTGGCGTCTTGATTGCAAAACGTCTACGAAATGCAATCCAGGATGGCGATAAAGTACTGGCTGTTGTGCAGGGCTCTGGGGTTAATCAGGACGGCAACAACAACAGTTTGACTGCCCCCGATAGTAATGCCCAAGCTAGCCTAGTGCGGAAGGTACTCGCAGAGAGTGGCTTACAGCCTAAAGATATCAGCTATGTTGAGGCCCATGGAACGGGCACACCAGTAGGCGATCCGGTAGAGTTCGCTTCTATCCGGCAGACCTTGGGACAACCCCATAAATCATCTACCAGGCAGCCTTTACCCGTGGGCTCTGTAAAAACAAATATTGGTCATCTAGAACCAGCCTCTGGTGTAGCTTCACTAATCAAGGTGATTTTATCTCTGCAGCATCAACAGATTCCTGCCCATCTCCATTTCCAACAACTAAATCCACAGATCGCCGTTGATGAAGATGACAGCATGGTGATTCCAACTACCCTGCGGCCTTGGAAAGCAACAGGCCAGCAGCGATGTGCTGCCATCAATTCCTTTGGGTTTAGCGGGACCAATGCCCATGTGGTGTTGTCAGAAGCACCAACCCAAGCTAAGCCTTCAACACCAGTAATGCCAAATCACCTGCTGTGTCTATCCGCAACTAACAGGCAAGCTCTGACTGCCCAGGCAACCCAATATCGAGACTACCTTGCCCACACGTCAGAACCACTAGCAGATATTTGTTATACCGCCAATGTGGGTCGCAACCATTTTAGCTATCGCCAAGGGTTTACAGGCACTACCAAGGATGAAGTCCAGCAGCAGTTAGAAGAGTTTCTCTCCACAGACACCGCTCAAGTTCAAGCTAGTTTAACGTCCCATAAACAACCCAAAATTGCCTTTCTATTTACGGGACAGGGGTCTCAATACCCCCATATGGGAAAGGAACTCTATCATGCTTTTCCCGTGTTTCGGAAATCGCTTGACCATTGTAGTCGTCTGCTGCAGAAGCATTTGGGCTTCTCACTCGTTCATCTTATCTACGACGAAAATGACTCCAACCGCCTTAACCAAACAGAAATTACCCAACCTGCCCTGTTTGCCCTTGAATATTCCCTATTCCAACTATGGCAATCCTGGGGTATCCAGCCCGATGTTGTTTTAGGACACAGTGTTGGAGAATATGTGGCCGCTTGTGTGGCTGGATTGTGGAGTTTAGAAGACGGGCTGGAACTGATCGCCACTCGCGGCAAATTAATGCAACAGTTGCCGATGACGGGCGGAATGGCAGCTGTTGCGGCTAGCGTCAACGAAATCCAAAGCTTGATTGATCCTTTTCCAGAATCCCTTTCTGTGGCAGCAGCCAATGCGCCCGATCAAACGGTGTTGTCTGGAGCGCAAGAAACCCTGGCTCAGGTATTGGAAATTTTAGAGGCACAGGAGATCAAAACTCACCGATTGCCCGTCTCCCATGCCTTTCATTCCTCATTGGTTGAGCCCATGTTAACGCCCCTGGCTGAGAAATTAAGGCAAATTGAATTTGGGACGTTGCAAATTCCGTTGGTCTCTAACGTCAACGGAGCGCCGATCCGAGACTCTGAGATTGCTCGACCAGAGTATTGGCTTAACCATACCCGTTGCCCTGTAGAATTTGCAGCATCTCTGCAGTCTCTGGTAAAAGCAAACATAAACCTGTTTATTGAATTGGGACCCCACCCCACCCTAACCAGTTTGGGGCAGCGTAATTTACCGGACTATCCAGCCATTTGGCCAATATCTCTGCGTTCGGATTATGACGATTGTCAGGTAATTTTAGAAAGCTTAGCCAAGGTCTATGGCCAAGGTATCAATGTTGATTTTGAGCAATTTTACCAGGGCTTTACCCCCCAAAAAGTTGATCTGCCAACTTATCCGTTTCAGCGACAGCGATGTTGGCCAGAGGCATATCCCTCTGCATCTGGAATAACAGCTAATGCTGTCCAGCAGACGCTCGGGCATACCCCAGGAATTCACCCACTCTTGGGCGATCGCACTGATATCAACCTCAAGAGACTCACGATCTTTGAAACCGCTTTAAATGCCAAATCTCCAGCCTTTCTAAATGACCACCAAGTCAATGGATCGGTGATTTTCCCAGGGACTGGTTATGTAGAGCAAATCCTGGCTGCCGGTCAAGAATTCTATGGTCCAGGCCCCCTTGTCATTCGTGATTTGCATATCTCCCGAGCATTACGCCTGTATCCAGACGCGCCTCAACAAGTGCAAGTATTGCTTAACGGCAATGGGAAATTCAATAAAGATGGCGACAAAGATGGCGACAGACAGGACAACCTCCGCGTTGAGATTGCGAGTTCGGAGTCCAGTCAGGCAACCCCCCAATGGATACTCCACGCTGTCGGCAGCTTACAACCTTTACCCTCCAAAGAGCAAGATCCTATCTCTGACTTTGCCAACACCAGGCAACGCATGAGTGACCGCTTATCTCTGACAGACTACTATCAGCAATTGGCCCAGACAAATCTAGCCTATGGTCCCGCTTTTCGAGGGATCCAAGAGTTATGGGTCACAAAAGAAACGAATGAGGCACTTGCCAAGATTCAGTTACCCGCTGAATTAATGGCCAATAGTTATCAATATCATTTTCATCCAGTCCTTTTAGACTGCTGTTTTCAAACCTCTCGTCTGGCTGATAGTAGCAATACCCAGACCGTCGCTAAAGTCCCCTACTACATTGAGCACATCACTGTTTACCACCGCCCGAGTGACATGATCTGGTGCCACGCGTATCGCAACTCACAGGTTGATTCGGCTGAAACAACTATTCCTGTCGATTTCAAGATTTACAACGAACAAGGAAACCTGATTGCTGAAATTTCTGGGCTTCACCGTGCAACCCTCAGCCAAACAACTTCCAACCGGCAGCCAACTTCACTAACGCAATTAGGGTATCAAACCCGATGGCAACAAAAATCCAATTCAAGCAACCGCAACTCATCAATAAACTCTTCAATACTTTCTGGATTGACCCTACTGGTATTTCCTGAAAATGCTGAAAGCCTCGCCAAAACTATTCTGAGACCTTTACTTGAATACTTTGAGTCTTCGGTACAGGTGATTTTAGCAAAGGACTTTGAGAAAAAATCTGATGCACTTTACCACGTTGATTCCTCTTCTCCATCAGACTTTCAACAGTTGTGGGCACAACTAAATGCTCCCGTCCAGCAGATTATTTACCTGGGAAATTTGACGCCTCCCTCAGCTCTAAATTTGACGCCCCAGTCTCTGGAGCAACAAACAACCTTGGCCTGTGCCGGTCTTCTCCACCTGGTTCAAACAGCAGCGGCAGATGTCCAAGCCCCATCTTGTCACCTCTGGTTAATCACTTGTGGCAGTCAAGATATCAGTGCCCATCCTCGCCCGTTGGATATGGCTGGGACACCATTACTGGGCCTGGGGAGAGTAATTCGCTCCGAGCACCCAGAACTACATTGTCACCAAATTGATCTCGATCCCTGGGATTTGCCTAATACGAGTCGTTTATTGTCGTTGGAACTACTCCAAAGTGATGGTGAGGAAGAAGTTGCCTATCGAGCTGGAAAACGTTGGGTACCTCGCTTGATTCGAATTGATCAAATGGAACAGGCTCAGAAGAAGGAAGCATTACTACTGCCGCCTAAATTTAAGTCCCTACGGTTGGAAATTCCCAAACGAGGTCTGCTCAGCAGCCTTCGCTTATTCCCTCAAGATCCTAGAGAACCTGGGCCAGGGGAAGTGCAAGTGCAAGTCATTGCTGCGGGACTTAATTTTAAAGATGTTTTAAATGCATTAGGAGCCTATAAGGGCAAACCTGTCCCCTTGGGTGGAGAATTTGCAGGTTGGGTCGTGCGAGTCGGTCCAGGGGTTGAATCAGTCCAGGTGGGCCAACGGGTCTTGGGCGTAGCACCGGGTAGCTTGAGCCAGCATATTATTGCCAAACAGGAATGGGTGATAGAACTGCCCGACTGCCTGACTTTTGAGGAAGGCGCTGCAATTCCCATGACGTTTTTAACGGCTTATCAAACGCTCTATCATCTGGCGAAACTGAAGTCAGGAGAACGGGTGTTGATTCATGCAGGCACTGGTGGCGTGGGGCTTGCTGCCATTCAATTGGCCCAACGATTGGGGGTAGAGGTGTTTGCCACCGCTGGTTCTGAAGAAAAACGAGCATTGTTACATACCCTGGGTGTGCCCCATATCATGGACTCCCGAACCACTGACTTTGCAGAAAGGATTCAAACCTTAACCCACGGCGAGGGTATCGATGTAGTACTGAACTCATTAACTGGAGAATTTATTACCAAAGGCTTATCCATCCTCCGAGCTGGGGGACGATTTATTGAATTGGGTACAGCAGACATTTGGACCCCTGAGGCAGTGGCTGAGATTAATCCGTCTCTGCACTATATTCCCTATTATTTAGGGGACTATAGGGATCAAGAACCACCGCTGATCCAGATGATGCTCCAAGAGCTGATGGCGCTATTCACTAGGCAGGAACTTCAGGTGATTGCATACCGAGCCTTCCCTATTCAACAAGCCCCAGCGGTGTTCCGCTTCATGCAAAAGGCTAGCCACATTGGCAAACTAGTACTGACCTTCCGACACCTAGACAGACCAACCCAAATTAGGCCAGAAGGCACCTATCTGATTACTGGAGGCCTTGGCGGCATTGGCATTAAACTGGCCACTTGGCTGGCGGAGCAGGGTGCTCGTCACATTCTGCTGTTAAGTCGGCGTGGTCCAGCTCAATTGCAGACGGAAAATATTGGCACAGAGACTAAAAATACTATTCAGCAGCTGGAACAGCAAGGTGTAAAGGTTGCGATCGCCCAAGCGGATGTATCTGACTTTGTCAGTCTCTCAGAGGCGCTACAGCGAGCAACACAAGATCTGCCCCCGTTGCGAGGGATCTTTCATGCCGCAGGCGTCTTGGAAGATGGTCTATTAATGAATCAAACCCAGGAGCGCTTTCGCAACGGCCTAGCCGCCAAGGTTTGGGGAACTTGGAACCTGCATCGATTGGCTTTTGATGAGCCGCTGGATTACTTTATTCTGTTTTCGTCAGTCACATCCGTTTTGGGGCCAGCAGCCCGAGGACCCTACGCTGCTGCCAACGCCTTTCTAGACAGTATGGCCCACTATCGCCACCAAATTGGTCTACCGGGAATCAGCATTAATTGGGGCGCTTGGTCAGGGACAGGAATGGCTGGAGAAATTCGTACCCAGCGCCGTGACTGGCAACAAATCCAGATGCTGTCACCGGAGGAAGGATTGGCACAGCTCCAACAGATTTTGTCATCTGATTTGCCCCAACTTGGCATCTTCCCGATGGATTGGCGAGCCTTTCAACAACGGTTTAGTGGAGAGAACCCGCCGAACTATTTCGAGGTGTTAATCACCGCAGCCGACCAGCCTTCACCATTGGATGCTTTGGGTCACTCAGAATCTCTCAATACTCTTCAGCAGAATCAGATCCAAGCAGAAAAATCTTCAACAGAAGAAATAGATTTCAGGCAACAACTGCTCACGGCCTCTGCCAGTCAGGCTCAGGTGATGTTGCAAGACCGTCTGGTCAGTGGTGTCGCCAAGATGTTGGGGCTCGTCAGTATTGGGGACTTGGATCCCAGTCAACCGTTAGAGCTTTATGGTCTGGATTCGCTTATGACCATAGAACTGCGTAATTGGTTGCTAAAGGTCATGCAGGTGGATGTCCCCATTATCAAATTAGTGAAGTCAATGACCATTGATGATTTAAGCCAATTGCTGTGGCAAAGCCTGACTACGGAGCAACCGAACACCCAGACACCTCCACCAGACCAAGCTCCGCCATCTCAACAGCCACCTCGGCCCGAGTCGATCTCCTCAATACATGATCAATCATTTGCCTTAGCCAACCCAGAATCAACCCTAGCAGAAACAACTGAGGGCAAGGTAGATAATAACAGTAATGTTCAAACTAGCATTCATTCCTATCCACTTAATCCCTCCCAACTCCTTTTCTGTTACGGTACAGACACTTCAAATTCAAATTCAACTTTAGAAGTACGCTTGCGTTTGAATGTAGAGATCGCTATAGATAGCATATTTGATGCTTGCAAACGCATTATTGAGCGATATGACACCCTCACCACCCTCCTGGGTTCAAATCAGCTCCAGACAAAAGGTCGAAGTGTTTTGCCTGGTATTACTGTACCTGTCGTTCGATACTCCCCTCACCTAAAAGAAGCAGACATTCAAAGTCACTTTAAGGACTTTACCCGTGTCCCTTTTGATCGCGCATGTGGTCCCCTCATACGTTTTCAAGTGAGTCAAATTAATCAGAATGATCGGGAGTTGTGGATTGTAGTTGACCATATTGCCACTGACGCGTATAGCATGGCAATCTTAATGAGAGAACTTGATGTAATGCTCTCGGGAGAATCATTGACGGAACCCAAGTCTTACTATGGCTCTGCTCTGACAGGCTGGACAAATGCTTCAAATATTAAATTTTGGCGAGGCTATCTGAAAAAAACGCCCCTCCTTAAGGTTCCTCCACTTCGCCCAGTTCAACTAGAGGGCAGAGCTAGCCAACCTATTCCCCAGGAAATACTTACTCAGCTGCAACTTCAATATAAGGGCGCTATAGAGCTAAAAGCCACCATCATTGCTGCCACCGCCAGTGCTATTGCAAATGTTACCAATCAGTCCGCACTTACAGTTGGGGTGCCTACACACGACAGGACTCAGGAAACAACAGAAATATTTGGGCCTTTCTTTCGAAATGATTTCATCGTTTTACGCCAAATTATGCCTGAAATTGACCACTTATTAGATGTAGTAAAACACGAAATCAAGATCACCCAGCCCCATCAACAAGTTCCTGATTTCATTAAGTTCTGGTTAATGCAGCAAAGCCATATTCCAGTGGGTTGGCGTTGGGTTCCAGGCGCACTGGCCAATCTCTCTGGTCTACAGCAGAAGGCTCAATGTTTAGGACATCCACTCGGTCAGGCCTTTGCAGAATTCACTGCTGGCGGTATCTTACGAAGAGTGCTCAAGAATGTAGGTGGCAACAATACTCTAGTAATTGTCAATATCTTGCCTTCATTTGTAGATCCTAAAGTAGTATTGTTCAGAAACTCTCGCTATATTCCATCCTTCGTAAATTCAACGGTCGCAGATTCAAGACTCATGTGTTGGTTCACACGAGATAGTCAAAATCAACCCACTGTTTTTCTGGAAGGAGGCGTGGAGTTCTCAACCCGAAAGGAGATCGCAGCTCATATCACCACAAATCTAACAAACTTGCTTTCCATACCTGCCCGCTAAATCCGTTCTGAGTAAAGAGAAAGACAATGTACCTCACTTCTTTGACGCCTATCACAGAATTCACCACAGTCAGCCAAGCCATTTGCCAGAGCGCCCTCGACCATGGTTCAGAGCTAGCGCTATGCCAACGGAATACGGGGCTCTTAGAGATCTCTTATCCGGACCTACCAGAGCGGGTTAACCAGGTCGCCAAAATTTTAAAGGCCCAAGGCGTTGTCCCTGGCGAACGCGTTATCTTACTCAGCGAGAATTCCATTGAGTGGGTACTAAGCCTATTGGCAATTTTTCATTGCCAGGCAACTGCGGTCCCCCTAGATCCGACGTTGCCAATTCGCGATCTACAGGCTTTGATTACTCGTACCGATGCTTGCGTCCTATTGGTCAGCGCTAAAAGCCTAACTAAGTTACCTGTAGACGTACTTTGCTCTTATCAAGTACTAAATCTCAATCAAGATTGGCGGTTTTGTGCAGGCAGTTTAATCCCCCAGGATATCCAAACTCGCCCCCTTCAAGATGCCGACCCGAATTTGGCACTTATTATCTTTAGTTCAGGCACCTCGGGACAGCCAAAAGGAGTGATGCTAACCCATCAACATCTCCTTCGCAAAATGGCAGCCACCCGAAAAACCACAATCCACACTAAGATGGCCCATCAACGGTGGCTATTGGTCTTGCCCCTCCACCACATTGCGACATTGGTTAGTACCCTAAATCTTCTAGCTAATGGTCATTGTTGTCAACTTACTAATATTCAATCGTCCCAACAGTTATGGGACAACTTTGCCCACTATCAACCGATGTTCACGTTACTTGTACCCCAGCTGTTAAAGGTCATTGGTCTTGAGGCCCAACAGCAGGCTCAAAAACAAAGACAGTTGCAGCAATTTCAATGGTTAACCCGCCTGAATTTAATCTGTCGCGGCGGGGTGAAACTGAACCTGGGCAAGTGGGTCTTCCGTAATCTCCATCAGAAATTAGGTGGGCAGCTAAAGGCCGTTTTCTCCGGCGGTGCGAAGCTAGATGCTGACCTACATAAAATGCTATTGGGGCTGGGACTGAACGTATTGGAGGGGTATGGTCTGAGTGAAACAACGGGGGGCATTACAAACATTCTGCCTGAAAAATTTCGCTTGGGGGCAGTGGGGCAGGCTGACGACGACGCAGAACTTATGATTCACCAACCCGATGCTGACGGTATTGGCGAGATATGGGTTCGAAGTCCCTATGTGATGCAGGGCTATTTCCGAGATGAAGCAGCCACTACAGCAAGTTTACAAAACGGTTGGTTCCATACTGGCGACTTGGGTCGGATTGACAACCAAGGGGTGCTTTATATCACAGGTCGCTGTAAGGAAGTGATTGTGACTGCAGGGGGTAAAAAGGCAACCCCAGAGCAGATCGAAAGTCATTACCAGGCGCTAGCAAATGTCAAGGAATTGGCGGTGGTGGGGGTGCCCCGTCCCGAGGGTACGGAAGATGAAATCCATGCTGCGGTTGTGCTGCTGAATGATGCATCTTTGGAACCAGTTAAGAGTGAAATCAGGCAGCGCTCTGCTGAGCTACCGTATCATCTACAAATCCAGCAGGTTCACCTAGTGGAAAACCTCCCCCGTACTGCCACATTGAAGGTGCAGCGGATTAAGCTGAAACAACAACTGCAGAACGGACAACATTCAAAAGCTGTAACTTATCCCATTGTTGCCCCGCAAACAGAACGTCAAATCTTGATTGCCAAACTCTTTGCTGAAGTTCTTGTCCTGCCAGCTGAGAAAATCGGCATCCACACCAGTTTCTTTGAATTAGGAGGACACTCTTTGCTGGCAACCCAACTGGTTTCACGTTTACGCGAGACCTTTGAGGCTGATGTTGTCCTACAGACTCTATTTGAATCACCTACGGTTGCTGATCTCGATACTGTTCTAGCCAATAAGCCCAAACCAAGATTAACAATTCCGCCTATTGAGGCTATCGAACGAGATCAGACATCCCTGCCCCTTTCCTATGCTCAAGAACGCATGTGGTTTCTCTCTCAACTGGAAGGTGCTGCTGCCACTTATAACATTCCTGGAGCAGTTCGAATTGAGGGTTTTCTAGACATTCCTGCCTTGCAGCAGGCTATTGATGAACTGGTATGTCGCCACGAGAGCCTACGCACAACTTTCCCCATTATCAATGGGTGTGCCGTTCAGTACATTGCTCCCACCTTGCAGATTCCTATAGAAGTACTTGAATCCTCTGCCTTTACAGGTACCCTCTCGGATTGGTTAACCGAAGTTGCCCAAGAGCCTTTTGACTTGAAAACAGGGCCATTACTAAGGATCAAGTTGTTAACCTTGGCTGCAGATGATGCCATAGTGGTGTCTGTGACCATGCATCACATCATCAGTGATGGTTGGTCGATGGCTATCTTCATTCGTGAATTAGGTCGTATTTATGAGGCCTTTCGCCAAGGACAACCCACACCACTTCCCCGTCAAGTAATACAATATGTCGATTACACTCTGTGGCAACGACAGTGGTTGCAGGGGGAGATTCTCGAAGCTCAGCTGAACTATTGGCAAGAAAAGTTGGCCAATCTTCCAGCCCTATTAGACCTTCCGACTGATCATCCCCGCCCTGCCGTGCAAACCTTCCGAGGGCGCACCTACCACATCACGCTGCCGCTGGGCTTAACCGAGCAAGTACAGAGTCTGGCCCAGCAGCAGGGGGTAACTCTGTTTATGACCTTATTGGCCGCGTTTCAACTGCTGCTCTATCGCTACAGTCATCAAAGCGATATTGTAGTGGGCTCTCCGATTGCCAATCGGCAGAAAGCTGAGTTGGAATCGTTGATTGGCTTTTTCGCCAATACGCTGGTGTTGCGCACCCAGTTTGAAGAGAGTGATACGGTTAGTGACCTATTCGCCAAGGTCAGACGGATGACCTTGGGAGCCTACAGTCATCAGGATGTGCCATTTGAGCGGGTGGTGGAAGCATTACAGCCAGAACGGACCCTGGCCCATACGCCATTGTTCCAGGTGATGTTTGTGCTGCAGAATGCACCAATGGCTCCCCTGGAACTCTCGGGAGTTACTCTAACCTCCCTAACCCCAGATACCGTCACGGCCAAGTTTGATGTGACGCTTTCGATGATGGAAACAGAGCAGGGCCTGATGGCGAGTTGGGAGTACAACAGTGACCTGTTTGAGGCGGATACCATAGCTCGAATGGCGGTGCATTTTGAGCAGTTGTTGAGCGCCATGGTGGAGGATATATCGCAACCAGTGGCGACGTTGCCAATGTTGACCGATGCTGAGCGCTATCAGCTGTTAGTGGAGTGGAATGATACCGCTGTTGAGTATCCCCAAGACCAGTGCATTCATAAGCTGTTTGAGGCTCAGGTAGAGCTTACACCGGATGCTGTTGCGGTGGTCTTTGAAGACCAGCAGCTGACCTACGGTGAACTCAATGCCAGGGCCAATCAGTTGGCGCATTATCTCCAAGACCTGGGTGTAGGTCCAGAAGTGTTGGTGGGGCTATGTGTGGAGCGCTCCATTGAGATGGTCGTTGGCTTGCTTGGCATTCTCAAAGCAGGCGGGGCTTATGTGCCTTTGGACCCCAGTTATCCCACTGCACGACTAGAGTTTATGCTCACAGATGCTCAGGTAAAGATACTGCTCACCCAGCAAACTTTGCAAGAGAAGATTGAGAGCTTTGAACCGGAAGGATATCTCATTTGTTTGGATAGCGATTGGTCAACCATTGCTCTGAAGGCAAAACACAATCTTCTGAGTGAGGTAAATGTCGAAAATTTGGCTTATGTTATCTATACCTCGGGTTCCACAGGTATACCAAAGGGCGTTCAAGGCCTACACCAAGGGGTTATTAACCGTCTGCAGTGGATGTGGAACATGTATCCCTTTCAACCAGCAGAAGTTTGTTGTCAAAAGACTTCATTAAGCTTTGTAGATTCAGTTTGGGAACTATTTGGAGGATTGTTGCAAGGGATTCTAACCTTAGTTATTCCTAATGAAGTGGTTAAAGATGTTTATAGCCTTATTAGGCTCCTTCATTCCCGGAAAGTATCTCGAATTGTACTGGTGCCCTCTCTACTTAGAAGTATCTTAGATACCGGTATTGAACTTGAGAAAGAGTTACCGCATCTTAAGTATTGGTCCACTAGTGGGGAAGCTTTAGATGTTAGTTTATATCGTCAGCTATGTAGTGCTTTGCCTGGCAGTTTATTGCTAAATCTATACGGTTCGTCTGAGGTGTCAGCAGATGTAACTTGTTATGAAACCTATTTTTCTAATTCCAATTCCTCAGAAATAGCTAATGTAGCTGGTAAACCCCAGATATCATCTATTGGTCGTCCAATACACAACACACAGACTTATATACTGGACAATTTCTTACAAATAGTTCCTATTGGTGTTCCGGGCGAACTGCATATTGGTGGAGCCGGACTAGCCAGAGGCTATCTAAATCGTCCAGATTTGACAGCAGAGACATTTATTGACAATCCTTTTGGATCGGGTCGCCTTTACAAGACGGGTGATCTAGGGCGTTATCTACCTGATGGCAATATTGAGTTTCTCGGTCGTATTGACCATCAAGTCAAGATACGGGGTTTTCGCATTGAACTAGGCGAGATTGAATCTGTCCTCAATCGTCATGACCAGGTGCAACAAAGTGTGGTTATTACTCGCGAAGATACACCTGGCAACAAGCAGCTGGTGGCTTATGTTGTTAGTAGTTCTGGTGAACTCGATATTGCTAGGGTAAGACGCCATCTCAAACACGCCTTACCTGACTACATGGTGCCGAGTGTCATCGTTGCCTTAGAAACCATGCCGCTGACGCCCAACGGCAAAGTGGACCGTAACGCCTTGCCTGCTTCTATCCATGAGTTAAGGCTAGCAAATGACGTCACCCTTCAACAGACAGAGCGTCAACGCCTGATTGCGGAGCTGTTCTCACAAGTCTTGTCCTTGCCCGTTGAGCAGATAGGCATTCATACGAGTTTCTTTGAACTCGGTGGTCATTCCCTCTTGGCCACTCAATTAGTTGCCCGCTTGCGAGAGACCTTTGAGGTGGAGGTACCGCTGAGAACTCTATTTGAATCGCCCACAATCGCAGACCTTGAGACCGCAATCAACACGATATGCGCAGCCGACTCTGTCCCTGTAGTGATTACTACCGACCAGCAGACAGTCCCCAAGCTCGCGAATCTAATCCCCCTTCAATCTCAGGGAGAACGGTTGCCACTCTTCTGTATTCACCCCTATGCCGGTGTGGTATTTCCCTATCTCGAACTTGCTCAATACCTCGGCAAAACTCAACCGGTTTATGGCTTACAATCCCTTGGCTTTAACCCCGGTGAAACGCCGTTGACTGAGATTGAAGCGATGGCCACTGCATACATCGACGCCATCAAAACGATTCAACCCCAAGGCCCCTATCGGATTACCGGTTGGTCCATGGGGGCTATGATTGCCTTTGAAATGGCAAAACAATTGCAACAATCAGGGGAGACGGTTGAACCCCTTATCTTGATCGATGCCCCGGCTCCCTCTGTCAGTTCTATCCGACAGGTGATTACTGGTGGACAATTCCTCTTGGGGCAGTTACTACCAGATGTGTGGCCCTATGTGTCTGGCTATATAAAACTGCAATGGCAAACTAAACCCCCCACGTCCTCCTCCCTGACTAACCGATCTCAGGTGTTACCTAAACTCTCTCGCCGGATAGCTCGGCTATCTTCTCTGGTAGGTTCAACTCGACCACTGGCCTCCATTTGTTTAGCCAATGCCCAGGCTCTATCGAATTATACGCCTGACTTCTATGATGGAAAAATCACGCTATTACGGACCCAGGATCCTCTTTTGGCAAAGCTCTCTCAAGAACACACGTTAGGCTGGCAGCCATTCTCGAGTCAGACGGTCGAGGTTAATTTTGTACCTGGTAAGCATATGACGTTACTGCGTGCTCCCCATGTAGACCAGCTGGCTGAGGTTCTCAAAACCTGCCTATGGTAATCTCCCTCAGACCTGAGACAACAGCGCCTGCCGCGCTTCCTCTCCGTGAAGCCAGGGTAGTTGTGCAGCGCCTGTTGACGATTGCAAGGACCTTTTCAGGATTTGGCCTTGCCTTTGGCATCGATGTATTAACTCGTCGCCGCTCTGATAACCAATCTCTGCGAGCCCAGCACCTGAAAACCAGTTTGGTTGAGCTGGGTCCCACCTTTATCAAACTGGGTCAACTGCTTTCCTGCCGTCCCGATTTGGTGCCCCCCGTCTATGCTCAAGTTTTGGCAGACCTGCAAGACCAGGTTCCTCCGTTTTCCTTTGACATCGCTGCTCAAACGATTGAAGCTGAGCTGGGTCACCCCTGGGAACAGATTTATACAGAGCTAGACTCCACCCCTGTGGCATCCGCCTCCCTGGGGCAGGTCTACAAAGCTCGATTAAAAACCGGTGAATGGGTCGCCATCAAGGTGCAAAGAACCGGTTTGCAAGCACACATCAGCCTGGATTTACGTATTCTCCGCCATCTGGCATCCCTCTATCAAACCGTTCTGCCTTTTATCCACAGTGACCTGGTCGCCGTGGTCGATGAACTCACCCGGCGCTTATTGGCAGAAATCGACTATATCCAGGAAGGTCAAAATGCCCAAACCTTTGCCCGCATGTATGGCCATCTGCCCCGCATTCGGGTACCCCGCATCTATTGGCGTTACACCCGTCGTCGCATTCTCACGATGGAATGGATTGACGGCATCAAAATTACGGAGGGAGAGCGTATTCGTGAATGGGGATTTGACCCGGCCGAACTGATTGCCTTGGGCTTCCAATTTTCATTGCAACAACTGTTAGAAGGTGGTTTTTTCCATGCAGACCCCCATCCCGGCAACCTACTCATTACCCCCGAAGGCAAGATTGCCTATCTTGACTTTGGCATGGTGAGTACCATCGACCCACTGATTCGAGACCAATTATTAGTGTCTCTGTTTCATCTAATTGTTGAAGATTTTGATGGTTTAGCCCAAGATTATGTGGACCTGGGCTTTTTGCCAGCAGAGACCGACTTGAGTGCCTTAATTCCTGAATTCCGACAGGCGTTTACCCACATTCGTATGGCTAAGGTGACCGAGTTCGGATTTAGGCAAACCTATGAACAACTGGAGCATCTAGTCTATGACTATCCGTTTCAAGTACCGGACTATTACCTGTTGGTCTTGCGCTGCTTTGGCACCCTCGAAGGCATTGCCATCCAACTGAACCCTACCCTTCAAGCCTTTGAACAGGCCTATCCCTATTTGATAGAGCAATTGTTGACCCGTCAATCCCCCACGGTCACTGCCTGTTTCAACCAGCTGCTGATTCAAAACCAGCAGCTGAATTGGGAACAGATTTCAGACTTTTTAGACCAGTTTGACCCAGCTCAAGGAGCTATGCTGGAATCGCTTTGGGATACTACCCTCGATTTACTCCTATCCCCCCAAGGTCAATCTTTGCGCAATACATTGGCTGTTGAGCTTAGCACTCGGCAAACGCAACTGTGGAATCAAGTTCGCCAGGACATGACCCTTTATGTTAATCCAGGCATGCTGCCGCCCCGTCATATCGTCATGGAGCAGCCTTATAATGCCTTGGGTAATTTAATCAATAGGTTGAGCAATCTGGCCGAGAATGAGTTGTTTCAAAGCCCCTGGCTGGCAATGCTGCCCCGCATGGTCGGTAACCCCAAAGTCTGGCGATTGATGACAGTGATGATTCAAGAGGTAGGAGCAGTTTCAAGATGACGACAGTGCCCAAGAAAATGAGTTCAGGCTTTAGTTGGGATGAAGCGTTGTTTCTGGCCAACCTCTCGAAAGAAGTCTATCAAGTGTTTCAACATCAAACCGCTCTTCAGGGGACCGCCCTTAAGGAGCTGTTTATGTTGCTCTATCCCAAGGCAGATTGGGATATTGTCCATATTATTCGCAATCGGGCGACCACGGCTAGAGGACTGATCTTCAAACATCAGAGTCGTCATCAATATGTCCTGGTCTTCCGAGGATCTGTGGTGACCACACAGGATAATACGATGGCATCGATGTCTACATTCAGTTCGATTCCATGGGAAGAATTGGTTGCCTATCCCCCTGCCTATTCCCCTAAGATTCTTACGGTCCACTGGTTTTGGTCTGTCTATGATTCCATTGCAGACCAGATTCGATTTTTCTTTAAAACCTTAAGTGGTCAACTGGATGCAGACGACTTTCAGCATCTCAAACACTTGGATCCCCAAGCGCGGCTGGGGTGTCTGGGTGCGATTGCCGATGCTGGCGCTGTTCGCTTAGGCTCCAGCTTTGGCCAGAAAGTGCGAGACTCCATCTTTCAAGGACTGCAACATCAAGACATGACCAGTACGATTGAGAGCGAAACGGAGGAAATGCCCTCTTTGAGCTTGGAGCAATCGCTGATTGATTTGGCCCCCATTACGGATGCCCTTGACGTCTATGTCACTGGCCATAGTTTAGGCGGCTGCTTAGCCAATCTTGGGGCATTAGCCCTAAAGCGCACTATCAAAAAAGCGCATTTAGCGCTCAAGGTATATACCTTAGGAGCCCCGAAGATTGGCAATCAGGCCTTTGCTAACTTTTACAATCAGGAAATTGGAGCAGGCTTTAGCTATCGCATTGAAAATACGTTGGATGTTGCACCGTATTTTCCCTTAGCCTTGCCCTTCCCATTCAATCTGATGTCTAGCAATAGTCTCCAGGTGGGCGACTACTACCTGGGAGATTATGCTGGTGTGGGTGAAGTGCATACGATAACGGGATTAGGCTCTCAAGGAGTTTCTATCGATTCAGGGGGTGCGTTTGAACTGTTGGGAGGGATTCCCTTTCCCCATGGATTTGATGTTTATATTCAGCTATTAGAGGAACAACACCATTATTGGGTCTCATTATTGCGCCCGATTAGAAGTGTGCTAGGCGAGTTTATGGGTCAGCTATTGCAGCGTCAAACGACAGAAATCACAGAAGATCTGCAACATCAGCTGCAGGGGCTTCAAACTTCGGTTAATGAGCTAAGAAACCAGGTCCAAGTCCTACAGCATCCTGAGCAGGAGGGGTTGACGACCATTGACCGTCAGGACAGTTTATGTGTTTCTTTTCCTCGGCTCAAGCCCGATCTGTTAGCCACCATTGCCGCTAAGGCGCAGCTGATCAATTATGCACCGGGCACCAAAATTATTCGACAAGGCGAGCGGGCCAATGCGTTTTATATCATCGTACAAGGCCAGGTTGAGATTGTCATTGAGAGTTCGAATGGAGCTGCTCAAGTGCTCAGGGAGCGGGGAGCGGGGGACTATTTTGGCGAGATTGGGCTGCTATCGGGAGGGGTGCGAACAGCAACTGTCCAAGCAACAGCCGATGGTCCGGTTCAATTACTGGCTCTGGATAAGGCCACCTTTCAGCTAATGATTACAGAGTCTGAAACCATCGCTACTCAACTGGCCTATAGCATGGCTACTAGGGCAATCAATACGCCGTCTTAGATGGGTGCTTAATGTCCTAATCCAATCAGTAAAAAATAAACTGTTATCTCTGACTATAGTCTTCTTTCTATTTTTGTATGGATAACAACGTTTCTCAACATCAATCTAAGTCACTAGTAGCGTTATTCGCCAGTATTTTAATGGATGCCATTGGTGTTGGTATTGTAATTCCATTTTTACCCTTTTATGCTAAATCATTGGAGGCATCTCCTTTAGAAATTGGTATTCTCATCGGCTTATACCCTCTGATGTACATCTTTGCTCCGATTCTATGGGGCAGTCTGAGCGACAAAATTGGTAGACGACCAGCCTTACTGTTTAACATAGCCGGGACGACTTTATCCTTTTTGGGGCTGAGTTTAGCAAATTCTCTCTGGATACTTTTTATCGCCAGGCTAATAGCTGGTGCTTCTAGTGCCAGTATTGTGATTGCTCAGTCCTATATTTCAGACCTAACTACTTCAGAAAATCGCACCAAAACCCTGGGATTATTGCAAGCAATCTTTAGCATTGGCTATGTTATAGGGCCTGGCATCGGTGGTTTGCTGGTGGGTCCTGACGTATCAAATCCTAATTTTCGATTACCGGGTTTTGCAGCTACCATATCTGCTAGCCTAACGTTCTGTTTGGCATTTTTTACCTTACCGCGCTTGGGGCGTCGTCCAGTGGTATATTCCTTTAAGCTTAGGGAATACACACAGCATTTCTTCACTGATGTCAAAAAGAGCTTTAAACGACCGTTAGTTGCAAAGCTTATGCTTTTGCTCTTTATAGGGACTTTTGCATCCATGGGCTCTCAAGCGGTTTTTGCTCTTTGGTGTGAAAGTCAACTAGGATGGGGGGCTCAACAATATGGGTATCTCATTATCTTTTACGGTTTAGGAATCGCTATTATTCAAATTAGTGCAGCAGGTCAACTAATTCATTGGTTAGGCGATGTAAGAATACTGTTGTTAGGCCTTATTACAGCTGCTATAGGATTTTTGTTAATTCCCTTCGCGACCACAATTCCTCAATTGGTTGGAACGTTATTATTTTTAATGTTTTCTTCAGCAACCAGCAATCCAGTTATTGCAAGTTTATTCAGTCAGCTTTCGGGGGCCAAACAGCAAGGTAAGACCTTAGGACTGATGCAATCTGTTATCGGATTAGCTAGTTTTTTAGGTGCAATTTGGGCCGGTTTTATGTTTGGTTTTTTAGGGGTGAATTGGCCTTACTGGTTCAGTTCAGTTCTGGTAGGAATCTCGATATTGTTTAGTTGGCGGCAAATCTCGCAGTCTCGATTCTCACAAATAAAGCAGCGGCAGCGGCGACAAAAACAACTCTATTTATTCGAGCTGCTTGATCAAAATCATGATGGTAGCATCAGTCTCGACGATTTTCAGCAGGTCAGTAAAATGTTCACTCATCTTAGGGGTGAAGTCTCTGAAACCAACGAATATGAGATCTTGAGGGCATCCTTCATTGGACTCGGTGAACTGCTGATACAGATTGCAGATCAAGATGGCAATCTCCAGGTTGATCAAGATGAATGGCTGTACTTTTTAGAGTATCAGGTGGAGTATGATTTTGCGACTTTATTTCTTCAGATTATTGACGAAAACCAGGATGGGCGACTGACTGTCGAGGAGTTAAGAACGTTTTATCGTGCCTACGGTATTGATATTGAAGAGCTAGAAGAGGCATTTCATACGCTTGATTTGACTCAGAGTGGATATGTCTCTGATGATGAGTTTCGTGCGTTCTTTAATCAGTTTTTATATGGGGATGACTTACAAGCACCGGGCAACTGGTTGTTTGGAATCAGCTTGCCACAAAGATTATAGACCTATCGCACCCCTATTATTTAACGTCTAAGGCGGTGATGCTGGGCTCACTGATGTCCAGTGGAGAGCAGATTTATCTTGACCGTGATCATCCCCAATGGAAACAGGCTCTAGGTCTGCTGGTGGACGAACTGCAAAAAACCGTTAAAGATAAACAGGCGGCCCAGATTCTCCTACGAGGATTTCCTGAAGGTGACGATGAAGACCTCAAAGACACTCTGCTAGATTTAGGCTTTTCTGAACAGCGATTGCCTGATGTGTGTCTGGTCAAGGACCTCTCCTGGCAGGACCACCAAGAGTATGTGAAACGGCTAGGACGCAAGTACCGCAATAACTTCCGAAAGGAGATTTTGGCCCATACTGATGAGTTTGATGTGGTGACCGAGCCCAACATGTCAGCGGCTGAGATTCAACACTGTTACGAGTTGTATTGTAACGTTCACGCTCGTGCAGCTGAACTCAATGTGTATCGTTTACCATTCACCTTCTTTGATCAGATCTGCCAGCATCCGGACTACGACATTATTCGCCTTTATTGCAAAGAAGATCCAGCCGCCAGAACCGCAGAAAAACCCATTGGGGTGATGTACAGCTTTGTCAAAAATGGACTATATTCAGCCTTAATGGTTGGTCTGGATTATGACTATTTAACCTCCCATAGTCCCTATAAACAAATGTTGTATCACACAGTACAACGTGCATGGGAATTGAACTGTCAGACTTTGGATTTGGCCTACACAGCTGTCCTGGAGAAGAAGAAAGTGGGCGCAAGACCCTATCCGAGCTATGCCTATGTGCAATTGATGGATCACTACAATCAGGCTGTCCTCGCTTCGTTTGCGGGAGTAAGCGCCTAGGTTGTAATGACGTGAAAGTGGCACATCCGCAGAGGACGGTATCCTCTGCGATCGCTATAAATGGGAGATGTTATCGATGAATGCGACATCAACAATGCTGCCCTCCATCACCAACGCCATTGATAAACAGGTCTTGTCGTCTGAATTGACTGCAGACAAGCTGATTCGGACTTATAAAGGATTAGAAATCTATCTGGTGACTGCCGATGATTCACCCCGAGTCATGACTGAGATTGGCCGGATTCGAGAAGTTGAATTTCGTAGAGAAGGGGGTGGCACTGGAAAACCGAAGGATATCGATATCTTTGATCAAGGGCCCGTGCCTTATCGTCAGCTGGTGGTTTGGGATCCCGTTGCCCAAGAAATTGTTTCAATGTATCGTTACATTCTTTGTCGTGATGCTATATATTCAGATGGTGAACTGGAGCTAGCCACTGCGAGATTGTTCGATTTTTCTCAGCAGTTTCGGGAGCAGTATTTGCCCAAGACTATTGAGCTGGGACGTTCAGTTGTCAACCGTAGCGCTCAACGATGCAGGTTAGGTTTATTTGCAGTTTGGTGTGGGTTGGGAGCTTTGGTACGGGAGTACCCTGATATGGACTATTTCTTTGGCAAAGTGACCATTGCGTCGCTCCATTCTCAATCTATTAAAGATCTATTGCTGCAGATTATGCAATGTTACGGGTCGTCTCGGGAAATGTTGGTCGTCCCTAAGATGCATTGTCGAGTTCATGATCCGGCTATCTCTAATCTTTCGTCACCCAATCTTTTATGGACGGAGAAATCTCATCAAACTGTCCTAAACTCTTTTAAGAGTGATCTTAAGCAAACAAGACAGCTAATGCCGTCATTGCTTAATAGTTATCTGAAAACAAGCGATCAGCTGCATTACTTTGGTAGTGTTTGTAATCTCGAGTTTGGCAATGTCATTGAAGCCGCCATTCTAATTCCTATTAACTCAATCAAAGCTAAACGTCGTCAGCGATTTATTGATTCATATACCAGCATTAATTCTCAACGGTTTCGGATTTTAGATCGGCAAAGTTGTGAAAAGGGTCTTTCTAGGGATATTGAGTGTTTACAAGATTTTATTCACACAGTGATAACTAAAAAAAATCAGCCCAGTCCCATGTACGTTTCTGTAGGCTGGAGTTAAGCCACAGTAGGTTCATTTTTGAACAGCATCGTTCTAGCCTGTGCCTGCATCAGGATCTTATAGCCAGTTACCGACCAGAACAAAGGGACTCCAAAAGAAGGGAGAGGCCAATTCTGGATCTTGCATCAACGCTAACTGTGCCTGTCTGAATGCTTCGGCTTTGGTTGTCTCCGGTTGAGCCAGGGCCTTATAAAACTCAGTCATAAAGGTGGCGGCCGCCTGATCATTAATGGCCCATGGACCTGCTAAAGTACTGCGTGCCCCAGAACGAATGGCTGTCCCCGCAATTCCTAAGACAGCTCGACTATCCCCAGAGGCAGTTTTACAAGCACTAAATACGAGTAGTTCCACCGGAGACAGATTACTGCGATTTCTGGCTTGTAAAACCCGACTCATTTCCTCCATGGTGAGTTTACCTTCCCAGGTCAAAACAAAAGTCTCCTCATCCGTCGCCCCAAACTCTCCATGGGTGGCAAGATGCACGACGCTAGCAGGTACTGTTTTGAGGCTATCGAGCAGGTTAGCTTTAGTCAGTGTTTGATTGAGCAAGACCTGATGGTCAGGAATTTGGGTGGTGACTTGCTGGAGTTCATTGTTAACGAAGGGGAGGGCAGAAAAACCAGAGCGCGCTTCACTCAGACCACCGGTAAGCATTTGTAAATCCTGTTGCTTTAATGGCCGTGGATCCAATAAACTCAACCCAGGAGAAAGAACAACATTATACTTTTCGATCAGGTATTGCTCACCATCATGCAGTGTGGTTAGGGGTAGGGTGCGCAATACCCCATCAGCTACAAAGACAAGGCTTTTAATCTCTTGCTGCGCAAGGTAGTCCTCTGCGGGACCAAGGATCCAGTTATAGACCTGTTGTAATTGTTGAGTCGTCCGTGGTCGTTTAGAACGAATGGGGGAGGTAAGAGCGCCAAGGAGTTGTTGAATTGTTTTTTCAATATCTTGGGAAGCAACGTCTGTACTGTAATGCTGAATATCATTGCCTACACTGACAATGACATCGAGCTGGTCATCGAGCAGAATGGGATAGATGACGGCAGCAGTGGAGTCAACCTCGTCAGCAGCAACGGGGGAGCCTTGAATACAAGCATCCTGGAAATAGTCATTGACTTCAGCGACTTGTAGATCCTCGATGAGTTTTCTGGCACGTCTTAAGAATGACTGACTGTTATTTAACAGCCAGTCATTCTTTATAAAAAGAGACTGCAGCATCGTTTTGTAAGGACCTGACTCAAATTGCTCCTGGTTGCTTTTGGAGTAATCATTCTTTGTCGCTATCTACTCATAATTATCACTTGTGATCTGTATCACCCCATAGAAATGAGTGATAGCCTTCATTTCCATAACACCTGAATAAATCTGAACTTTTACCTGAATAAACCTGAACTTTTCAGGATTTTTTCTGTCAGGTATTTTCGCGATAGTAAGGTCATCAACCTGAGGGCAATAGCTTCACACACTATAGTCCAGCTATGGGACTACACCAGGAAACATTGCTCATTTTTTTTACTGCGTTAGGAGACTCAACAAATGTCTGATGGAGTTTTTAATCTGGACGTTGATGGCGTTGTCCTCACCGGAGATCGTGGAAATAATATTCTAAAAGGGGCACATAACAGGTTCCAATCTCCTGAACCATTGGCAACAACATCTTGTCTAAGTCATTTGGAATGTAGTGAATGTCTAGCCCAGGTTGATGCTGATAAACTGGTAGGGCTATGTGAGATTTGTGGGGCTCCTCTGCTTGTTCGCTACAGTTTAGATCGCATTCAAGAAAAGCTGTCACCCAAGACTCTATCAGACCGTTCCCCAGATCTATGGCGTTATGCAGAGTTGTTACCTATCCGCAATAGTGAGCGACGGGTTTCCCTAGGAGAAGGCTTCACCCCCCTACTACCAATGCCAAGACTGGCCAAAAGCTTGGGTCTGGATAGGTTGCTTTTAAAGGATGAAGGTCAAAACCCCGGTGGCACTTTTAAAGCTAGAGGAGCCGCCGTTGCTATTTCTCGTTTGATTGAGCTGGGGGGCACCTGCGCTGCAATTCCAACCAATGGCAATGCTGGGGAAGCTTGGGCTATGTATGGGGCTCAGGCGGGATTGCCGGTTGTTGTGGTTATGCCGGAAGATGCTCAAATTACCTCTCAGCGTATTTGTGTTGCCAGTGGTGCGGAGACCCATTTGGTCAAAGGCTTGATCTCAGATGCCGGGCAAATGGTGAAACAAGGGGTGGCTGAACAAGGGTGGTTTGATGTGTCTACCTTCAAAGAGCCTTACAGGGTTGAAGGTAAAAAAACAATGGCCTACGAGATTGTAGAACAGCTGAACTGGAATTTGCCAGATGTGGTGATTTGCCCAACCGGGGGTGGCATGGCCATCGCAGCAATGCATAAAGGGTTTCAAGAACTCATAGAGCTGGGTTGGGTGACGGGGAGCCTGCCGCGGATGGTGGCGGTGCAAGCCAAGGGATGTGCGCCTCTGGTGGATGCCTTTGCGAACAATGCAAAAGTCTCTGCATTTCAGGAAAATGCCCACACCTTTGCTAATGGGTTGCGTGTTCCTAAGTCTGTAGGCGATCGCATGATCCTACGGATTCTAAGGGAGACAAACGGTACAGCAATTGCTGTGTCTGATGAAGAAATTAGAGCTGCCATCCGATGGGCAGCCCGAGTAGAGGGGATTTTCCTATGCCCTGAAGCGGCTGCCATTCTTCCAGGGCTGCAAAAGCTGCTGGCATCCGGCTTTATTCAGCCCCATGAACAGGTTGTATTGCTTGGCACTGGCAATGGCTTGAAATATACCAACGCCCTTTGAAATGGCTGATTTATTGTTCGCTGTCACGTGACGATAACAAAATTATGGAGTACATATGCAGATTCTCGCTGGCGTAACAGAAACAACCTGGATTGATATCTTGCTTGAGCGGGCACAGGTGCTGGATCAACAGGTGGCCTACCGCTATCTGCGCTTTGGCAAAGCCGGAATGACCACCGATGCGATTACATTTGCGGACCTGGTGCAGCGAGCCAAAGCGATTGGTGCTGTCTTATCTGCTAAGCAGGCAAAAGGCAAGCGGGTGATTATCGTTTACCCGAGCGGACTTGGTTTTATTGAGGCCTTTTTTGGCGTTATGTTTGCGGGTGCTGTGGCGGTGCCGTTACAGCACCAACAAGCTGGTCAGCGGGCGTTATTTATGGGGCGACTCAAGCGCATCTTAGCCGATACGGGGGCCAACCTGGTGATATCGGATCAAGATCCTGACATTGAGGGCGTGACCTGGATCGATACCCGCACTATTTCAAGTCAGCATGTTGGCGCTTGGCAACATCCTGCAACCCGCATAGAGGATCTGGCATTTTTGCAATATACATCCGGCTCGACCCGTGACCCCAAAGGCGTATGCATTACACACGCCAACCTAAGTGCCAATTGTCATGCGATTCAAGCCGCTGGTTTTGGCGCTGATTCCACCGATACCCTTGTCAGTTGGATGCCCCACTATCACGACATGGGATTAGTTGGCAGCCAACTCTGCAGCCTCTATGTTGGTATGACCTCCAACATTATGTCGCCTCAAAGCTTCGTACGCGATCCTATGCGTTGGCTGGAGGCAATCTCTAAGTTTGGTGCAACGACCAGCGGTGGCCCTGGTTTTGCCTACGACTTAGTGCTCAAGCATAGTTCGCCAGAGCGATTTGATGGCTTAGACTTAAGTCGATGGCGGGTTGCTTACTGTGGTGCTGAGCCGATTCGCGACAGTGTACTCAAGCGCTTTGCTGAAACCTTTGCCCCCTATGGCTTTGATAAACAGGCATTTCTCCCTTGTTACGGCATGGCCGAGACAACTTTGTTTGTCACAGGATGCCATGGCCGAGACTCTTTATCTGTGGACTCAGAGGCCCTCAGCACTGGCCAAGTGGTACTCAATGACCAGGCCAGCGCGACAACAGACCTGGTTTCCTGCGGTCGGACCTTCGATGAGACACAGGTGCGGATCGTCGATCCAGCAACACAAGTTGAACAAGAGCAAGATCAGGTCGGCGAGATTTGGGTCAAGGGACCCAGTGTGGCCCTAGGCTATCTCGGGGATAATGCGACTGAGACTCCGTTCAACCACTCGCTGGCGGGCGAAAGCGGATTCTTGAGAACAGGGGACCTTGGCTTTATGCATGCTGGGGACCTCTATGTTTGCGGACGGTTAAAGGACCTGATCATCATTCGCGGTCGCAATCTCTATCCTCAGGACATCGAGACCCGGATCCAGGAATCGAATCCTTGGATCCATCCAAATAGCGTCGTAGCGTTTGGCATTGATGGCGTTGACAAGACTGAATCCGAACGGCTTGTGGTGATCATTGGTGCAAGATCGCTCCATTCTGAGAAATTTGTACCCTTGATTGCCGATACTCGCGCCCTGATTGTGGACGAGTTTGATATAACGCCGTTTCAGATTGTTGTCGTACGGAGTTCCCAAATTCCACGGACCAGCAGTGGTAAGGTGCGCCGCTCAAGCTGTCGTTCTCTATGGCAGCAAGACGCATTTCATGTATTTGAGCGCGAGTCCCAAGCCGATTACACTCAGCGCGCTCCCCATCGGCAGGAGTCGTTCCACACTGCACAGATTACGGGTAACAAGCAGGCTCTGCCGCTGGCGTCTCAGCAGCCAACTCATTCTTTAGAACTGAAGGGCTGGTTGATTAAAACTGTGGCGGGTCTGTTGGATGTGGATTCGGGTGCGATCGCACCCGATGAATCCCTGACACGCCTTGGCTTGGACTCCCTCGGCCACCTCAACCTGGGAGCAGCCCTGGAACAGTATCTAGAGACTCCGATTCCCGTAGATATCTCGCGAGAGTACAAGACTATTGATGCCCTGGTTGCCCACTTTGAGTCACCCCAGGCGAAAACCGATCATCAACCAGCTGGAGCCTCACCTGACCTAGCCCATCTTGGTAAGACAGTTTCCGGTACACCGGCCACAATTATGCAGCAGCGCTTCCTTCAGCATGTATTGGGAACTCCTGGACGCACGTGGGATGCGCACTTCGAGGCAGTCCTGCCTGGAGAATTAGACAGGGAGGCGCTTCACGCAGCTGTGGAGTACTTAGTCGCTAAGCACGACAGCCTTAGAACCGGCTTCAAACTACACCATGATCAATACGTGCTGTTCGAATTGCCAGCGGACCAACTCCCGCAGCCGATCGAGACAGTTGAAAACATTCAGGGCGATATTCACGCTTGCATTTACGAGACAATTCAACACTGGCGACATCAAGTCAGTCATCCGACTCATCCCCTCGACCCAGGCAAACCGCCATTATGGCGAATCGGTTTGTTCAAAGGCGCTAAAGATAATGACGTCACTCTGGTATGGTGGCTCCAACATGTTATTTGCGATGGCTGGTCCGCAAATGTACTGCGCAGAGAATTTATCGAGTGCTACGATGCGTTGCGAACCCAGCAGCCCCTGGATAAAGTGAAACAACTACCACCGTCTAGTTTCACCAGTATTGCTGCCCGCGAGGCGAGACTGTTAGCAAGTGATGAGGCGTCACGTCGCCTGGATTGGTGGAAGCACCGCAGCTCAACTGCGGCAATTGCATCGAATCCCTATCCACAGGCCCCAATTGAGCGGGCGTTTATTGGACGACCGCTTGACGTCACCTTTAAGCAGCGGTTACAGAAAACAGCTCAGTGCCATGGCCACACCCTCGGAACACTTTTGTTGACAGTCTTCTCTCAACTCTCGGGACGACGCGACGGCGACGGTTACATCGTTACTCGGTATCATAACCGCACCGCCTATGCCGAACAGAATATTATCGGCTGTGTATATGACGGTCTGCTGCTACCGAGACGTACCGAGCAGCTGACACTGCCCCATGCCCTGCAACAGACTGAAACCGATTTCAATAACGCTCGGAACCACTACTATCTACCGCTGCACTACCTGATCAAACAGCTGCCACAAAACAATGAGATCTTTAGTAACACGCAGAGTCTCGGTCCAACGCTAAATATTCTTCCCTTTACCGAAAAGACAAGCACATGGGCAGAGGTTGAAACAATGGCTAAATCCCCCCTCCACAATGCCTCCCCTTGGGCTGGCCTGGTGCTTCGGGTATGGTTGTTACGCGATGGCATCGGGCTTGTGCTGACATTCGATGCCACCCTTGGAGAAGACTGGGGTGAGGCTTATCTGGATGAGTTTGTCTCCATGCTTAATGACGTCGCAGAAAATGATCAGGCCATGATGATGCGTCGGCACTCGGATATATCAGTACGCCCCCGCTACAGTCCTTGTGATGAGACCCGGTCTTTACTCGCTGGCCAAGAACGCCAAGCGTATGCAGCTAGAAGATAAATTTACAGTCAAAGTCCAATCCAGAATCCAGAGCTAATCAATGGTTAACGCAACTGCTCAAACCCGTAGGATTATTGCCACGTTAATTGCCAGTGTCCTGATGGACTTTATGGGCGTAGGCATTATCTTCCCCCTCTTACCCTTCTATGGCAAAACCTTTGGGGCATCAGCGTTAGAAATTGGGCTACTTATGGGGCTATCTCCTTTAGTGAGTATCTTTGCACCGACGATATGGGGAAGTTTAAGCGATCGCATTGGTCGTCGTCCGGCCCTTTTGTTTAACATCAGCGGCACAATCCTGGGGTTTCTATGGCTGAGTTTTGCTAACTCCCTCAGCATGCTTTTTATAGCACGCATGCTGGCCGGAGCATCCAGTGCCAGCATTGTCATTGCCCAATCCTATGTCCTGGATTTGACGACCCCGGAAAATCGCACCAAACGATTGGTTCTCCTGGAGGCAGGAGCGGCTATTGGTCTGGTGCTTGGTCCAGCGCTAGGAGGATTATTGGTGGGTAGCGACCCCACCCATCCTAATTTTCGCTTACCCGGTTTGGCCGCCGCCATGGCCTCGATGTCTACGCTTATTCTCGCCTTTGTAGTCCTGCCAGTTGGCAAACGTTTAGCCAGAAATACCGCTGCCCTATCTCTCAAATCCCATTCCTCACCCCAACGGTTTTGCAAAGAGCTTTTCAAGACCCTCAAGCGTCCTCTCGTGACGCCTATTTTAATTTTGGTCTTTATGAGTATTTTTGCCATTATGGGAGTTGAAGCCATCTTTGCCCTATGGTGTGAAACTCAATTTGGGTGGGGGCCACAACAGTTTGGTTACTTTGTTATTTTGTACTGTTTGTCCATCGCCATCACCCAGGTATGTATAACAGGACGACTCGCCCGTTGGTTAGGCGAGCTAAAGCTGCTGGGGCTGGGCCTCAGTTCAGGCGTCGTAGGCTTTTTCCTAATTCCCTCTGTTACCCAGGTGTCACAGTTGACGGTCGTCATCCCGTTTATCGTTTTTGCAACAGCGACCACTGCGCCAATATTTGCCAGTTTACTCAGTCACCTGTCGGGGGCAAAGCAACAGGGAAAGACGCTGGGTTTAATGCATTCCGTAACCGGGCTGGGGCGATTTTTTGGGGCCATTGGGACGGGCTTTATGTTTGGTCATCTCGGCCCAAATTGGCCCTACTGGTTTAGTTCCTTGTTAATGTTGACAGCCGTAATGATCTGCTGGCTAAGGGTGACCCAGTCGCAATTTCGCGCTATCAAACATCGTCATCGTCAGCAAAAGTTACTCAATTTCTTTGATCTATTGGATCGCGATCGCAACGGCATCTTGGAATACAAAGACTTTCAGGATGCCGGACAACACCTGGCAACACTCAGGGATTGGCGACCAGGAACCATTGAATATGAAACACTGCAAACGTCCTTTAAACGTTTGAGCGAAGTGTGGCAAGAGAAGGCTGACCTGGATAACAATCAGCAAATTGACCAGACCGAATGGCTACACTATCTAGAACAACAGGAAGATAATATAGTCGCTGATCTCTTGCTTAAGATTATTGATACCGATCGGGACGGGCGATTAGTAATCGATGAGTTAAGCACGTTTTACCAATCGTACAATATCCATATTGGCGACCTAGAAGAGGTATTTCATACCCTCGATCTCAACCAGGATGGGCATATTTCCCAAGAGGAATTTAGAACACTTTTCACCCAGTTTCTTCATAGTGATGATGTCCAGTCTCCAGGTAATTGGATGTTTGGAACCCACATACCGAGAATGTTGTAGAAACCAAACAGAAATTGAACGGGAGTAGTAACGCCTGAAACATCACCCAAAGTGGACCTATGGCTGACTCCATTGTGTAGACGTCTGACTAAGGACCTGACTCAAATCGCTCCTGATTGCTTGTGGGGTGAGTGCTCTTTGTAGTATATACTTATGGTTGCCTCTTGTGATCTGTATCAATCCATAGAACTGAGCGCGGTCACTCATTTCCATAAAACCTGAATAAACCTGAACTTTTGCCTGAACAAACCTGAACTTTTCAGGATTTTTTCTGCTGAGCACTTTCTCCATAGTGAGGTCAGCAACATAAAAAGCTGCACACTAACGATCAACTGTTTGGCCTGGGTGGCAATGATCGCCTCAAAGGTATGGCTGGAGAAGACCTTCTGGAAGGAGGTCTTGGCGATGACACGCTTGAGGGTGGTAACGGTACCGATAAATTAGTCGGTGGTATTGGCTTAGACCGGTTGTTGGGCGGCAGCCAAAATGACTGGTTATTTGGCAATGAGGGCAACGATTTTCTGCGTGGCGACAATGGAGATGATGACCTCGACGGTGGCGAAGGCAATGAAGAGCCTCACGGTGGTAGAAACAATGACCTCCTAGTCGGTGGCATTGGTAATGATAAAAGAATTAACTATGGCATATAAGTCTCTTTATAGATATGCAGTGATAGATATGGAGAGGTTTCAGCATGTCATAGCTGGCTGTTCTTATGGAGCAGTCCATACTTGAGCCATTAGGAGTAAGTAGATGCAGGTCTCGCGACGACGGATACTACAGTTCTCTGGTCTGACTATGGGGTCTTTTGCTGTCAGTCTGTTTGCAGGGAGGGCTGAGTCCTCACAAGGATAACAGTTGCAAAGCCGTTTGCTGGTGAGTCTCACATTTCCCACATTAACGCCAATATGTTTCAATCGCTTAAGGGAAAGGACTTTCAACTGCAAACCTTAACGGAATGCCTTCACCACACTATATTTACAGCCAGTTACCCACCAGCACGTAGGGTGCCCAATATCGAGGATGCTGGTATCGGGGATTTTTTAGTAGCGCTAGCTGAGCCTGCCGTAGTGCGCTGGCTTTAGTAGTAGGATTACTTGTCAGTACTCGATAAAACTGTTGCATCAGGACCGCACTGGTTTCATCATCTATAGTCCAGAGTGAGGCCAGGGTACTGCGAGCACCTGCACGTACAGCAACGCCAGCTAACCCTAGGGCGGCTTGTTTATCACCAGTCGCTGTTTCACAGGCACTTAATACCAACAGTTCAATGGCATCCTGACGGCTTTGTTCACTGTTTCGCAACAGGCGATTTAGTGTATTAATTTGAATGGGGTTATCCCAGGCCAGGATAAATGTTTCCTCTGGGTTAGAACTAAACTGACCATGGGTGGCAAGATGCACCACTGGAAAAGGAGTTTGACTGATTGCATCTGTTAACGCACTTTCTGTAAAAGTCTCATTTAATAAGACATGGCTGTCCAGAGTTGACTGGATTTGCTCGACTTCAACATCTACAAAAGGTAAGGGAATAAAGCCATGGCGAGATTCACTTAAACCAGCTGTAATGGCAGCTAGTCTTTGTTCAACCAACGGCTTTGGGTCTACAAGCTTGAGGCCTGGTGCCAGGGCCAGGCTATACTTTTGGACTAAATATTGTTGTCCGTCGTAGAGCGTTGCCATCGGAATGTTGCGTAATGCCCCATCCAAAATAAAAATGAGGGTATCAACCTGGGCTTCTTCCAGGGCGGACTCTGCCGGTTTCAACAGACTGTCATAAATTTGTTTTGCCAGGGATTGGGTTCTTCTAAGACCAAAGGAACGCACGACTTGTTGACGTAAATCATTAACAATGGCTTCTAGATCGGTTTGGGCCAGAGGCGTTGCATAATGTTGCAGGGGTTGATTGGGGAGTTTCAGAATTACTTCTAGCCGATCTGGCAAGATAATGGGATACAAAACAGCGGTGGCAGACTGGCCATCATCAACCACCTGATCGATTTGTTGTCGAACTGCCAAGCAGGGTTCTCGAAAGAAATTTTCTAGTTCTGCTAGCTGCAGAGATTCAATCACATCTCTAGCCTGTAATAGCTTGTTTTGGCTAATGTTAGGTTCTGTTGGAGATGGAGTTAACAATAAATCTACCAATTCTCGATAAACAGGTTCGACCTTTTCTCGAAAGTCATATTGAATGTCGGGGTTAATGGCTACTAACTCATTGCGCAGGGATTGTAGACTTTTGACCGCATCGCTATAGGCTACGGTGGCATCCGTCAGGTTACCCTGCTGACGCGACAGTTGGCCCAGCTGCCACTGCCAGCGATAGGCAATGTCGGCAGCATTGAGGTTTTGGGCAATTGCCAGGGCAGATGATAACTGAGTCCGTGCCTCAGGCAGATTGGCTGTTCGGTTATAGAGTTCTCCTAAGTAGCCCAGGCCGTAAGACTCAGCACGGCGATCGCTGAGGTCTTGGGCCTGGTCAAGTGCTTGTTGCAGAAGTTGAGCGGTCTCGCTGGTGGGCAGTGGTTTGGCATAGTCCAGCAAGTTACGGGCCAGGACGAGTTGGGTGTAAACGCTAGTGCGACTAACGGGCTGGTTGGTTAACTGGGTGCGGATATCGGCAAGGAGTGAATTCGCCACGTCGGTTTTGCCAGTTTCGAACAGTAAACTGAGTCGGGTAATGTTAGCCTTTAGCCGTAAGGAGGGTGAACCTGGATGAGTAGAGACTTGCTCGAAATAGTTGAGGGCCTGGTCCGTATTTCCCTGCGTCTGGACCGTATTGCCTAAACTAAAGCGGATTTGGGCTGTTTCGATGGGATCGCCTAGCTGTTGGGCTAGGGTGAGGTTTTGTTCTAACACTGTTTGAGATTGTTCAAGGTCGCCCGTAATCCGAAGCAGATCTCCCAGATTGCGCAGCCCTGTTATTTGGCTCAATGAGGGCGAACGCTCTGCAAGTGGAGGATTTAGGTCTGTGAGGGTGTTGAGGGCTCGACGATAAAAGCCTAATGCTTGCAATGCCTGGGATTGGTTGACCTGACTGCTGAGAATACCGTTGTTGTTACTGGCCTGGCGGTAATCTTGCTCGGCCTGTTGAAAAGAGCTGAGGGCATCTGTGGGTTGCGATCGCAATAAATATACGGTCCCCTGGGTACTTTGCACCTGGCCTCGACTACTCCAGTAGTCAGGTTGGTCGGGTGATGGGTTACTGTCGAGCAGTTGTAGACCGGTGCTGATGGCCTCATCTGCCTGAATCCCCTGACCTATATTTTGATAGGCCAGGGCCAGATGGCTAAGTACACTGGCCTGACTCAGCCAATTTCCCTGGGCGGCCAGTTGGTCAACGGCTTGTTGCCAAACCTGGATAGCTGCTTTGTAATTACCTGCTTTGTATTGGTCTTGTCCCTGTTGAATTAGGCTGAATGATGACCGATCTGTCTGTTGTGTGGTTGGACTGTTGAGAGAGTTAATTGCAGTATCTGACGTCTGAACTAAGTCTGGCGGGCGGGCGGGGGCTGGTGGCAGGTACCAGAGGAAGCCTGTGCCTAGCACTGTGATCAGGGCAAGGCAGAAGTAACCCAATGAAAATGTCTTTAGATATCTTTTCATAGTCTGGATGGGCATACACCACTGTAAGAGATTAACTGAGCTGTTGCCTGGAGATCCTGGGCTAACAGCTCAACGGTGCCAGAGTCATTAACGACAAAAGACTGGGCTTCGACATGTGCTGGACGATTTGTTGTTGGGGTTAGGGCAGCGAGTTCTGTATTAGTGTCTGTACTCTGGGTGAGGCTATTGGGGTTTCCATAGATTTCTAGGTCTATCAGTCCAGGTGATTCACTACGTACTACATTATTGGGAGTAGGGGGTAATCCTCCACGACCGGTTACTACAAATCCACTCTGCCCCTGGCCAGTATCAGCCAGACAGCGTTGATCAATTTGGTCGCTCCTATCTACGAGGTCGGTCGGTAGCTCAACCAGTCCTTGAGCGGGATCAAGGTTGGGGGTATTGAGAGTGACAGTACCCGATAGGCCAAACTCGGAGCTAGCGGTGATGTCACTCAGGGGGGTTAGCTTTGGGCTAAACTCTAGACCCAGGATATTTTGGGCGGTTATATTGATATTGCCGCCATCACCTTCAAAAGCATTGGCGGTAATGTCGCTGTTTTCATCAGGAACAGCAACGAGAAAGCTATTGGGGCCAGTAATGCTAATATTGCCACCATCACCGCCAGCTTGGGCGGTTCCGGCAGTAGCAGAGAGAGTGCTACCGTTGCGCAACACTAAGACATTTTCCAGGGTGAAGGTCAGGTTACCCCCATTACTGCTGCGGGTGGTGGCGGTGATGGCACTACCGTCGTCTAGCACTAGCTGGTCAGCGGCTGTCGTGACATTCCCCCCCTGACCTTGCCCTTCGGAGTTGACCGTAATCCGTCCACCGTTATTTAAAGCGACCTCAGGGGTGCTTTGGAGTATGACAGTCTCCCCACCTTGAACGACAATCTCATTGCCGATGAAAATATTCCCTCCCAATCCGGACGAAACCGGGCCTGTACTGGATTCAACAGTACTGTTATCAATGGTCAGACTGTTGGCAACGTCCAAGAGTATATCTCCTGCTTGGCCTGATGCTGTGGTAGTTGCCGCTATGGTTATCCCTTCCTTGAGGGTGACTTCCGGAGCCGTCAGTGTTACCCGCCCTGCATCACCTTGTCCCAGGGTCTCAACTGAGACTCGCCCTTGCCCCTGGATGTTAATAGTTTCAGGGGCCGTAATCTCAATGCCACCGCCGATGCCAGTGGCTGTTGTACGAGCAGCTATAAAACCGTTGTCTCTGAATTGGATATTTAAATCGGTATCATTGCCAGTGGGTTGGATGGACAAGTCTCCTGCGGGCGCAGCGCTGTTGGTTTCGGCAAAGACCCCCAGTTCACCGGAGATATCTAACACCGAGGTATTGAGCTTGATATCGCTATCGCCTTCCTGGTTGGTAGAGTCTGCGGTAATGGTGGTACTGAGTTCTGCATTCTGATCAATGGTCAGGATTGGGGCTGTGATTTCAATGTTACCGGGGGCACCAGCACCAGAAGTTTCAGCAGTCAGGCGGGTGTTTTGTCCTAGGGTTATGGCTTCTGATGCTTCAACCCTGATGGAACTAGCGTTACCTGCACCCGTAGTCTCGGTTGAAATAAAGGCAGCATCGGCAAGGCTTAAGCTGGGAGTGGTGATGATGATCTCTCCTGCATTTCCCAACGCCGAGGTACTGGCAGCGAGGCCTGCCCTATCCAGGAGTTCGACACTTTCCGAGGCCTCCAATATAATCCCCTCAGAATCTCCTTCAGACCTCTCTGGCATGCTGCTGGACTCGACTTGGCTGAAAACACCACTGGTATCGCCATTGCCAGATACTCCCTGAGCGCGAAAGGTAGCGGTGTTCACCCTGATTTGCCCAGCATTGCCCTGATTTAGGGTATTGGTGACGAGTTGTGCCCCATCCAGGAGTTCGACGCTGTCAGATGCCACTAATGCAATCCTTCCAGAAGAGCGCCTATCCTCATCGAACGTGAAGTTAAAGCTGAAAATACCACTGTTATCACCATTGCTAGCTTCTCCCTGAGCGCGAAAGTTAGCGGTGTTCACCTCGATTGAGCCCACAGTGCCCTCACCCCGATCTCTGATAGTGGTACTGAGTCGTCCCCCATCCAGGAGTTCAACGCCGTTAGAAGCCTCCAGCACTATTCCCCCAGAATTCCCCTCAGCGAAGCTGCTGATTTCGCTGAAAACGCCACTCCGTCTGGAGC
>JBCCJR010000003.1:0-51481 GCA_039045805.1 Cyanobacteria bacterium P01_C01_bin.118
AATCACTGGCACACTGACCGCAAGGCTAATCAAAGTCAAGGCTGTGCAGAAAAGTAGCACGGCCCACCAAGCATCAAATACGGTCAGCCCAATCTGCCCCACTAGTGGTTTGGTAAATCCAGCAAAGAAAATATTCAGGCCTAAAAGTATCAAGGTGTTTTGACCCACAAAGGTGATTAGCCTGTTGCTAGAAATACACAGAGATAAACAAATCACCAAAAGAGAGCCCATAATCGCCATCATCGTAAAGGGGAGGAGGCTCCCGTGGCTAACGCCCGCCATGATTACCACGTTTCTATCGCCCACAAAAGGCCCCTGATTAAGGTCAGATAGCGCTACGGCGGCCACTAAAGCAATGCCTAAGGCAACATATGGATAGAATGAGCGCTGGAACACCTCCAAAAGTTTTGAGCGCTTCAAAATAAAACCCATCTGGTAAAAGCTAAAGCCGATCAATGCCGAGGTAAAAAACCAGGTGTTAAACCCCTGTAGCGGAAAATTCGTTAGGGTGCTTTGGTAAATTCCTAGATAATGGCCCATTACCAACGTGACAACGGCGGCGGCAGCTCTTTTCAAACTACTGTTGCCCAACAGCGGTTGTGCCCAGTGGTTAAACAGCTCTGTCGTGAACAAACAGCATAGAAACCACATGGAAAAATTCCCAGTGGGATAACCCGATAGCATGTCTATTAAGACATTTGTATCTTGGATGTGTTTAGTGTAAATAGGATTACCAGTAACTGCACTTCCTAACGAGAGAACACCAATCGCTAGAAAGTTAAAAAATATTACTGGCACGATTCGGGTTAACAATCGGTGGCGCACAAACGATGCAGTTGTTTGTCCCTTGTCTTTGTATACAAACCCTGACAGCACAAAAAACAAGGGCATGTGAAACCCATAGATAAACTCATACTGGGCAAAGGCAGCGGTTCCTCCTACAAGTCCCTGTAGATCTGAAATCCTCTCTACAAAGTGACCGTAATACACCAAAAGGATTCCATAAGCTTTGGCGGCATCCAACCAGGGCAGTCGACCTGAGCCAACCGATGTTTTGAGGGGAGCAGCAGATTTGTCAGCAGCGGATAAGGGTGGCATAAATGCTCAGTGACGCAATATTCTTATCCACTGTGACGAAAACTCAGACCGATCTCGGTATGTTTAAGCAGCCACTTTGTCAAAGCATAAAAATTCCCCCCACTTGCGTAAAGGATCTTGCCTGGATATCAAGTTCACTGAGTCTGCCCCATGCAAAAAATTTCTAAAACTATTGTCTTAAATGCTTCAACAGTGATTGGCGCATTACATCTACCGGTACCGACTGCTGGGTCCAAATTTCCAAAGCCGCCGTGCCCTGTTGCACCAGCATCTCCAAACCATCAAATGTAACCAATCCGGTCCCAGAAGCCTGCTGCAACAATGTTGTTGGTCGGGGCGTATAAATCAGGTCATAGACGATGGCGTCGGGGCTTAAACGTTTAATTTGTGCCGGTGTTAGGGGTGAAGCCGCCGGACTGGGGGCCATACCAACGGGGGTGGAGTTAACCACCAGATTCGCCTGAGGCAGCAGGTGATCCAACTGGTCCCAGGTATGGAACGACAGATTGGGCTTTAGTGGTGATGTCTGCCAGCTTTGAGCAAATGTCGACAGTTTTGAACTATTGCGGCCCACTACCCTAATGTCTAGAAAGCCTAGCTGATGACAGGCAGCCACAACGGCTCTAGCAGCACCGCCATTGCCTAAAATCAGGGCGGGGGACTGACTCCAATCTCGCTCCAATGTCTTTAGCGGGGCCATAAAACCTAGGGCATCGGTGTTGGTCCCCCACCAGCCGCCATCGTTCCACCACACGGTATTAACCGCCCCAATAGCCTGGGCCACATCGGTAATATTAGCCAGTAGCGGCATGATGGTCTGCTTATGGGGAATAGTGATGTTAAATCCCTTTAAACCAACGGCAGCAAAGCCATCCACAGCAGGCTTGAGCTGATCCGGGGCGATGGGAAAGGGCAGGTACACATAGTCTAAGCCCAGGGCAGCGATCGCAGCATTATGCATAATGGGCGACATCGAATGCTTGACCGGATGGCCAATCACCCCCAGCAGCTGGGTGGTTCCTTTGATCATCATGATTATTGGGATGCGTAGGGTTCCCAATTACTTATAATGAAACCTGCTACCTGGCAAGAAACCTCATTTCCAATCACCGCCGTGACTGTCACTCCGCTTTCCACCTCTATCCCAGCTAACCTGACCGCCCCTGAGGTACGCCCCGATAAGCTTGGTCGTTTTGGCCGTTTTGGTGGCAAATATGTGCCCGAAACCCTGATGCCTGCCTTGGTCGAGTTGGAGGACGCGTTTTACAAGTATCGCGACGACGCTGACTTTCAGACAGAATTAAACGGACTGCTCAAAGACTATGTGGGTCGGGCCAATCCCCTTTACTTTGCCGAGCGCCTTACCCAGTATTACGCCCGTCCCGACGGCAGCGGGCCGCAAATCTATCTCAAGCGTGAAGACCTGAACCACACCGGTGCCCACAAAATCAATAACGCCCTGGGTCAGGTACTGCTGGCTAAACGTATGGGAAAAAAACGCATCATTGCCGAAACCGGTGCAGGTCAGCATGGCGTCGCCACGGCTACAGTCTGCGCCCGCTTTGGCATTGACTGTGTGATTTATATGGGTGTCCACGACATGGAGCGCCAGTCCCTCAATGTATTTCGTATGCGGCTGATGGGGGCGACGGTGCAGCCCGTTAGTTCGGGTACCGGCACCCTCAAAGACGCCACCTCAGAAGCGATTCGCGACTGGGTGACCAATGTTGAAAATACCCACTATATTCTGGGGTCCGTAGCTGGTCCCCATCCCTATCCCATGATTGTGCGCGAATTTCATGCCATTATTGGCCAGGAAACCCGCACCCAGTGTCAGGAAAAGTGGAACGGTCTTCCCGATATTTTGCTGGCCTGCGTCGGCGGCGGCTCTAACGCCATGGGTCTGTTCCATGACTTTATCAATGACTCCTCAGTACGCATGATCGGGATTGAAGCCTCCGGCGAAGGCGTTAACACTGGCAAACATGCGGCCACCCTAACTGCTGGCCGGGTGGGTGTTCTCCACGGAGCCATGAGCTTTTTGCTGCAGGACAGCGATGGTCAGGTGATTGAGCCCCACTCCATCAGCGCTGGTCTGGACTACCCCGGTGTCGGCCCCGAGCATAGCTACCTAAAGGAAATTGGCCGAGCCGAATACTACGGCGTTACCGACCAGGAAGCCCTCGACGCCTTTCAACTGCTATCCCAGCAAGAGGGTATTATTCCGGCCTTAGAAACGGCCCACGCCTTTGCCTATCTTGAAACGCTCTGTCCCCAGCTAGACGGCAGTCCTAAGATTGTGATTAACTGCTCGGGACGCGGGGATAAGGATGTGCAGACAGTGGCGAAGGTGCTGAAGTTTGATTGATTAGGAGCATAGGCAGTGGGCATTAGGGGCATTGCATGCAATGCCCCTAATGCCCACTGCCTAGCGAGCCTAGCGAGCGCACTGCCTGGCCATCAGGCCTACCCACCCTCACCTAAAGGACACTCTTACCTTGGAAAATTTTGAAGTTTGCGATCGCGACATTTCCCAGTCCCTATTGGACCGTTATCTAGCATCAGATGCGATCTCAGTTGATACTGAAACCATGGGACTCAATCCTCTGCGAGATCGTCTGTGCCTGGTTCAGCTCTGCGACACTGCAGGCTACAGTTCAGCCATTCGCATCGAACGCGGTCAAAGCGCAGCCCCGAATCTCCAAAAACTACTAGAAATTCCCAGTATCCTCAAAATTTTCCATTTCGCCCGGTTTGATCTGGCCACCCTCAAACATCACCTAACCATCAATGTCACCCCTGTCTTTTGCACCAAAATTGCCAGTAAGCTTGCCCGCACCTATAGTCCTCGCCACGGCCTCAAAGAACTAGTCAAAGAAATCGCGGGCACTGAGCTGGACAAAACCGCCCAGAGTTCTGATTGGGGAAATGTTCACGACCTTAGCGACGAACAGCTAGCCTACGCCGCCAATGATGTCCGCTATCTCCATGAATTATCAAAACGTCTCACCCTGATGCTGCAAAGGGAGGGGCGCTGGCACCTGGCAGAAGACTGTTTCCAATGCTTGCCCACATTTATCAACCTGGACCTACTGCAGTATCAAAATATTTTTGAGCACTAGGCGTTATAAAGTTTTACCATCCTGTCAATAATAGTGTTTGACAACAGACATATGCTACACCGCTGACTTTTTCAGGGAATCTTGACCTTGTCACTGACTGTTAGTAATCGTTATTTTGTCATCGAACAATTGAGTAGACATTAACGTCTAAGAAAACAATGCCATTCGTGGATAATACTACGACCAAAAAAAATAAACCCATAACTCCTCAACAATCATTACGTAATATTCCGGAATACTTAGTGATCCAGGAGTTAAATAATGGGGTATCCATTTCTCGGTCCTAACGCTCCTTTACTGGGACTCTCTTGTACATAGAGTTTCTTTAAAGAAGTCTACGTACTAATGGTTTTTGTTATGTTCGTACGCCATTAATGGCATAAAAGGTGTTCATTAATCTTTTAACTATATGAAAGCTGTCATACTAGCGGGTGGTCTGGGGACTCGTCTGAGTGAAGAAACTGCCATTAAGCCAAAGCCTATGGTAGAAATTGGTGGTAAGCCAATCCTTTGGCACATTATGAAAATTTATTCCCACCATGGCATCACTGATTTTGTTGTTTGCTGTGGCTACAAGGGATATGTGATCAAAGAGTATTTCGCCAATTACTTTCTCCACATGTCAGACGTCACCTTCGACATGCGGTTCAACCAAATGAATGTTCACGCTGGCAAAGCAGAACCCTGGCGTGTCACCCTTGTAGACACTGGTGATACCACCATGACCGGTGGTCGTCTCAAGCGAGTTAAAGAACACGTTGGCAACGAAGACTTTTGTTTTACGTACGGAGACGGCGTATCCAATGTTAATGTTACTGAGCTGATTGAGTTTCACAAACAGAGCAGTACCTTAGCCACCCTGACGGCAGTACAACCTCCTGGACGATTTGGTGCCATTTCCCTTGAAAAGGACCAAACTAAAATTACCCAGTTCCAGGAAAAGCCCGAAGGCGATGGAGCTTGGATTAACGGCGGTTTCTTTGTGCTCAATCCTCAAGTAATTGATTATATTGACGATGATTCAATTTCTTGGGAAAAAGAACCCCTGCAAAAAATAGCCCATATGGAAGAGCTATCAGCCTATAAACATAGCGGTTTCTGGCAGCCTATGGATACCCTTCGAGACAAGCGGTACCTGGAGAAACTATGGCAAGCAAACGAGGCTCCCTGGAAAGTGTGGTAAGACTATTGCCTGGATAGCTAGAGAAAACTCTCTTAACTATCCAGGCTGAATTTTAATTTCCAGGCAATTTTTCTATTATTGAGTGATTAGATCCCATCTAAACTACACGCTTTAGTTTTCTCCATGAAAACTAACTTTTTAGATGTGGAAGAGACTGTTTTATTGCCTTAAGTGCAAGCATGTTATTCCTATGAAATTTATAGAGACTGGCTTAGAGGGAGCTTTTATTTTGGAATTGGAGCCTCGTTCTGACGACCGAGGTTTCTTTTCCCGTGCCTTCTGTCAGAGAGAGTTTAAAGAGCACGACTTAAATCCCAATATTGCCCAGTGCAATTTAGCGTTTACCGAAAAAAAAGGCACCATCAGAGGATTACACCACCAAACTCCTCCCGCCACCGAAGCCAAACTGTTTAGATGCATTAGCGGTTGCAACTTCCACGTTATCGTTGACATGCGGGCTGATTCACCAACGTATTTAAACCATTTTGGAGTCGAGCTTTCCCCTCAAAATCGTCGGACACTCTATGTACCTGAGCTTTTTGCCCATGGGTACCAAACCCAGGCAGACAACTCAGAAGCACTGTATCAGGTGAGTGAGTTTTATTCACCTGGAAATGAAGCAGGGCTGAGATATGATGATCCCAAGTTAGCTATCGATTGGCCAATTCCCGTTAGTGTTGTTTCTGAGAAAGATAAAGCATGGCCCTTACTTTAGGCGATAGCTTTAGTAAAAACCATATTCTTATGTCAAATTCGGTTGGGTATTCACCAAAACAGCGACCTGCCCGACCATGGATAAAGTGAACTACCAGGGGCAAGCAGATATACCAGAATTTGTTGAACATTCAAATTAACGACAACACTGACAACAGTTAAATTATCGTATTGGGAGATATTTCTATGCTTATTGTCGATACCGCTCTTAAAGCACGTCATGAAGCGGGTAATCCCGTCCGCGTAGGCATGATTGGCGCAGGCTTTATGGGACGCGGAATTGCCAATCAGATTGCTAACTACATGCCGGGCATGGAGCTAGTGGCAATTGCCAATCGCACTCCCAAAAATGGGTTAGACGCCTATGGCGCAGCCGGCATCACAGATGCCAAGGAAGTGAACTCCCTCACCGATTTAAATCAGTCCATTGCCGATGGTAAATATGCGGTTACATCCGACCCATCCTTGCTCTGTCAAGCTGACAACATTGATGTGCTGATCGAGGCCACTGGCCATGTAGAATACGGCGCTCAGGCCACCATGGACGCCATTAAGTATAAAAAACACATGGTGCTAATGAATGCGGAACTGGACGGCACCGTTGGGCCTATTCTAAAAGCCAAAGCAGATGCAGCTGGTGTAATTCTCACCGGCTGCGACGGTGACCAGCCTGGCGTTCAGCTAAATCTTTACCGTTTTGTACAAAGCATCGGCTTACAGCCTTTACTGTGCGGAAATATTAAAGGATTGCAAGATCGCTATCGTAATCCCACCACCCAGGCTAGCTTTGCTAAAAAATGGGGACAAACTCCCCACATGGTCACCAGTTTTGCCGATGGTACCAAAATCTCCTTTGAACAAGCCATTGTTGCCAATGCCACAGGGATGAAGGTGGCTCAGCGGGGCATGTTGGGCTACGAAAGCAAAAGCCATGTAGACGATATGGTGGATCTCTATGACATCGACCAAATGAAGGAGCTGGGCGGTATTGTTGATTATGTTGTCGGCTCTCAGCCCAGTCCCGGTGTATTTGTTTATGCTGCCCGCAATGACGACCATCAGGCCCACTATCTAAACTACGGCAAACTAGGAGAAGGCCCGCTTTACAGCTTCTATGTGCCTTATCACTTAACCGTCTTTGAGGTACCCCTATCTGCAGCCAGAGCTGCCCTGTTTAATGACGTTGTGATTGCCCCCATTGGCCCCCAGGTGGTGGATGTGATTACAGTAGCCAAGATCGATCTAAAAGCCGGAGAAACCCTGGACGGATTGGGCTATTACATGACCTACGGCATGTGTGAAAACTCCGATATCGTTCAAGCTGAAAATCTTCTCCCCATGGGTCTTGCTGAAGGATGTCGATTAAAGCGAGATATTCCCAAGGATCAGGCCCTCACCTATGATGATGTAGAACTGCCCAACAACCGCCTTGCCCACAAACTACGGGCGGAGCAAGATGCCTACTTTGCTCCCCAAAAAACACTAGCAGGCGTAAAATAAGGGCATTCTCTTAGGAGGTAACTCTGGTTATCTTCTAAGCCCTTCTCGTAGCCTCTTCTATGGGATAACAATTTCTCTAGATCAGGCGGTATTAATCCTTATCAGAGTGCTCTCTTATCCCCGGCTTAAAACCGGGTTTCTCCATCGGAGTAGAAGCCTACACTTTCCCTAAACTCTAGAACTTAAAATTTATGAAAACGGCCCAAGACGTTATTCAAATTGATCTCGATTATATCTGTGGCAATCTGCAAGAAGAGTTTTCCTGCATTGCCGGTAAAAGGCTTTTAATTATTGGAGGTGCAGGATTTCTAGGCTATTATTTGGTCCAGTCAATCCTCCATTGGAATACTAAAGTCTCCGCCGATAAAGTCATCGACCTTACCGTTTATGACAACTATATTCGGGGTATTCCCGATTGGCTGACGGCTCTAGAGGGTAATGCCAATCTCACCCTACAGAAGCATGACATCACCCATCCGCTCCCTGATAACATGGGTGATTTTCAATACATTATCCATGCTGCATCTATTGCATCCCCAATTTTCTATCGGAAGTATCCAATTGAAACCATGGATGCCAATGTGAATGGGCTGCGCACATTGTTGGAGTACTGCCGCACTCAAAAAGATAAGGGTACTCCCGTTGAAGGTTTCTTGTTCTATTCCACCAGTGAGATTTATGGTGATCCAACTCCTGAAAACATTCCAACTCCTGAAACATATCGCGGCAATGTCTCCTGTACTGGACCCCGTGCCTGTTACGACGAATCAAAACGATATGGAGAGACACTCTGCGTCAACTTTGCAGAACAGTACGATCTGCCCATCAAGATTGCCAGACCATTCAACAACTACGGTCCTGGATTAAAGATTACTGACCGTCGCGTCCTGCCTGACTTTGCCCGCGATGTGTTGGCGGGTAGAGACATTGTATTACTGTCCGATGGCTCTCCCACTCGCACCTTCTGCTATATTGCCGATGCCATTGTGGGTTACTACAAGATTCTCACCAATGGCCAGCCTGGAGAGTCTTACAACATTGGTATTGAAAAACCAGAAATCTCCATGGCTAACCTGGCTGAGCGAGTAGTTGAGGTGGCTAAAGAGCTATTTGGCTACGAAGGTAAAGTAGTTAAGCAGGTGAGTGAAGATAAAGACTATCTCATCGATAACCCCAACCGTCGCTGCCCCATTATTGAAAAGGCACGGACTCAAATTGGATATGATCCGTCAATCTCTGTTGAGGACGGGTTACGTCGAGCATTGGTTTGGTACAAGGATAATTCTCAGGCGGAGGATGCATAAATGAAAGTCTCTATTGTTGGCACCGGCTATGTTGGCTTGGTCTCGGGGGTTTGTTTGGCAGAAAAAGGCCATCAAGTTACCTGCGTAGATATCGACCAAACTAAGGTTGATAAGATCAATCAGGGCATTCCCCCCATTTACGAAGATGGGCTGGAAGATTTGCTCAAGAAAAATATTGGCACCAATCTCAAAGCCACTACCGATCTACGGCAGGCGGTGATGGAGTCCCAACTGTCTCTGATTGCAGTAGGCACTCCCTTTGATGGTCAGGAAATTGATCTGCGATTTATTAAAACCGTGGCTCGCCAGATCGGAGAGATCCTAAAGGATAAAGATAACTACCATGTTGTTGTTGTCAAAAGTACCGTTGTTCCTGGTACCTCCGACGAAGTGGTTCTCCCTATTGTGGAAGAAGCCTCCGGTAAAAAAGCCGGAGAGGCCTTTGGTATCGGTATGAACCCTGAATTTCTGAAGGAAGGGGAAGCTATCGTTGACTTTATGAGTCCCGATCGGATTGTTCTAGGCGGGATTGATGCAAAAACCCTGGCCGTCATGGAAGAGCTGTATGCCATCTTCCCTGACGTAGATCAACTCACCACCAACTGCAAAACGGCAGAGATGATTAAATACACGGCTAATTCCTTGTTAGCCACTATGATCTCCTTCTCCAATGAGATCGGCAATCTCTGCGCGGCCACCGGCAGCATTGATGTGGTCGAAGTGATGCAGGGCGTGCATCTGGACAAGCGTCTGACACCTATTTTGGAAACAGGTGAGCGGATTATTCCCAGCTTCACCACTTATTTAGGGGCGGGCTGTGGCTTCGGCGGTAGCTGTTTCCCTAAGGACGTTAAGGCCCTTAAAGCCTTTGGCGAACAGCGATTATCCCCCATGCCGTTGCTGGGTGCAGTGCTCAAAGTGAATGCCGATCAGCCCTACAAAATGCTGACGTTGTTGCAAAAGCATTTAGCGGACCTGAGCAATGTTCGCATTGCCGTTTTGGGTTTGGCCTTTAAACCTGGCACTGACGATATGCGAGAATCACCGGCGATTCCAGTGATCAACGAGCTAATCGCTAAGGGCGCTGTAGTACAGGCCTATGATCCCATTGCCCAACATGAGGCTGAAAAGATCTTTGAAGCGGACAAAGTTGCCTATAAGGATTCTCTAGAGACCGCTATCAAAGATGCTGAGGCGATTTTGATTATGACTCGGTGGTCTGAGTTTAACGCTCTGCCAGGGTTGCTAAAATCCCTGGATAAGGCACCCGTCGTGATTGATGGCAGACGTATGTTGGATAAGCAGGACCTGGCTAAATACGATGGCATCGGTCTTTAAGGCGTTGGATTAGGCTGGGAAATTTCGGTCACTCCAGAGTTCGACAGTCGGAGTTCGGAAGTCGGCAAGGGAGCACCTTCCGAATTCCGAATTCCAAATTCCGAACTCTATGTTGCAAGTACGCGACATGGGGTTTAACTTGCGATCTCACCATACCCGTCATCCCCATACGTCCGGCGCTTAGCCAGAATACTCTTGACATGCTTTTTGACGGTATTCTCAGTGATAAACAGAGTGTGGGAGATCTCCTCATAGGACAGGTTTCGCAACCGCAGTTCCCACACATCCACCTCTCGGGGCGTCAGACCATAGCGTGTCCCATCTGCGATCGCGCGGCGGCGATTAGCCTGCTGACGATCTTCTAAAATCAGCATCAGACAGTCCTCCTGCTGCACTTTAAGATTCAAGAGCTGAATCCGCACCCGAATAGGCTGCTGCTGGGCATCAGTAATATCCATCTCTAAACCTAAGTGAGTTTCAATCCCACTGGCAATATTCCTAAAAATTGGACCACAGAGGGACCAAAGCATTTTAGGTATCTGAGCGCCTTCCCTGCCTGATTCCTCCTCAGACATCAGGGAGCGGCAAACCCGGTCGGCCATGGCATTTGTCTGCAAGATACGACCGCTGGCAGAAACAATTAGCAGGCCATCCACCAGGTTATCGAGGGCAGTTTGCAACAAAGAGCTAATGATTGACTCGTTCGGCTGGGAATTAAAAGAGCTATTCATGGCGGGCATCCTAAACTCAGTTAACCAGAACTCAAGGGAATAGGCCGCATAGCCGGTGTCCCATGGTCTAAGTACTTATCAGGAGTTGCACCATGAGTTCTGCAGGGACCTTAAAATTGCTCCACAAAATCACAACAATCCGTTAGCGGCGCATCAGTAATATCGCCTAAATCAGCGGATTCCAGCATCTCACGCCAGGCTGATTGAGCCCCATTATCTCCAGGGTTGGATAGTTGAGCCTCAGCCAATACAGACAGGGTATCCACCAAAAATTGCTGATCGTAAGGATCAGGCTGATTGCCCGGTTGATAGTTGAGCCATCCATCCACAGAAACAGTTGGACCGGACTCGCAATTTACGGTGAGGTACCAGTGGTAATCGGCAGCAGGTGCCAACGTTTGCCCAAGCTCAGCCAGCGAAACACGCACCATACTGGGGCCTGCCGGTAAGGGTTGCGTTGTATCTAACTGGGCCCGCTTGAGGGTTTCATCATCAGCATCTTTGAGGGTAAACGTGACTCGACTGCCTGTGTCCAAACTGTAGGGGAGATAAAACCATAAATTAGGGGTGTCTGTAGTCGTAAAACTAAATACCACGTCTATAGCCGTGCTATCCCAGATACTGGTATCGGGCATCAGAGCGGTGAGGGCTGGCACATCTGTCGGCAAATCACAGACACCACCACGACTGCCCCCACCGCGACGCGTCCCCTGTCGCGGATGGCCCATGCTGGGGCGACCCGCTGTCGATGCACTTGCGTCAACGGAGGATGTTCGACCCAGGCTTTGCGAACTCTCCCCAAAACCCAAAACAACCATTAGAGAAATAAATGTGGCCAGGTAGATGCACTTCATGGTTAATCTCTGTACTAAACAGACTCAATAATCAGCCCTGATATCGCCTCACGGTAATGGCGGTCCCTGCCAGTAGCATAGCGGCGGGTCCATAGGGCACCCAGAGGGCTGACATCCCTAGCAGGCTCCAACACAGTAATAAAAGCCCCACTTCTGTCGTCAGCAGTGGCAGCCAGAAACGCTTTAGCCGCCAACCCATGGCCCCACCGACTAAAGCCCAAATAACAATCCAGCCGCTCTCAATCCATTCATTCCAGGTGTTCATTAAGGGCCGACCATCCTCCACTGCACTGATCAGCTGGCTAACGATGTGGGCCTGAATAAACACCCCCGGCATCATGTCTTCTAAACGTTCGCTGGTGGTGTAGGGGGTTCTCCAAACGTCTCGTTCTTCAATGTCGCCCCCACCAAATGAGAGAGATGTAGTGCCTAAAAGAACAATGCGATCGCGCAGTACCTCCACCCTAAAGTCATCATCCAGTAGCTCTGAAACTGTGTAGGTCTGGGCAATTGTCTTTAGATCGGGCAAATGGCGATAGTGCAGTAGCTGTTGATATCCCGCCACATCGGTCAGGTGATAGCCCCCTGCCCGTGACCTCAAACGAGGTACTCTCAGATGCTGCAACTGTAATTTTCCATCCCCTGACCAGAGCCGCTGATCCAGGTTATCGTCAGGGCCAAATATCCCCAAATATCCCCCAGCAATCAACGTGGCAAAACTGTACCCCGCTGGACAGGGGGAATCCGGTGGAGGATCTGTGGCCAGCAACATCCGGCGGTTAGTACCGTCGGTGTCTTCAAAAAGATCGCTAAATCCCAGGTCGTTAGTCACTCCAGGCGGTGGAGCGATGCCGTCCATCTCGGCTGCAGCCGCCGGATGTTTACAAAGAGCAACCAGGTTGCCGGTAGTTTGCAAACGCTCCTTTAGGGCGGGCAGCATCAGCTCACGATCAAGGTAGATATCAATACCAATCATTCGGGGTTGCAACGGCTCCAGCTTTTCTAACACCGTCAGCATGGTTTCATCGGTAATAGAAAACTCTGAATTGCGATTCAGCCCCTGTTGCTCGATATCCTCTATCGTATTTTTAATCACCACCAGACGCTGATCCGGGGTTTCATACCAGGGCCACCACCGCACAAACCGGTCATAAGTCGCCAGTTCCAACCCTTGAAATCCGCCCCACAGTCGAACACCCAGGGTGGCTGCCGTCAGGGTGGCACTCAATCCAATCGCCCCCCAGCGACCGGACACCGCTCGCACTCCCTGCAAACTTTGCCAGGTGGGCGGCGGCTGGGCCAGGTTCTGACACAGTATGGGTAGCCAGGTTGCACAGGGAAACTCATCTTCTAAACCCTGTAGCCGTTCACGGGCCTCTCTAACGGATAAATACAGCGGTGTATTTCGGGAAAAACTCTCTAAAAACCCCTTAAGAAACTGGTGGGCCACCCGATCGGGCACGGGTTCTCGCATCACCAGAACTTGGGGAATATGTAAATCGGCTAAGGCCTCCGCCAACCCCAATCCGTCACAGGAATTAAAAATGGCCATGGCCAGACCACGCTGCACCGCTTTGGCCAGGGCATACTTCAGCTCAGGAATCGTCAATGTCTCCTGAGCATTTAAGCTAATTTGTTCGACCGCCCCGTTACTATGGCCAGCAAAAAACAAAACATCCCAGCCCCGAGGCTCCCATAGGGCTTGATCCAGGGTGGCTCGATCTGGTCCCGTCAACAGCCGTAGCTCAACACCGGGAAGGGCTTGCAACAAGGTGCGATCAGTTTCAAGATCTAAACCGGTGGCATCACCCAAAATGGCCAGAATTCTAACGGTGGTACTCAGGCTTTGAGGGGCCTCAACCTGCTGATACACCGGGGCACTCAGGGCCAGCTCTGCCCTGGGATACCGGTGAAAAAAATCCCACTGGTGCCAGGGTAGCCGTTGCAAAATCGGATCCTCGGTTTGGAGCACTACTCGAATCGTATCTGTCGGGTTTAGCTGCTCCAGCAGTTTGTTATAAATCGGCTGAAACTGAGGCTGGCTAAGCCAGGTGTTGATGCGATCGCACAGCATCCTAGCCCGATCATCACAGTCCCCCACCCAGGACACATTGGTGGCTATATCTAACCGTGCCTCCAGACGGCTGGGTACCCGCAATCGACGATACGCCTGCTGCCAGCGTTGATAAAACCCCGGCAAATCTTTCGCTGGAGGTAACCTACCGGGCAGTTCCACCGTCGGTCGCTCCCCCTCTGCCCCAATTTGTAACACTATTGCAAAGCCCTGCTGAAAACTTCCCGGTCCCAGCTTGAGCACCACAAGCTTACCCAGATTTTTTTGCACAGCACTGCCCATCAGATAATGAAATGCTCCTCAATCTGCACATCGCCAAGGGCAATCTGGGTGGTGAAGGGTTCACCAGAATGCCCTCGAAAGTAAAGCTGCAGATAGTTATCTACACTACGGGCCTGAGCCGTTAAACACACCGTATCCGCCTCATCCAAAATCGTCACCGTCAGCCCTGCAGGCAAAGACGCCGCCCCCAGGGGATATAACCGGACCCCAATCATGGCAAACGAGTCACTGTCCTGTTCTATTTCTAGCACCAGGGCGATGGGCGCTACCCCTGGCCCCAGCTCCAGCTGTTTAGCCCGTTTGACTTGCACTGCAGAGTCTTGCTGTGCCGCCGCCCCCTGTCGAAATGCTGGGCTCAAAAAGTACTGAGCCAGCAGGTCTTCTGCTGCCTGCCAACCAGTTTCAAAATAGCCTTCCAACCACTGACTTAAACGAGTCAATGGAAACGACGCCACACCCTGTACTCCCTGACGTACTTGATGAAGATGTGTAGGAAAATCATCCATCGGTCGTAATCTTTCTAGACTCAGCTGAGGATGAGTCATAGGCACATCTGGGGCAAAGCCTAAGAGAGACGCTTCTCCCTCCGCTTCATCCAAGACCACAGCAATATATCCAATACGTTCGGTTAAGGCCTCCGATGGCACCAGACAGTCTCCGGCATCCATGGGCACTGGACGGCACTCTAATCGACCTACACCAGACACCACCAAGTCAGCCACATCTTCCGTCAATTGCATCGCTGGGTTCCAACTATCACTATGGGTTAAATCCGTCGCAATTCCCAGAGCATCCAAAAACTCATGAATCACCCAAACCGCTAACGTATTCTGCCTGACCCTCTCGGCAATGGCCGGATGATGATGGTCTCTAGCAAACTGCTGAGCAATAGCTTTACCCTGCTGAGTAATTGGCCAGATCAGGCTGGTCTGTGGTGCGTAAGACATGAAAGGATTCTCCTGTGTGCGGTGACAGTGATTGCAAAAAATATTCAAGAACTCAAGTGGCCTTCAGACCGCCCAAATTCTCTCAAGCGAGACTTACATTGACGGCGATAGAAACTTTCAAGAGTTTTATAGGAAACACCAAACTCCTTCTCTAAGGCTTGCCAGGGAGTTTCTGGCGGCAGCCGCCTGAGAATCATCACATAGCAGTTAATTTCCGGATGCCCCGTCACATGAATTTGCCGTAGTGCATCGGCATTTTGCTCTAACCAATCCTGCACTCTCTCTAAAATCGGAGGAATCTCTGGGTTAGCGGGTAATGTATCCACAACATCTGTCGTTCCTCCTTCGGCATTGTAGGTAGAGACATAGCGCCCGCGAGCTACCTGGGCCGCCTTGGCAAAATCTAGAAGACGAAACTTGAGATAACTATTGAGCCAGGTGACAACACTGGCCACCTCCGGATCGTAGGGTTTGGCCGTTTTACCTTCGCATAGGTTTTGGCAAAGATAAATCCACGTCTGTTGCAAGGCATCTTGATAACAGGGGCTATTGTCATGCCAGAGCCGTGGTTTAACCAAGCGAATCAACTGGGTTAAGTACCGCTGCCGTTCTACACTGCCAGGAGAGTAACGACACGATTCACCGGCCAACTGACGTAATTCATCTGGGGAGTTAGTCATTGATAGCCCTGGTTTACTCCGTCTGAGAACTGTCCGCATTAGCGTCTTCCCATCTATATAAATTTATACGGCTACCAACCCATCAGCTCACGTCCCAAAGATTCTGCAACTATCCGGAATATTTACAAAGAGTCACAGCTTGCCGAATCCCCGCGAGATTGGCAAGGTTAGTAATACCCAATGTGTATAAAACGTTGCTATTAAATCCCTGGAACCCGTAGACCTTAGGTACACTAATTACCATATACATACGGCAAATTTGATACTGAATGTACCCTTTGGGGTACTGGCAATCCGTATTGTCCACACCATACTGATATCAAGGTAGCGAACAGCTTGGTGTTCATCGATTCGACTTTTTAATGCAATGAAGGGAATTAGGGGTAATGTCTAGAACTCGTAATCAGGGTGATGAGAACCTTTGGCCCGGCCGTAATGATCGGCGCTTTAATACACTGATAAGCAGTGTTTCCACGCCCAAAACCACCGGTCATCGGTCCCCCACAGCCAAACAGCTGTGGACTCAAATTTGCGAACATACAGCTACGGCTGTCTTATCATGGCCAAAGAAAATAATGGGCCGATTTAAAGGCTAAGAATCTATGGGCACAGGCAGGTCAAAACTGAGGGGTTTTCCCTGGCTAATCTTGCTTGTGCTCATTCCATGGCAGGTCAATGTCGAGCCACCTGCGGCTATGGCCATTGACAGGGCGTCCGCTGGGCCATCCATCGAGGGGCTATTAGATCAAGCTAAGGAACTGTATGAGGCCCAGGCTGATGATCAGGCTCGTCAGCTGTATTCTCAGATTCTGACGCTTGCCAGAGAACTAGACGATAAACTTGCCATAGCGACTGCCCAATACTATTTGGCCAGAATCGATTTTCATGGGGACCGTCATGATGTTGCCCTATCTGGTTATTTGGACGTTTTAGAAACTCTCTCCACCATCGGCTCCGCCAACGACGGCATCTTCGAGGTTAAAAACATCGAAGCCGATACTAACTTTCACATAGCAGAGATATACGCCAGCATCCTGGATGACAGTGGCGCAGCTCTGCCTTTTCTCGAAAGTGCCCTGGCCTATTATCAAGACCATGAAAGTGGCTCAATTATCTTGGGGGATACACTCAATGGATTGGGGTATATCCATAAAGATTTGGGAAATTTTGGGGCCTCCCTCTTTGCTTACAACGCGGCAGTGGATGTCTATCGCCAACGGATGGCTTTAGATAGACAGGCTATCGTCCTCAATAATATTGGTAATCTGCATGTCTATCTGGGGGAATATGTAGAGGCTCAGTTATCCCTGGAACGGGCCTTAGATATTCTGGAAAAGCTGCCAGACGATGAGAATTATCGCATTGCTGTTCTCAACAATCTAGGCTGGCTGTATGAACAACAGTATCGGTACGATGAGGCCTTGTCGCTATATCAGACGGCTAGGGCCGAACAGTCGGGGTTGGACCCTAGCATCAGCTTTAGCCGCTTGCTGAGTAACATTGCCTATGTTCATGCTCAAAAAAATGAGTTGGATACGGCGCTGACCTACTATCGAGAAGCCCTCGCCCTCACTAATAAGTCGCCTCAACTGGCTGAACGTATAGAAATTTTTAATGGCATTGGGGGCGTTTATTTTAAGCAGAAAAATTACGAGGACGTCTGGGTCAGTCACCATCGGTCTCTGCGGTTGGCGACCCAACTCAATCAACCCCTAAGTCAGGCTAGAAGCTGGATTGAGTTGGGTCGCTTGAGCCAAACTGTTGACCAGCCGCTGCTGGCGATCGCATTTTACAAACAGGCCATTAATCAAATTGAACAAGTGCGGGCAGGGTTGCGATCTCTGCCCCTAGAAACCCAACAGCGTTACACCGACACCATTGCCAGTAGCTACCGCGAGCTGGCCGCCTTGCTATTAGAACAAGGGCGCGTGTTTGAAGCTCAACAGGTCCTGGATCTGCTAAAAATCCAGGAACTAGAAGACTATTTTCACGATGTCCGCACAGACATACCCCAGGTGATCGAGACGATCCCCTATCTACCACCTGAGCAAGCCCTACTCAATCAGCATTATCAACTTCTGTTAGAAAACCGCTCAGATACCGACCCCGTCCTCGGGCTACAGCGATTTCTTCGCCATCCTGAGATAGAAAAAAACTTAAATAGTCTCCAGCATTCAGCAACTACCCAGCTGCAGCCAGACGCTCTTCAACAGCTACAAAGTAAACTGCAAAGCATTCAACCCCACCGGTCAGCCGTACTATATCCACTGATCCTAGGAGACCGATTAGAGCTATTGCTGGTGCCGCCAGAAGGCAGCCCTATTCACAAAACAACCGCAATCGACAAAGCTACTCTTACAGAACAGGTCACTATTCTCCGTGACTATCTGACAGACCCTAGCAGTAATGTCAAAAAGACTGCTAGCCCACTCTATGACGCCATCATCCGTCCATTCCAAAGGGATTTACAAAGACTGGAAATTGACAACATTATATATATCCCTGACGGCGTCCTGCACTATATACCGCTATCGGTACTCTATGACAGCCAGCAAAAGCAATGGCTGGTGGAACAATATACCTCCCATAATCTCACCGCCAGCGACATTGGTGATCTAACCCAGATGCCCAGTCGCCCGCTGAATATCCTGGCTGGAGCATTTGCCGACCCCAATCAAACCTTTCAAGCAATGGTGGACCGAACAGCTACTGATTTTAACGGTCTTACCTATGCTGGCGACGAAGTCTCCTTTCTTAAAGAGCAACTTCCCAACACCCAGGTACTACTTGACCAAGACTTTAGCCGCAGTCGTCTAGATGCTCAACTCAATGGTCAAAATATTGTCCATCTCGCCACCCATGCAGCCTTTGTTCCCGGTCAACCAGAAGACTCATTTATTCTGCTAGGTAATGGTGACACCATTACCCTTAAAGAGTTACAGCATTGGTCCTTACCCAATGTCGAACTGGTAGTTTTAAGTGCTTGTCAAACCGGCATCAGCCATATTGAGGATGGCTTAGAAATTCTAGGGATGGGTTTTCAGGTGCAGCGCGCAGATGCCCAAGCAGCCATGGCGTCCCTGTGGTGGGTCGATGATCGCTCCACCGCTCAGCTGATGAAACGGTTCTACACTGAATTAAACACAGGGGCTACGAAGGTTCAAGCCCTACAGCGGGCTCAGCGTTATTTGATGGCCAATGGATATGACGAACCCTTTCATTGGGCTCCATTTGTCCTGATCGGCAATGGTCTATAGCCTAGCCCGCCTCACCGGGTTCAGCCAGGTAGGGCTGTAGATGATGACGCAGCGCCGCACGGGCTGCCATAGCGTGCTCAAATCGCTTTGTCTGGTTTTGTTGAATCAGTTTTTCAAACCAATCAGCAACAGCATCTGGAACATCAGCAAACTGACGCCACTGCAAATCACCGCTTACGGTGGGCAATGTCAGCTGATCGATGGAACGCCCTGTGAGGGCTTGTAAACCAATTAAACCTAGAGCGTACACATCACTGCTCATAGCCGGACGTCCGATCCGCTGCTCCAGGGGCTGATAATCGCGTTGCATCAGAAGCTGTTTGCGATACTCAGCCGACTGCTGACTAACACCAATCATCACCCGCTTACCAAGACCGCTATCCACCAGTACCATCATCTGTTCTAAACCACCGGTCTGGATAAAGGAGTCATCTCTCAAACCAGCATGAACCTGCTTGTGGCGATGAAAAATTCCTACTTGTTCCAGCAGACGATCCATCAGTAAGAGGACTGACTCCAAAGGCCAGGGCGTCTGTAACTTGGCCTGGAGTAACTGATCTTGATTAAAGGCGTTACCCAGACCATGGATAATGTAGAACGTGTTGTCCACCTGACCATAGGTATACCCTGGGAATAGCGATCGCAGAGGATGAAACTTTTCGGTTTCCTTCTCCATAGCCTGCTTTAATAACTCAGCCGTATCCTGAGAATAGGCCCTAAGTGTTTGTAACAACACCAGCGAGTCGGTATGTTTATCCAGGGCAATGGATATGGGACCCAGGGGTTCTTGACGCAGAAAATATTGCACCTGATAGCGTTCCGCTGCAAACCTAGAGAAGGAGTTTGTAGGCACGAGCGAAATATTCGCTGCGGCTGGCTGTACCGTCGTTTGAGGCGATGATGGTTTAGGCTGCTCTATTTGAAGAGGTGCCGCTGTCTTAGCAGGCTGTTTAGTGGCCTTGACAATAGACAGCTGGGTTTCTACACGAGCCAACGTCACCGCAAAGTCGATTGGTTTAGTGATGTAGTCATTAGCCCCCAGTTCAAAGGCTTTAACCATATCATCGCTCTGCGCCTTCGCAGTGACCATCAACACTGGCAGCTGGTTGCGAGAGTAGTCCTGACGAATCCGCTTGAGGGTTTCAATGCCATCGATACCGGGCATCATAATGTCCAGCAAGACTAGGGCAACATCCTGGTGACGCTGAATATAGTCCAGAGCCGCTTCACCACTCTCTACCACAACTGCTTGATAGCCCCGACGAGTGAGACGACGGCTCAACATATCACGGTTATCCTCATTGTCGTCTACCACCAAAATCGGTAGCCCACCAAAGGCGTTACGCGTTTTTTCAGCGGCGGCGGCAGCGGGCCTCTCGGCCATGGTGGACTCGATCGCCGCAGTGATGGGAGTAACTGCTCCATCGGCAAAGGTCGAGACAGATACCTCAGTTTCCTCAGAGACCGTCGACTCTGCTGGGCTTGTTGGCGCAGTCGCTGGGATCATGGAGGTGATCCCAGCTTCGACAGGCGACTTAATGGGGATATCTGGCGTAATTGGAATAACGGGAGCAGCCGTTGTTGCTGCCGGAACCGAAGCTTTGCGTTTATCTGCCGCCAGTTGCTCAGATGGCAAAAAGGCCTTTATCTTACCCAACAGCCGTTTGAGGTCAATGGGCTTGGTATCGTAGTCATCACAGCCTGCCGCCAGGGCCTGATCTCGATCTCCCCGCATGGCATGGGCCGTCAATGCAATAATGGGCACCATTTGAGTATGGGGCTGGGCTTTGAGTCGCCGCGTTGCTTCCCAACCGTCAATCACGGGCAAACTCATGTCCATCAAAATCAGATCAAATGATTGGGCAGAAGCGATCGCAATTGCCTCTGCACCATCCACTGCGATCGCCAAATCATATCCACGACGACGAAGACGTCGACTGAGCATATCCCGATTGAGCTCGTTATCTTCAACTAATAAGATTCTTGCCATAATCCCCTTAATTAACCTCAGCCTACATTTACTACCGGGTTAATCAGATGCACTAGACACCGTATCAGGGCTAGAAACTGCATCTGTTGTACTAGGCATCGAGACAGTCTTTGTCGACACCATCGTCTGTAGCTCACTAATCAGCTCTTGACGATTTAGATCTGCCTTTTGATACACCCGAGCCACACCTTCTAACTGTTGTTGGTCACTGGCCGTTAGCGCCTTAGCTGTTAATACAACGACAGGAATATCCTGCCAGTTAGAATTTTGTCGCAGTATCTGGATAAACTCAAACCCATCCATTTCAGGCATCATCAAATCCAACACAATTAAATCAGGCAGATTTTCATCCAAATACTGCAGCGCCTCGCGCCCATTAGATGCCAGCTCCACGGTCCAATCTTGCCGTTGTAAAAAGCGCCCCATAATCTCTCTTGCATTGACATCATCTTCCACAACTAAAATCGTGGGAGAAACACGCCCCGAAAGATGAGTTTCTAAAACACCGAGTAAACGAGCGCGATCGATGGGCTTAGTCAGATAGTCAGCAGCCCCCAAACTATGTCCCATGGGTCGGTCGTCTACAATAGACAGTAAGATCACGGGTATTTCAGAAACAACCGGCATTTCTTTGAGCTGTCTTAAAACTGACCAGCCATCCATTTGCGGCATCATCACATCTAGGGTAATGGCGTCTGGCAAAAGTTCACCTGCCAACGCCAACCCCTGTTCACCGCTGGAGGCACACACCACGTTATAGCCAGCCTCGTCCAGCGAACGACGCAAGATTTCACGGGCATCTTCATCATCATCAATCACTAACACCGTCTGTGTTGATGCATTCCCATTTACAGGCACATTAGCAATTGACAACGAGCTCTCGGACGGTAAGGCCGGAGCAAAGAACAGTTTGCCCTGCGGATTATTAGACTGAACCTTTTGCGGCAAGACCAACGAAAACGTTGTCCCCTGTCCTTTGGTACTGTCCACCGTAATATCACCGCCCATCATGTTGATGAACTGCTTTGTAATGGCCAGTCCCAATCCTGTCCCCCCATATTTACGAGTAGTGGATGCATCTGCTTGAGTAAAGGCATCAAAAATCCTCTCAATCTGATCAGCCTTCATACCAATCCCCGTATCACTGACGATAAAACGGAACCATGGGCCATCATAAATAGCCGCATCAATAGTGGGAATCTCTTCAACCGTGAGGGTAATATCGCCGCTCTCAGTAAACTTACAAGCATTGCTCAGCAAGTTAAACAAACTTTGCCGTAACTTGGTTTGATCAGCATGAAGCTCGCCAATGTCGTGGGGACAAAAAATTGACAGATGATTATTATTTTTATGGGCAACCGGAACAATCGTGCCAGAAATATCTTCCACCATCTCTCTGATAGAAAACTCTTCTAAAAAGAGCTCCATCCGACCCGCTTCAATTTTCGATAGATCGAGCACCGAGTTAATCAAACCCAGCAAATGTTTACCCGCCCCTTGAATCTTTTGCAAATCAGGGACAAAGTCATCTTCCCCTAAATCAGTCGCCTCTTCTTCAAGCATTTCGCTATAGCCGATGATGGCATTTAGAGGCGTCCGTAGCTCGTGGCTCATATTAGCCAAAAACTCACTTTTAGAGCGATTGGCATCCTCTGCTTTTACCCGTGCCTCCTCAGCTTCCTCCATCGCTTTCATCAGCTTAGTGGTGCGGTCTTGAACACGACTATCTAAATCGCGATTGAGCTCCATCAGCTGTTCCTCAGCCTGTTTACGCTCGGTCACATCCTGTAAAAACAGAGATAAACCATCCCGTCCCGGATACCCCCGCACTTGTAACCACCGCTGAGTAGGTGCATAATAGGTTTCAAAGCTAACAACTGTCTGTTCAGCCATGGCACGACGATACTGCTGCTCGTAGCGCGCCCCCAATGACTCTGGAAAAATTTTCCAGAAATCTTGCTCCAATAGACCTTGAATACTGCGTTTTAAGACTTCAGCAGCCTGAGCATTCACATAGGTCACCTTCCAGGTCCGATCAACCGCCACAAAGGCATCGGTAATATTTTCCAAGACGCTAGTGGTACGCTGTGTAGACTGCCGCAAACGAGCAACCAACCCATAGGCAATCACACCAATCAAAGCTAACGCCACCAGATAAGCCGCATTTCGATAAATAGCAGCCTGTCTAAAAGCAGCTCGGCTTGACTGATCAAACGTCTCCTCTAGTTCACGAATATTGTTAGTCAACGGTAAATTCACCACTTGATCTAACAAGGCATCAGCAAATGGCTTATTGTCGAGCACCGTCTGAGATAACTCCACTACCTGGGCTACCTCTTCAGCACCAGACCCCCCTCCCGAATTGAGCTTAGATTTAACTACATTAAGCTCTTCTTCGATGGTGGCTACCAATTGCTCATCAGTCGCCATGATGTAAATCAGCACATCATCAATCAACCGCTCAAGGTTTGCATCGCTCGTGTCTTTGAGCTGATTTACCAGACTCGGCAGCTGAACCAGAGCATTTTGCAATTCTGCATTATTCTCCTGAAACTGATTTACCAGCTCAGTTTTTTCCTCTAGCAGCTCTGCATCACGAGCGATTAGTTTCTCCAGCCTTTTGCGTTCCTCATCCACAACAAAGTTAGGGATTTTTTGGGACAGTTCCAACTGAATCGCCTGTTCCTTAGCTAAAGCATCCTCTAACGGTTCATCATTTCTCAGGAGTGTGTAGCGCTCTTTGAGTAAAGCCAGCTCGACTTCTGTGTCGCTTTCAACCTGGCTAGCAATTAAATCTGCATAGTTTTGATACTGGCTGACATTGACCGATTTTCCCTTAATTCCTAAAAATGCTAGAAGGAGAGCAGCAGCAGCTACACCTGCCCCTTTGAGAATAGAGTCCCGATTCACTAGAAAAACCTCCTAAAGTTTTTATCTATATAAGGAGAAGGAGCATTTGCTCGAATCACAAGCTTTTGACAACACATTGATAAAAATAGAAAAATCAAACTATATAAGCTGCCTAAATAACAATCAGGATTACCTGAAGAACGTCACACTGTAAAAATATGGACGCCCATAGAAAAAGCTGTTTGAAAGTTAGATATATATGTCACAAAGGTAAAGCCGTATAATCAGCACAAACTGACGTTTCAGTTTAGTTCTTAGTCAAGAAAGAAATAAAAAAGTAAATAACTGATGGTGAAGCTAATGCCTGCAATATCAAGGTTTTATAATTGCTTAACAGCATTCCCTCAGGTAGCAAATGAACTCATGGGGAGTGCGGATATTTTTTTTGCTATCACTAAAATTTAAGTAATGGCAAACCCTCTTTATAAGGATGCTTGAGCAAAGCGATTAGTTCCGGAAAGTAAGTGTTCATAATCAAGAACATTATAATCTATCTATTTTATACATGGAATTTTTATCAGAGCGGTTAAGCCGTTTTACTAGAAGCGCTGGATAATTGATAAGACTAGCTAACAACAGACTCTCTATCGGCGTTAGGGGACACTAATGCTCGGGCATCGTTCAACAAATCTTGACGATTAAAGTCAGCTTTTTGATACACCCGAGCCACCCCCTCTAAACGCTGCTGATCCTTAGCGGTCAAGGTCTTAGCAGTCACAATGATAATTGGAATACTTCCCCAGGCAGAGGTTTGGCGCACAATCTGCACAAATTCAAACCCATCCATCCCTGGCATCATCAAATCCAGCACAATTAAGTCAGGTCGGTTGTGTTGGAGATAATTAAGGGCTTGCCGACCACTGGTGGTCAATACCACCGTCCAATCGTACTGTTGCAAAAAGCGACCCATAATTTCTCTAGCATTGTCGTCATCATCAACGACCAATATTTTGGGACAATCTTGATCCAGCACATAAGTATCCAAACTGGTCAGCAACTGAATGTGATCGACAGGGTGTGAAATACAGTTCGTTGCCCCCAACCGATAGGCACGCTGGGAATCTTCCTCCCGTGACAGGACAATAACGGGCACCTGGGCGATCGTTGGCATAGTTTTGAAATCCTGAAGAATCTCCCAACCATCATCCTGTGGCAATGTTGTATCTAACAGAATGGCATCCGGCAAATGTTCATTAGCCAACACTTTACCTTGCCTACCATCCAGGGCACAGATCACTTGATAACCAACATCTGTCAGCCAACTTTGTAAGCTCTCCCGCAGCTCACTATCAGCTTCAACTAGCAAAAGGGTCTTTTCAAAGACTTTAGCTGACAGTTGATAAATGGGAGCAACGGACTCTCTTTCAATCAAATGCACTGGGGGAGCAAAAAAGGTTTCATTTGAGGGCGTAGCCGCCTGCACCGTTTTAGGAACAGTCAGGGTAAAGGTAGTGCCCTCCCCATAGATACTATTCACTGACACATCTCCACCCATCATAGAAATAAACTGTTTGGTAATGGTCAGGCCCAATCCAGTCCCCCCATATTTCCGAGTAGTTGAGGTATCTGCTTGGGTAAATGCCTGAAAAACTTTGCCCATTTGTTCAGACGTCATGCCAATGCCAGTGTCGGTCACCGTAAAGCGGAAACCTCTGTCTTCAGGACCTGGAGCATCAGGCATCAGAATAGACTCAACCGCTAAGGTGATTTTTCCATTTTCAGTAAACTTACAGGCATTACTGAGTAAGTTAATCAAGCTCTGTCTCAGTTTGACCTGGTCGGCATGCAGCATACCGACATCATCAGGACAAGCTATCTGCAACTGATTAGCATTCTTTTGAGACAATGGCTGAATCGTACCGACGATCTCCTTAACCAGGGTCTCAACACAGATATCCTCTAAGAAAAGCTCCATCCGTCCCGCTTCAATCTTAGATAAATCTAAAACTGAATTAATCAGTCCTAACAGGTGCTTACCTGCTCCTTGAATTTTTTGTAAATCCGGAACAAATTCTTCTTCACCGATGCTGGTAACATCTTCTTCCAGCATTTCACTGTAGCCAATAATGGCATTTAGAGGGGTGCGCAGCTCGTGACTCATATTAGCCAAAAACTCACTTTTAGACCGGTTAGCATCTTCTGCCTTGACACGGGCCGTTTCGGCTTCTTCCATAGCACTTGCCAGCTGTGCTGTCCGGTTTTTAACTCGGCTGTCCAAATCACGGTTTAGCTCTATTAATTGTTCTTCGGCCTGCTTACGCTCCGTAAAATCCTGTAAAAAGATTGATAAGCCATCAATACCCGGATACCCCCGCACCATCAGCCAGCGTTGAGTAGGCTCATAGTAGGTTTCAAAACTGACCACCTGCAAATTGGTGGCAACAGCCTCACGATAATGCTCGGTAAAACGTTTACCTAGAGAATCTGGCAAAACTTTCCAAAAATCCTGACCCAGCAGATCCAAAATATCCCGCTTTAAAATTTCAGCCGCCTGGGCATTAACGTAGGTAATAGCCCACGTACGATCCAAAGCAATAAAGGCATCGGTAATACTTTCTAAAACCCTGATCGTCTTTTGACCAGTACGTCTCAAACGATTGATTACCCAAAAAGCCACTACAGCTGAACTGGCAAAAAGTAAGATATAAGCCAGGTTCCGATAAAAGGCTATGCGTCTCTGTGTGGTTTGTTGAATATCATCAAACTGTTTTTCAAGGGCTCGGATGTTATTGGTAAGGGGTAAATCAAAGACGTTAGCGATCAACTGATCGGCAGCAGGTTTGTTCTCTAAAACAAGCTTTACTAGTTGAGCTATCTGGGGTTGTGTGATCGGGCCAGCACCTAATCGTGCACTCAGGCGATTGAATTTTATTTCTATATCAGCAATGAGTTTCTCGTCACCGGTAACAGCATAGAGAGACAGATCATCCAGTAATGCCTCTACCTCCAATCGTAAGCTGCCACTTAATCCATTGAGTAAATTAGATTCCTGAGCCAGTGCCGTCCTTAACTCAGCATGATGTATTTCTAACTGCTCGATGAGCTGACGTTTTTCAGCAAACAATTCAGAATTAAATTCTAGTTGCTTCCAAAGACGATTTTTATCCTCTGTCGATAGAGAGGAGGGGATCTGACCCATCAGCTGAGCCTGAACTTTTTCTGATTCAAGTAACGCCGTATTTAAAGATTGTCCATTTTGTGAAATGGTGTAGCGAATATTTTGCAACGCCAGTTGAACTGCGGCCTCATTGACCAGTTGGTCTGAAATCAGCGCACTGTAACCTCTGTATTGGTCAAAATCAACAGCAACACTTTTTAGACCTAAAATTGCCAAGACTGAGAGTGTAGCGACACCAGGTATACCCTTTAAAAAGTGCTTTCGTCTCACCTCAGGCATCTCCAAAATTCCAATAAATTCCCTGACGATATAATCAGAACCCTACCAGGCAGCTTAAGACCTATCTCAAGCCCTCAGTTTTAACCTGAAATCAACGATAAAAAAATGAGTAGTAAGTATTAAAGTAGCGGGAGTAAAACAATCCCAGTATCTTAATCAACAACTTTACTGGTAGCTAATCCGAACGTTTGGCAACAATCCCTATAAAAATTTGGAAGTCGGAACACCCTGGGTTAACAAACTATCTTGTCAGAAGCCTTTTATAAGCTTGATACATATGACTCAGAGGATGAAGAGAACGAATTTTTACAACATTGACAATAAATTTATAATTTATGCAATTCTTGACGATTAACACCCGGAAACCCGATGTATCAATTTTTAGATATACAGACATGGGGTTACCAGGCGTTGTTCCATAAGACTTACCTAAGCTGCTATCTCCGTAGTGGTTAGGGCACTGCCTGGGGTAGATACCTGACAAATGTCTCGATTAACTGCATGGGCGATGGGAGCTAAACTCTCTACCAGATCAGTCATCGCGTTAAGACTAATGGTCTGTCTTGCATCACTGATAGATTGCTCAGGATTGGGATGACATTCAATCATTAAGCCATCGGCCCCAGCAGCAATGGCTGCCCTGGCCAAGGCTGGCACCAATTCTCGTTTACCTGTGGCATGACTGGGATCAACGATTACAGGTAAATGGCTAATTTGCTTGAGGGCTACCACCGTTCCCAAATCAAGAACATTACGGGTATGGCTATCAAAGCTACGGATACCTCGCTCACAAAGGATAATGTTGGGGTTACCATGGCTGGCAATGTATTCGGCCGCCATGACAAACTCAGACACCGTTGCCGCCAGTCCTCGTTTTAGTAGTACAGGTTTATCAATTTCCCCTAGCGCCTTAAGCAGATCAAAATTTTGCATATTGCGACTGCCCACCTGAAGCACATCGGCATGGGCAGCTAACTTTTCGATCTGATGAATTGCCATAACTTCTGTAATCACGGGCAACCCGTACTGTTTTCGAATGGCACTCAAAATGTCTAAGCCTACATCCCCTAACCCTTGAAATGCATAAGGTGAGGTACGCGGTTTGTAGATGCCTCCGCGCAGTCCATGAATCGGAGTGGTGGATAAAGTTTCGGCAATTATTTCCATCTGGGACATGCTCTCGATGGAGCAAGGTCCGCCAACTATAAATAGATTTTTGCCCCCAACGGTGACCTTGGGTGTAATGACAATTTCGCTGGTGTGGTCGTGATGGGATTTGGCAACAAGTTTGGCGTCTTTCATGGGTTGAGTGGTAAAAAAACAAAAAACCCGCAACCTGTAAGGGTTCCGGGCAATTCAGGAAAGCAATGTAAACGCTACCTACCCGGTGGTGGCGTAAAGAAGAAAAATGTAAATTGCCAGCTGTAGCAAATGATCATGGCAGTGACAAACGGGTAACCAAAAACGGGCAACAAAGTATGACTGAAAAACAAAACCGCAGAGCTTGCACTCTGCGGTTCATCGGCCTTCCATGCTAGCGCTAGGGCTCATGGCCGATGAACCTGGCTAAACCAAAAGTAAAAAAATTGCTGTCGCATGGAATTAAAGGATTTGAATTTAGTTATTACTTATACAAGTAAGGTAGCGTGCCAAATTCAAATCGTCAACTTTTAGAGGTGCTGGATACAACGCCTCACCAAATCTATTTCACTGCAATACATTCGATTTCGACCAAAACATCCTTGGGCAAACGAGCTACTTCTACACAGGCTCTAGCAGGAGCTGTTGCATCGTCAAAGTAGGTAGCGTAAACACCGTTCATAGTGGAAAAGTCATCCATATCCTTCAGAAAGACCGATGTTTTCACCACGTTAGCCAGGGTGGCATCTGCGGCTGCCAATACTGCGCTGAGATTGTCGAGACACTGTTTAGTTTGGGCGGCTACGTCGCCTTCCCCTACTAATTTGCCGCTGGGGTCCAATGCTACCTGCCCTGATGCAAACACCATTTCACCGGTGGCAACAATAGCTTGGTTGTAGGGGCCAACGGGAGCAGGGGCTTGATCTGTTTGAATAATGTGACGGGCCATGGCGTGCAATTAGATAACCGGCCTGAGTATTTTACCGGACGGATAGCTGAGTGTATGGATTTGAGCTATCTCTAAACTGTATACGGTCTGATTACGCCTGTCAGGGAAGCGTAACGATGGGTGTTACTTTTTAAATAGATGGGCAACATTATTCTCTTTACTGCGCTGAGCCATGGCTGACTTTAATCGGGTTACTGAGCTTTATCAAACATTCCCTGAAAAGTTTCGCAGCATTATTCTCAGTACTGTCAATGCGGACGGCGTTCCTCAAGCCAGCTATGCTCCTTTTTTGATGGATGGGGACAAGCGCATATACATATATGTCAGCGGACTTTCAGCCCACACCGCTAATCTTAAACACACCGGTCGGGCCAGTGTTCTCTTTATTGAGGATGAAGCGCAGACCCAAGAAATCTTTGCACGGCGGCGGTTGACCTATGAATGTATGGCCACGGTGTTACCTCGTGAAACGCAGGAATGGCAGGCTCTAATCGAGCGATTTGAGCAGCAGTTTGGGAACGTAATTGGCTTAATGAAGGGGCTATCAGACTTTCAACTGTTTCAACTCCAGCCCCAAGCAGGGCAATTTGTTATTGGCTTTGGCGCAGCCTATCGAGTTAAAAGTGACGATCTTAATTGTCTAGAACCCAGACGCCAGGGTTAGCCGTCACCCTTGACTAACACCCCGTTTAAGAAAATGTCGGCCAGAGTCTCGGCCAGCTCCTTCATATCCTGGGGAGAGTTGGCTTCATCGGCCAAAGTGGTTTGACTAAAACCAGCAACGGTAAACATCCCTAGAAAAATGCGGGCAACTACCCGAGGATTCATGGGACGATAGGTGCCACGGTCCATGGCGGTTTGAAAAAAGGCTTCGGCGACATCCGTCATTTTAGAAATAACTTCAGCCTGAACCCGTTCCCGTAGTTCAGGATGAAACTGGGCTTCCATAAAACACACCCGTAGCATGTCGGTATTGGCAGACATACTGAGCATGCGCTTACGCATTACCTTACCGATGGCTCTGTAGTTAGCCATTTCACTTAGTTCGGTTAGTAACTCTGTTAGTAAGTCAACCCAACCACGGGTGGCAACTTCGATTAGAATAGCTTTTTTGTTTTCAAAGTGTCTGAATAGTGTACCTTCTGCCACCCCTGCCGCCTGCGCTAGATCGCGAGTGGTAGTGCCGCCATAACCACGACGGGCAAACAGCCGTTGGGCCGCCTCGAGAATTTTCTCTTGGGTATCATCTTGAGTCGACGTCAACGATTTAGCAAATTGCATAAATAGGGGCAGGCTACGGACACTGGTAGTTGACGTTGTAGCTCGAGTCTTGAGCTACAACGTCAACCCAAACGAGGCTACGGAGATAGCCCCAAAGCCTTGGAGCTATTGTCTATCGTGATCTGCGAAATCACGTCGTTGGTTAACAGAAGCTTACATTCAAAACGCCATAGCCAATGTTAGCCGACTAAGTGGGGAAGGGCTAAGCATTGGCTAAAACGCCGCAGCGAATGTGGTGGTTGACTACATGGCAGGGGGCGTCGCCCAAGCAAATTCCCATACCTCGAGCAGTTTTAACCAGTGTATCTTGGGGATTTACGGCCCGATATTCTGCGATCGCATCGGCAATAGGCACATGGACCACCTGACGATTTTGCCAGCTCACCATATGGTCATATTTCCCCGCAGCAATTAGATCCACCGCTTCCACCCCAAAGGCTGTGGCCAGCACTCGATCTAAAGAAGACGGTGCACCACCACGCTGGACATGGCCCAGCGCCGTTACACGGGTTTCGGCTCCGATGGTTTCCGTGATTTGCTCCGCCAGGTACTCACCAATGCCCCCCAGACGACACTGCCCCAAACGATTGGTCTGGGTCACTTTTTCCCCAGCCTCAGTACACACCGCCTCAGCCACAATAATGGTGGCAAAGTTGCGCCTTAACCCCTTAATGGTTTGGCAAATGCTGTCAATGGAGTAAGGAATTTCCGGAATCAGAACAATATCGGCCCCTCCAGCAATGCCAGCATTGAGGGCAATATGACCGGCATCACGCCCCATCACCTCTAAGATCATGACGCGAGAATGACTGGCTGCCGTGAAGTGCAGACGATCCAGGGCTTCGGTGGCAATATTGACAGCCGTATCAAAGCCAATGGAGCGCTCGGTAGAGCCCAGATCATTGTCAATGGTTTTGGGGATACCGACTAGATTAAGACCGCCCTGCTGAGCCAGCCGCCTCAGGATCGCCATGCTGCCATCTCCGCCAATGCCAATCAGGGCATCAAGACCTAAGGAGTGATAGCCCTCAATAATTTCTTGAGAGCGATCGCAGGTGGACCCATCCGGCAACGGAAAGTCAAAGGGATTGCCTTTGTTAGTTGTTCCCAAAACCGTCCCCCCCGCCAGCAACAAATCATGGGTGCTGGACACATCAAACTCTATGTACTCAGGCGGACGGGCCATCAGTCCCTGGGTAGCACGCACAATGCCTAAAACGTCCCAACCATAGCTATCAGCCCGGTGAACTACGGCTCGTAAAGCAGCATTAAGACCGGCACAATCACCACCGCTTGTGAGTAAACCAATCCGCTTAATGTCCCGATGCTGTCCCATAGTACTCATGCTAACTGTAAGATTGCGCCTCCAACACTACCGGGTTTGGGCGACAACCAGCTACACGAATCTAATACTCTGAGAAATTATTGACAGGATGATATAGTTCGCAACTTTATTTGTGTACAAGAGTTATAAAACTTTTTGCTACATCACAGAAGTACGTTTATTCCATCGTTCTTTGTAGGTGTAGGCAACACCAACAAAGCTCACGACAAACCCCCTGAAAATACCCGCGTAATTGCTGATGACACCATCAAGTTTCATTGATGCTTGCCCCGTCTTAGCTAGAACTTATCACAGTCACATCAATCAACCTTAATAAAGATCGAGCAACAATATTGTTTTAGTAAATGCCAGCCTGTAGACCCGACATCTCTCATTAGTTCACCTATATTCGATTTAATGGCAAATCAATCCGGACCGCCTTATCAAGCGTGTGTTGATTTGTACGGATATCAGGTCATCTTCCGGTTAGGTCTACTAACCCTTGTTAAGAACAATAAGGTTAAGGTTTTTTACTACGGAATACGATGGCAAAGGCCATTTTAGAGAAGTTTTTTGGAGCGTTAGTGACCTCTGTGGCGGTTGTAGGAACAACCGTACAAGTGGCATCTGCTCAAGGATTTGATGAAGCTTTTGCACCTGACCAATGGGAGTTGTTTAACAGTAGTCCGGCATTTTCAGGCATCGACAATTCTGAGATTACCATCGACGGTATTCCGCTAGCGCCGTTTAATGGCTCCGTTGATTTTTCAGGTGCGCCCGATTCGCTTACGCTGCTAGGCAGCAATCAGGCTGCCATTCTGGATGAGTTTGGCCTGGGTTGCGAGTCGGTAGATCCGTTTTTTCTATTCTTGTGCGACAGTAGCTTTACAACAGTATTTGTGACTGTTCCTGAAGCTAGTACGATTACCTTTGACTGGGATTACACTACAGCTGACCGTTCAACAACAGGACCTTCAGGACCAGCTTTTGACCCATTTGGGTTTGCCCTGGGTAATTTCCCCCCCGCTGACCCTCGTGCCGACGGCTTATTTACTGAGCTAATTGATCGCGATGGTCCTTTTGACCAATCTGGTACGGCCTCTGTTGAGGTGGGTGCCAATCAAATATTTGGCTTTGAAATTGGCACCGCCGATAATCAGGGTGGCCGAGCAATGGCCACTATTAGTCAATTTCGGGTCACACTGATTGATTCTGATGAACCTACTTCAGTGCCAGAACCAGCTTCAATCCTTGGATTAGTAACCGTAGGCGGTTTGGGTCTGAGATTTGTTAAAAAATCTCGTTCTAACCGGTCTTGTTCTAACTAACAGCAGGGCTATGGGGCATCGCCTCAACAATGGTTTCTTCGGTTTCTGGATTAAAAAGGTGAATATGCTCCACACAAATGCCCAGGGTGAGTTCATCCCCTGGACGAAGTACTTTTTCTTCCATGCCGTCTAAACGTACCAGCAAGGTTGTTGTCTCTGAGATTGCTGTTTCTCCTAAAGCGGCGGCTGAGCTTTCTAATGCTACGGTGAGATAGGTTTCACTCCCAAGAGCTTCGGCTCGCTGTACCGTAACTGCTAAATTTTTAGGAGCTGGCACTGTCAGTCTTAAGTGTTCAGGCCGAATCCCGAGAATTAGCGGCTGATTACCATAGGTCGCCAGAAGGGGTTCCCAATAGCTGGGCAGGGTTAACCGAAAAGCCGGGTGAACTAACGTCAGTGGAGACTGAACCTGCACTGTGAGAAAGTTCATAGGCGGTGAACCAATAAACGAGGCCACAAAACGATTTGCCGGATATCGATACAGTTCGAGGGGCGCGGCAATCTGTTGGATAACCCCCTGATTTATCACAGCGATCCGGTCCCCCATGGTCATTGCTTCGACCTGGTCATGGGTGACGTATAGGGTGGTTGTCTTTAACTGTCGCTGTAGGGCCACAATTTGGGCTCGGGTCTCCGTCCGTAGCTTAGCGTCAAGATTGGATAGGGGTTCATCCATTAAAAACACCTGGGGGTTGCGGGCCATAGCTCGCCCCAAGGCCACCCGTTGTTTCTGACCGCCTGAAAGCTGTCGCGGTAGCCGCTTTAACAGAGGCGTAATCTGCAAAATCTCGGCAATGGCTTTCACCCGCTTGGCAATGGATTGTTCTCGCTCTGGCCAATAGTGAAAACCCGGGGGCAACAGTCGGGTAAACCCAAATAGGATCTGCTGCCAGCGGCCGATGGGCGGTAGGTCAGTAGCAGTCCGTCGTAGCCCAAAGGCTAAATTGTCGTACACACTCAAATGTGGATACAGGGCATAGCTCTGAAACACCATGGCTACATCCCGCTGCTTGGGGGCCAGGGTATTGACCCGTTGGTCGCCGATGGTTATGTTACCTCCGGTGATGCTCTCTAACCCGGCAATCAGACGCAGCAGGGTGCTCTTGCCACACCCAGATGGCCCCACGAGCACCATAAATTCACCGTCCTTTACCGTTAGGTGTATCCGCTTTAGCACTGTCGATGCCTTAGCATCGGACGACTGCCGCGGAAATGTTTTGTAAACGTTGTCTATAACAACTTCGGCCACGTTAAAGCTACTCGTCAGCGCTATCTACAGATACCAGAATATCGGTAATGGTTTCACCACGGGCAGGGGTGAGAATGCGATCGCAGGATTGACTGCGACCTTGTAACGGCACCCGATCTATTTTTAAGCGAGCGGCCCGCTCGTTATTCGTCATTACCGTAAAGTTTGCCATCTCTGGCACCTCCACCAATGTGGCTAAAACATCTCCATTTTGACTAAACTTAAACGCCTGAGACCCAATACCCCCACGGCTACTACGATTAATCGCCGCCACCTGCATCCGCTTGGCGTAGCCCTTGGTAGACATCAACAACACCTTAGTATCGTTCTGGATGGGCAGACAGCCCACAATTGATTCACCCTTAATCACCCGGATGGCCTGAGTCCCTTGAGAGTTTCTGCTGGTGTCAGGCAACTGATCGCGATCGATGGAAAAACGCAATAAACGACCACTGGAGGAGGCTAGCATTAAATCCTGATCCAAATCAGCCACAATTGCATAGGCTAAGTGATCCCCCGACTTAAGCTTAATCGCCACTAGTCCCCGCGCTGTAATTGATTCAAATTCTGTCAGCGGCAGCCGTTTAATTTTTCCTTGCCCAGTTACCAAGATCACCTGCTGAGCCATCACCTCTTCCGTCAGCAAAATGGGAGGCAATACCGCATCCGGATCGTTACCAATGGCATCGGGCAATAAATTCACCAAGGGTTGTCCCTTAGATTGTCGTTGGGCTAAAGGCACATCATTGACTCCCAAGCTATAGGCTTTGCCATCACGGGCAAAAATCAACAATGTCTGAGTAGTGGAGGCAAACTCTGTCTGGGTAGTCACATCATCCAGTTCCGTTAGCTTGGTGGGAGGAGTCTCCTGTTTACCCTGTCGTCGCTGATAGGTGCGAGGGGAAATCCGTCTGGCGTAACCTTTACGGGTAAACTCCACCACGGTTTCTTCTTCCTGGGCTTCAGCCACCAGATTGGCCAATCGTTCTTCCTCTGCAGCCCGTTCACTGGCGGTTTGTAACCGCGTCCTGCGTTCATCCCCAAAGGTTTTTCTCAGCTTCCTGAGATCTTTTTTCAGGGCCTTGAGTCGTTCTTTTCGATCCGATAGCAACTGCTCCAGGCTTTCTTTAAGGGTGGATAGCTCATCAAATTCGTTGAGTAAATTTTCCTGCTCCAAACCCACTAACCGACGCAAAGGCATAGCCAAAATCGCATCGGCCTGGCGATCGCTCAGATCAAATTGTTCACTGATTTCCACCTTAGCGGAGGACCCATCGGGAGCGGCCCGCAAAATCTCAATCACTTCGTCAATGCTATCGAGGGCTGTCAACAATCCCTCGACAATATGCAAACGCCGATCCGTTTTTTCGAGATCGTTGGTATATTGTCGGACCAGGGTTTCCTCGCGAAAGTCTAAGAAAGACTGCAGCATATGACGCAGAGGCATTTGCACCGGCTGCCCCCCATCTAGTGCCAGCATGATGGCTCCAAAGTTGCTCTGTAGAGGCGTCATCTTATAGAGGGCGGCCAAAATACTGTGGGGCTGAGCCTCTCGCTTTAGCTCGATCACCACCCGCATGCCGTCGCGATCGCTTTCATCACGAATATCCGCGATCCCCTCCAGCTTGCCTTGATTAACTAAATTGGCAACTTTTTCAATCCACCCAGCCTTATTTACCTGGTAAGGCAGCTCGGTCACCACAATGGCATTACGACGCTGCCGTCCTTTACCGGGCTGAACCTCCTCAAAACTAGCAATCCCTCGCACCGGAATACTGCCTCGGCCAGTACGATAGGCATCGTGAATTCCCTTGGTGCCCGTAATCTCACCACCAGTGGGAAAATCTGGCCCCGGAATCAGCTTAAATAACGCCTCATCCGACAGAGTGGGCCGATCAATAATGGCAATCAAACCATCAATCACCTCCCCCAAATTATGGGGAGGAATATTTGTCGCCATCCCCACTGCAATCCCTGAACTGCCGTTAAGCAACAGGTTAGGTAGCTGGGCTGGCAGCACCGTCGGCTCTTGCTGAGAACTATCAAAGTTATCAATAAAATCAACAGTTGCTTCGCTGATTTCCCCCAGCAGTGACTCATGGCTTACAGAGGCCAGACGCGTCTCGGTGTAGCGCATAGCCGCCGGAGGATCGTTATCCACCGAACCAAAATTGCCATGGCCATCTAACAACGGATAGCGACTAGAAAAATCCTGCACCATCCGCACCAGCGCATCGTAAACGGCCTGATCGCCATGGGGATGGTATTTACCCAACACATCGCCCACCACACGGGCACATTTTCGAAAAGGCCGATCCGGCGTCAGCCCTAGCTCATGCATAGCATAAAGGATCCGCCGATGAACCGGTTTCAGACCGTCGCGCACGTCCGGCAAAGCTCGCCCGACAATTACGCTCATGGCATATTCCAGATATGATCGCTGAACCTCTGTATGAAGAGAGGTGACAACAATATGCTCATCCGAAAACGCATTTAGCTGATTTGCCATGATTTCGTATCCTTGAAAGCCGCCTTAAACGCATTAAATAAACCTTGCCCACGCCCAAAACTGCAAGGTTGCCGTCGATAAAACCCTAGGTCTTAACTTAGACGTGGTTTAGCCTTACCAATGCTGTACCTTATACACAAGCGTCATTGATTCGCAATAGCTAAGATCTAAATCGATCAAGAATTCAATAGATGCCTAAACGCTTGTACCCCTTGAGTCATTGTTATCTAAACAAGCTCTATCCCTAATGGTCATCATGCCTCAAAGCAAGGACCAACAATGGTTATAGTAACTTTGCTGTATTATCAAAACTGCCTATGAAAACGGTTTTAATTGTTGAAGATGACATGATCAACGCACGCGTTTTCTCGAAAATTTTGACTAAGCGAGGTGGCCTAGCAGTTAAACATACTGAAAACGTGGATGAAGTCATGCAAATTGCCGAAAGTGGCGAAGTTGATGTGGTTTTAATGGATGTTTCTTTATCTCACAGCGTTTACCAAGGGAAACCGGTGGATGGCATTCGTATCACCCAAATGTTGAAAGCCAACAGCACAACAGCATCACTTCCTATCATTTTGGTAACAGCCCATGCCATGGATGGTGATCGGGAGACCTTTCTACAGCAGAGTGGTGCTGATGGCTATATTTCAAAACCCATTGTGGACCATCAAAAATTTGTAGACGATGTCAAAGCCATGATTGGTGAGTAGCCAGAACAAAGGATAACGCCCAGGGATAAACCGTTTGCGAACAAACTCGAACCAAACAAAATGGCAAACTGCACAGGCCAATAATAGTACATAAGAACCACATTAAGCCGCAATCCATCCGTTTTAAAGCATGAATTGAAGGTGTAAGCTATGTGTGAGCCTTACCGTATGCATAAACGTACGGTGCTGGTCATATTGTTTAGGACAATTCGTATCCCTCAAAAACATTCAGATCTAAGCACATGGAACGTGTAAACGTCCTGATGAATCAGGACGTTTACCATACACGACCTAAAAGCCCGCAGAGCTTTGCTTTAGCCCAGGGGCCTAGCAAGGCTTGTTATAGATTTTCTCTATCTAATGAGGTACATGATTGAGACTTAAAAGCTTAGCAAGCAAAATCAATTAAATTCCACTTTTGGATGTAAGGACCTTCCATAGAATATCTCGTCAGTCTAAATATTTTTGGAATTTATCAATCGCTTGGTCCTTATCCATCAATGATTATGATTATGATGCACATCGTTTGAGTGTGAACCGCCATAAAGTCCTGACAGAACATCCTGTAGCCCTGGGGTGCCAAACATAGCTTCGGTGGCGCTGAGTAAGCGAGTTCCCCACAGGTTATCTTCCAAGAACTTTATGTCTGCATAGCGGCTATCACGTTCCAATGCCGCTGTTGCTGATTCGATGGCAGCGGGGCGGTTGATATTGGCGGCATAGCGGGCAGCGGCAATGGCCAAAGTAGGTTCAGGCTCTTCATCGGACACCTCTAGGGAACGCTCCCAATGCTCAATGGCGGGCTCTAATTGCCCCATTTCATAGAGAACTAGCCCAATATTATTAATAGCGGGCCAAAACAGCTCATTAAAGCTAACCGCAGATTCATATTGCTCAATCGCCTTTTCATAGCGGTTGAGCTTGTAATAAGCATTGCCCAAATCAAAGTGAGCCCCAGGGTTACCGGGTTCTAAGCTAAGCCCCTTCTCTAAAGCATTGGCAGACTGCAGGTACTTAGCTTCGCTAAAATAAGCGGACCCCAGGGTAAACCAAATGACTGGATCATCGCTGCTAATCCTTTTCGCGCTTTCTAGCGTGGTTACTGCAGCAGCGCTATCACCTACCTGCAAATGTAAACTTCCCATCAATGCCAAAATTTGCGGATCCCGTGGAGCCAACTGTGCCGCCAGTTGAATCCGCGCCAGGGCTTCCTCATACTGTTGAAACTGGGCCAGTTGCGCAGCCTCTTGGGCCAGCGTCAGCCCCGTTGCCGTCAGTCGCTCTTCATCCAAAGGCAATGTGTAGGGCAGCAATGCCTGGGCATCTACAGCACGGGCCGTCCAACCACAGCCCACCAAAGCAAGCAATGTAGCTAGGGCAGGACGAGTAAGCCGAGATATGAGCTGATTCATAGGAAATGGGCTAATGGGTAAGATTTGAAGAATAATCGGATCTTAGACAAATTTAGAACTATCGAAACAGGTTTCAAGCCGCAAGCCGGACTGAACTCCCTTTTGATTTAATTCGTGTATTTGGACTAGTTATCAGTATAGATACACCCTTCAGAAGGGTAACAGGCAATTTTATAAATTTAAGAGAATCTACCTTAAGGTTCAAAGCCATCTCCAAAATGGAAGCTGTCTCTAACAATGGTGCAGATACCTTAAAATCTCGTTTCAAACTCTAGCAAAACCCGATTGCGATCGTCGAAGTTAGTAGTACCCCGAATCGTAAATTCATCAGTCAGGCGGTAGCGTAGGTTAAATTCGGTGGGGGTATTGTCAGTCAAAATCTTGACCAGGGACAGGGTAATGTTGTTAGTCACATCAAAACCGATTTCGGTAGCCACGTCTAATGATGAACCACTATTGTCTTCACTGGAAAATCGAGATGCGCTAGTCACTGGGAAAAGGCGAAATTCGCTCAGGTTAAGGGTGGTGCTGACAAAGTCCTGAAGACTATTTAACAAAGCACTCCCAAAGAAGTTCAATACTCCTTGTCCAGACTGCAAGGCAGCCACGTAACTGCCGCTGAGCAGGTTAATGATTTCCCGTCTAGAGCGCGGTGGAGAACTGGACAGCTCAATTACGGTATCGCTGCTATCGGTCAGAAATAGACTCTCTAGTAAATTGCTGGCAGAACCTTGATAGGTGGCTCTAATTCGAATTGTTTCGATCCCTCCAGTGCCCTGAAAGGGATCGAGGGAGGTATCGGCAATTTCTGAGGTGGCGAAGGCCGTTGCCTCAACCACATTGCTTTGCTGAGTCTCGGCAACGGAGGTGCGCAGTCGTAAATCTAGTAAGGGATCGGCAATACCCCGGTCTGGGATAAAGCGCGCGACATTATCCCGACCTGCCAAGCGAAATGTGGTGGTCAGTAGATTAATACGACCAGACCGCAGACGAATCTCACCGTCTGGTCGTATCGCCCGAAAGGGTCTTAACGGTCCCGTAATCCGTAAATCTCCCTCGGCAAACACATTGAGCAGATTGCTTTGCTGAATTTGAGTATTTCTCGCCAGGGTAATCTTGAGATTTTCAAACCGGGGTACAAATAGGGGAATTTCTGTCGGTTCTACAGTGGCTGCACTATTGTTGTTGCCCTCAGGTAGGAATAGACGACCATTGGCCAGCTCTACCACACCGCCCAGCTGTGGACCACCCAGTAATGGATTGAGACTACCACCGACAACAATCTCGCCCTTGACGCCCCCTCGGTAAATACCGCGCAAATCTAAATCAATCTGATCCAAAGTTACTGTCAAGGCTCCGGTGGGATGAATCTGCAGGGTGCTATCTAAGGTATCAAGCGGAGCGGGGGCATCGGCGGCACTGGCCTCCCTCCCGTCAGACTCATCCAACGGCTGGGGATCGTCCCCTAGCTCGGCCAACTCAACACTGCTGATGATGGGGAACCCGAGGGGAACAGTACCTGCCGCATCGAGACGACCATTGCCATATTGGCCTTCTAATCTTTCGACAATAATTTTGTTTTTATCAAAGACAACCTGACCGTTAACCTGGGTTAACGGCTCTGGCAGCAGGGGCGATCTCAACACAGTTTCTCGCACGGCCATCACACCGCTAATGACGGGCTGCCTTAAGGTGCCATTGACATCCAGAGAAACCTGGCCCTGACCTGACTCCCAGATTACCTGGTTGTTTAGGACGTTAAGCAGCGCCAGCCCCTCATCTGCCACATTTAGATTTAAGGAGATGGGCGCATTTTCAGGGGGCTGCACATCCATAAAATTAAAGGCATAGGGAATGTTCCCCACCAGCGTTAGCGGTTTATTGTTATCAACCTGCAGCAGTTCCCCCTGCAAAAACAAACGGGCATCTTCATAGAGAAATAATCCTTCAGCTTTATCAATGGGCTGATTGTTAATGCTGCCATTGGCCAAAATGATATCCCCACGCACCGTGGGATTACCGATACTGCCGCTAAAGTTTGCAATCCCTTCTAAACGACCATCGAGACCTAACGGCAGATTGAAGATATCGCGTACCGCCGCCATAGGAACGTTTTCAGCCTCTAGCTGGAGACCCGAACTTTCCTGCTCCACCAGGGATAAATTACCGGCCAGGTTTACAAACGCAAGCTGAGGGTTCCCCTCCACATCTGGGGGCAGTGCCGTCTCCAGGCGCACCGGTTGCAGGGTCAGATTGCCGTTGGCCAGCTGCCCCTGGGCAATGACGGTATCCGCGACAAATTCAGGTCCCCAAATCCAGTTCTGACCTTTTAGCTCAAAGCCAATCTCAGGCAGCTGCTGTGGCGCACCGCTCACCCTAATCGATGCATTAAACCGGCCTTCCAGGATGTCCAGCGGCGGAATCGGACTCTCAGCTTCAGCTAGGGCCTGCTGATCTTGGATACGCTGAATCTCCGCCAAACGAAGCACTTGATCCTGTAGCGTAGCCTGGGAATCTCCTGCAGCTTGTGTTGCCAGCAAATCAGGAATTGCGTCTGCGGGTGGAGGATTGTCTAACCAAGTAGGGGCCTGAAATGTCTGAATCAGATCCTCAATATCATTGATGGCAAGGGCCGTCAGCACATCCCGCACATCGCCATTTTCCACATCTACATTGGCAGTGTAAGCAAAGGTATCCAGCTGCAGGTTTCCGTTAAACCGATAGACGCTATCCCAGGGTTCAGTCGTACAGTAGCTGGGTAAGGGGGCTGTCTCGGCGATCAATCGTTGGGAGCAGGTGTTAAATATGAGCTCTCCTCGCTCGACAAACACGCGCCGATCCCGATAGGCAATCTGTCCCGTTAGCTGTTGGGCATTGACATAGCCCAAACCAGGCTGGTCAATAAATACATTCCCCGCTAAGGTTTGACGGTTTAGATCCACCACCCATTCTCCCTGGGAAGATAGGGAGCCCCGCAAACCACCGCCCAAACGAGCCACCACGGGCAACCCCAATGCTTGGAGGGGTAAATCTTGCACCGTCGCCCGCAACAGATCGTCTTCAGTACGACCAGATGCCCGTCCCCCTTGCCAGCTAACATCAAAATCAAAATCACGGGAATTTTGGAAATTGAGGGCAATGCCATCCGCTACACCATTAGCATTAAGCCCCGTTTGCCCATCTAGCTCGACGGCTACCCCGGTGACAGGACGATAGCTGACTGGCCCCAATAACACAGGATCAAAGGCCACCTGATTAAGGGCAAACTCCTCCAGAAGTAGAGTGCCGTCCAGCTGAGGCACACTGGGGGTACCCACCAGCCGACCATTAAATGAAGCAAACCCATTAAGAGGAACTGGCCCCGGCAACAGCGCCAGCGGATACTGCTTGGCATCTAGATCAAGGCTAAAACCCCGAATTCCTTGGAATTGATTGCCCACTAACTGGGGAGACACCACACCGCGGGCCTGGAGCTGAGCACTGCTAGCATCCTCGATCAGGAGGTCTTGACCGGTCCAGGTGAACCGACTGTTGAGGGGAGCATCAAATCCAGCCAACTGGGGGGAGAACCCAGCCAGTCCCGCTGAGAAGGTAAGGTCGCCTTGACCACGCAAAGCAGCCAGGGTGCGGGTATTGACTGTTCCTGCCAGGCTAACTGCGCCACTGGTATTGCCGCTGAGCTGAGGGGCAAATTGACTCAGCCCTAGGGCATTGAGAGTGGCATCTGTACGCCAACTGCCGTTGACCAGCTCAGCCTCTCCCTGGATTGAGCCATCTGCAAGCTGCAGACTGTAATCTCCCATCGCCAGCAAATTATTTAGGGAGGCCCCTTGAATCGGTCCTGCTAAGGCCACATCCCCGTTGAAATTTGCGGCAGGTAGCTGGGCCAGCCCCAATGTCTGTAGGTCAACATTATTGGCTACGATACTGGCCTGCCAGCTGTCGCGGTCCACTTGACCATCGCCAGTTAGCGTGCCTGACCCCACCTGGACCAATGCCTGGGGAATGGATAATCCACCATTGGCAAACACTGCGGTGGCATTGGCCGGATAATTTTGTCCACCGTAGGCCAGGGCCGGGGCATCCACCGTGATCCGGGTTTCGATAGCATCAGGGGGCCCTTTAATAGTAGCTGTGGCGTCCACCACACCGAGGGTGAAAGGGAGCTGAGCAACATCGTAGAGGGCCACAATGGCATCCCCCGAGACGCCCGTTGCTTCAGCCTGAAAGTCTAAAATTGGCGGTCCGCCCTCGGCTAGCTGGCCCAGATTTAAAGCACCGCTGCCAGTTACCCGGCCTCCCAACTCAGGGTTAGTGCTTACCTGTGTGACGGTGACAACATCCAGTAAATTTTGGATACGATCGCTCGTCAACACCACATCGGCATTGACATCATTAAGCACCACTCGGTCCACGATCACCGGCCTAGTGGCCACCACCTGATTAGAAAATTTGGGCTGTAGCATCGGCCCCGTAATGGCGATGGTGTTATCAAACACACCGCTGAGGGCAATGGGAGAATCCACCTCCGATTTCTCCAACAGCTGTTCGAGGTCTACATCCGCTACCTGGGCCACCAGGTCATAGTCTCCCTTCCAATCAAGGGTACCGGTGGCGTTTGCAGCTAAATCAGAGTAGCTGCCGGTGGCTCTATCCACCGTAATGGTGTTGCCCTTAAACCGGGCAGATACATCAATGTCGTCGATGGTATTACCCCAGGGGCCGTCTCCGGGTAATGCTGCGCTCTGTAGCTGGCCGTTATCAACGCTGCCCGCCCCGTCTACCGTCACCGGCTGCTCGGGCAAAAAAGAGACGGTCCAGTCGCCGCTAACCCGACCTGCCGTTGCTTTGAGAGGGAGGTTTTGCTGACCCAGGGTAGGTAGCAAAAAGGCCATCACTGGCGCGGCGGCCACCCCTTTGCCACCGATGCCCATGATGATCTTTTGTTGGATTGGCCGATCAGGGTTGCCAGAGGCAAAGGGCACTACGGCCAGATTAAACTTCAGCTGTCCACCGTCAGGGGGCGTTGCGATCGCATCAACGTCAACCCGCTGACTATCGGTTCCCTCCACATTGACAGGGTCGATGCTAACTGAACCATTCAAATCCGTCAGTAACAGAGGAGCAGGAGCTGTCCCATCTGCAGGCAGAGGCACCAGGGTAATCTGACTATCAACAACATCAATATCATCCAGCCGCACCTTTACCGCTGGCTCCTCAGGCGGTGGCTCAAAGGTGGGTACATCTACACCAATCCAGCCATCCTCTGGGTGTTGCTCTAAATAACCAGAAGCACCAATCAGCTTAAGATCAATATTTAGCTTCCGCTGAAACAGAGCCTGCAAAGGGTTAAATCCCACCTCCACAGCTTCAGCTGTGGCGTAAGTAGGGTCAGTATCCGTCGCATTTAGTTTGGAAGGGCCTACTCGGGCACCGTTCCAGGACAGCCCCTCCAACTCCCCCAGCTCCAACTCCCGCTCCAATAGAACCGAAAGCCGTCGTTCCAACAGCGGCGTCAATCCCCGATTAATAAACAACCAGGCACCAACAACGGCCACTGTGCCGACAATTAGGGTACCGGCCCCTAACGTAATAGCTGCAATTTTCCAAAATCGCCGACCCTCAGGAGGTCTATCTGCGTTGGTCATGGGGGCATGGAACTACGTTCGCGACTACTCTAACAAACTTCCTTGAAGGATTTTTGCAAGATTTTAAGTAGACGAGTCGTAGAGTGGGTACAGCCCAGGGGAAAGTGGTAAATCGTGAATGGTGAGCGGTGTGACCATAGGGTAGGCACGGCCCACCAGAACCCGGGAATTCCCCCCGACACCCCTAGCCCAAACGGTAGCCAAAGCCGCGAACAGTCTTTAAATACTTAGGTCTACTGGGGTCTTCCTCTAGCTTTTCACGTAGCCAGCGGATATGAACATCCACCGTCTTGTTGTCTCCCATAAAGTCATAGCCCCATACCCGATCAATAATCTGATCCCGAGACCAAACACGGCGGGGGCGTCCCATAAAGAGTTCCAAAATTTTAAACTCTTTAGGAGACAGGGTGAGCTCTTTATCATTCAGAAAAGCTCGACACTCGTTGGGGTGTAGCGTAATCCCCTCAAATCGCAGGGCGGAGGTATCCTCCGTCTTACCTTTTGACTGATAGCGCCGTAGCAGGGCACGACAGCGAGCAATCAGCTCGCGCATCCCAAAGGGCTTAGACAGGTAGTCATCCGCCCCGACCTCTAAACCAACCACGCGATCCATCTCAGTACCCTTAGCACTCAGGATCAAAATAGGAACATCCAGACCGCGATGGCGCACCAGTCGGCATAAATCCAGCCCATTCATACCCGGCAACATCAGGTCTAAAATTACCAAGCTAATGTCAGGAATAGCGTCCTTACTACCGTCAGCTGAGCCTAACAGCTTCTCAAGAGCCGTAGGTCCATCTGCCGCCACTACGATTTCAAATCCTTCTTCCGCTAAGGCCAGCGCTACCGTCTCTCTGATCAGCTCTTCGTCTTCAACAATTAAAACTCGCCCTAAACCTACTCTTAGCGAGGATTGGACAGAAGCTAGCCCGCTAGAAACCATGGCCATGTTTTGATGTTGCCTTAATTACCGCTATGTTTGGATTTTATCAGGGATGCTGCCGTGGAAAACCGAATTTAGATGGATGATTTTCAGTATTTCTAACTACACAACCCCAACCGTGACACAACCTCTATATCGCAAGGGTTAGTAATTAACCGCTATGAGAACGGTTAAAGGGGCTTTGGGAAGTCAACCAATTTTTTATCTTCGCGAAATCTTTATATAAAGCCGCTATGAGATACGTACATGCGCTTCAAGGATAAACGGGGCCACACAAATCATTAAGGCCATTGGTGCAGGGCACGACCATACAATTCGGTTAGGGTGGTGAACTGCTGCCGCACCGTGGGGGTTAACATGTCCCCATCAAATCGCCACTCCCAGTTACCTTCCGCCAAACCAGGAGTGTTCATCCGGGCTTCGGTGCCTAACCCCAGCAGGTCCTGAAGAGGAATAATAGCCAGATTGGCAATGGAGGAAAAGGCCAGACGAACCATAGCCCAATGCACAGATTCTGGGCCTATTCCCCCTAAATAGGTGGCTAAGCGCTGTTTTTCGTAGTCATTGGCGGCGGCATACCAACCCAAAGTGGTGTCGTTATCGTGTGTACCGGTATAGATCACAAAGTTGCGATCGCAGTTAAACGGCAAATAGGGGTTACGATGATCCGACCCAAACGCAAACTGTAGGATCTTCATCCCTGGAAATCCAAACTTATCCCGCAGCGCCTCCACCTCCGGGGTAATAATCCCCAAATCCTCAGCCAGAAAAGGAAGCTTGCCCAGCACCTCCTCCACCCGTTCAAATAGTTCAACACCGGGAGCTTCCACCCACTCCCCCCGCATGGCGGTATCTTCCCCTTCAGGCACCGCCCAAAAGGACTCAAACCCACGAAAGTGATCAATCCGAATATGGTCTACATAGGCCAGGGATGCCTTAATCCGCTTTAGCCACCAGTCAAACTTAGTTTCTTTCAGAACGTCCCAGTTATAGGTTGGATTACCCCACAGCTGCCCGGTCTCACTAAAATAATCCGGCGGCACCCCCGCCATTTGAGACGGCAGCAGGGTTTCTGGGTCGATCATAAAGTTTTCTGGAAACGCCCAGACATCGGAGCTATCGTGGGCCACATAGATGGGCATATCCCCCACAATTTGAATATGCCGTTCATTGGCATAGGTCTTGAGGGCAAACCATTGACGACAGAACTCAAACTGCAAATATTTTTGCAAAAAAATCTCATCCGCCAGCTTAGACCGCCAGGTGGTCAGAGCGTCCTTGTCCCGTTTGGCAATGGTCGGCTCCCATTCGGCCCAGCTGGCTCCTGAGTTGGCTACCTTTAGCGCCATAAACAGACTGTAGTCCTCTAGCCAAAAAGCCTGGGCCTGGCAAAATTCTTGAAACTCCGCTGACTCTTTTGACTGAAATCGCCGAGCCGCCAGCTGGAGCCGCTCCATCTTGTAGGGAATAACCTGGTTATACTCTACCCGCCCGGCGGAGAACTCTGGAATCTCTAACAGGTCAGCCGTTACTAATAGTCCCTGCTCCACCAGTTTATCTAGACTGATCAGCAGCGGATTTCCTGCCATGGCTGAGTAGCACATGTAAGGCGAGTTACCATGCCCTGTAGGTCCCAGGGGTAAGATTTGCCAGATCTGCTGTTTAGTTTCCGCTAGAAAGTCAACAAACTCGTAGGCCGCCTTACCCAAATCCCCAATGCCGTAGCGACCGGGTAGCGACGTGGGATGAAGCAAAATACCGCTAGCTCTGGTAAATGGCATGGTGGGTAAACACGTAGGGTGGGCACGGCCCACCGTCCAAACAAACAGGGGCAATCAGCCCGAACAGGCGACCAATAAAACCTAATCCAGGCCAATAGACTTTAGCATGGTTAATCGATGCAATGTCGCCCCTTTCACAACACCTCCCACAACGTTATGATCTATCGCAACCCTGCCCCCACCGTCGATATCATTATCGAACTAGTAGATCGCCCCCATCGGCCCATCATATTAATTGAGCGGCTAAATCCGCCGTTGGGTTGGGCGCTTCCTGGCGGCTTTGTGGATTACGGTGAATCGACAGAAACCGCAGCAGTGCGTGAAGCTAAAGAGGAAATTGGCTTAGAGATTAAGCTATTGGAACAGTTTCATGTGTACTCAGACCCCAGCCGAGACCCACGCAAACACACCATTAGTATTGTGTTTTTAGCCACAGCCATCGGCGAGCCTACCGCTGGCGATGATGCCAAAAATCTCAAGATATTTGATCTATGGGCCTTGCCTCAAACCCTCTGCTTTGACCATGGCCAGATTTTGCAGGACTACTGGCAATATCGTCACTACGGCAAGCGTCCCCATTGAGTCTTTAAAACACATGGAGTTTTACGTAAAAATACGCAGGCAAAATAGTATCTTGTCCATTGAGTCCTAAAGGGGACGTCAGAGTCTAGCTCTGCACATTTCAGTGACCTGATAGTCATATATATAGGTAAGTAATGCACGCTCGGACCGATATTCTGGCAATGTTTTCTACATTTATTCAGTTTGCCGGGGAGCGATTTGACACCTGGGTATCTGACCCACGGTTGGCCAGAAGCATGCAACGGGAGCTGCTGCAAGCGAATGAAGAGGCAAATCGGTCAGAGAAATTTTGGACCCTCTACTGGTACAGACGTCATCAAGAGGAAGATGCCAACGCCACCAAACATCTTTGGGCCTATGTGCAGGAGCCTTGCTACTGGGCAGCTGAGCGAGTCACTCGTCGCTTTGCCATAGTGCAATGCCCCCTAGCGGATGGATTTCAGATTGCGATCGCTAACGTAGATCGAATTCTTAAAGGCTATAACCCCAATTACGGCAGCAGTCTCAAAGCCTACGCCCATAGGGCCTTCGGCAACTGTATTCGCGATCAGCTAAGACAGCAGAACGCCATCAATATCAGTAGCGACTGGGGACTCCTTCGCAGGCTCAGCCAAACACAGCTAACCCAGGCATTACAGGCAGCGGGATTTGTAGAGACTGCCCACTATATATTGATGTGGCAATGCTTTAGAAGCGTTTGCACCCCCGAACCGAGTCGACTGGTGCGGGGATTAGTGGCTCCTAACGATGAGCAACTTGATGCGATCACCCATCGCTATCACCAACAGCGCCATCAGCTCTCTGAACAAAATACCTCTCTACTCAGCCATCAGGATATCGACCCCCAACAGCTCAACCTGGAGCTAACATACTTAGCCACTCTGGTTAGAGCTTACCTCACCCCCACCGTCATTTCCCTCAATCAACCCCAATATGACGACTCCAGTGAAGAACAAGTCGACACTCTGCCTTCGGACGATAACCCCATGACACAGCTGTTGGTCGATGAAGAATATATACAACAGCAAAATTACGCAAAGCAAATCGGCATTGCCTTAGAAAAAGCTCTGCTAGATTTAGATGATCCTAGCCGACTATTGTTATCCCTCTATTATCAAAAAAGCTATACCCAGACAGAAATTGCCAAGCAACTCCAAATCAAACAGTATCAAGTATCTCGAAAGCTTAACCGGATTCGACGCCAGTTATTAATGAGCGTTTTTATCTGGAGTCAAGAGACTCTGCATATCCCTGCAGAGTCTGCCATATTAGCCAATGTTAGCGACGTCATCCATGAATGGTTACAGTGTCACTACGAGTGACTACAGCACCACTATAAGTGACTGTAGTACCAGTAAACTGTAGTACCAGTAAACTGCAGCGCCACTGTCCGCAAGACTCACCGGAGAAATCAGAATGAGCGTGTTTTTTGAAAATCCTGTGCAACCTGTGCTCGAAATGCCAGTCGATCCTGGTCAGTGGCAACGCAGCGTTTCTATCGCAGACCATGCTGTACGCTGGCGTATCTATCTACATCAAATCGGTCTGGCGGCCATCATGCCATGGTTTCAAGAAGAATTTGATTGGTCCGTCCTCCCCTTTCCCCACGCTGCCCCCTTTGATATTTGGCACGTTGTCGATGGCTTGGCCCTCCAACTAGGTCAGAATCGAATTGTTATCATGCTCTCCGAGGCCATTGATGCTGCCCAGATAGACGTCCCTCAGGAATGGGTTGATCTACCTGATTGGCATGCCGATTACTACATTGCAGCCTATGTTGACGTTGATCAACAACGCCTGGCCCTATGGGGTTATACCACCTACGCTCAACTCAAAAATCAGGGCACTTACAGCCCCAACACACGCACCTACAGTCTTAGCGATCTTGATCTAGTCCAAGATTTCTCCGCTTTTTGGGTGGCGCAACAAATAGAGCATCGGCCCGTTAGTCAGCCGCCGCCACTGCCTGAACTATCTGCAAGCCAGCTCGACCGTTTGATGCAGCGCCTTACTGATGTGCCTGAACCCAGACTGGCGCTCTCTTTTAACGAGTGGGGGGTCCTGTTAAGCAATGATCATTGGCGACAGAGGCTGTACCAACAGCGTCAAACACCAAAGTTGGCCAACATCGAAGATTGGCTTGAACAAATCTTTGAAGACGGCTGGCAATCGTTAGACGCCCTGCTCCCTCAGACACCTGCCTTAAGGTTTCGCTCCACCGCAAGCGGTGCTGCTGTACTGACCTGTGGTAAAAAAATCTTCTTAAATACCGCCCCAGACGATCTGTTATTGATGTTCAGTGTTGATATTGAAGCAGACAAACGGCGTAATATCCGGATTCAATTGTATCCATCGGGAGAATCTCTCCTACCCAATGATGTGGTGCTAGCATTGGAGCTATCAGAGACAGGAGAACGTCTCAAAACCGTTAGGGCCGGGTCTCAAGATAACTTTATTCAAATTCCACCGTTTCGCTGTTTGGCCGGTCAGCGCCTCAAGGTACATATTCAGCTAGATAGCAGCACCTGTCAGGAAGAGTTCATCAGCTAAGGAGCAAGCGATTGATAAATTCCAAACATATTTAAGCTGAAGAGATGGTCCATGGAAGGCCCATATATCCAAAAGTGGAATTTAATTAGGGCTACCATCACCCAGCTGAGCCAACAGAAAAGCGCCGTCTATATTCCCCTGGCTGCAGCCCTACTAATCGCACAAAGACTTTTCGAAACGCTCCTTGATCCTCATAGCCAACATTCCAGGCAATTTCACCAAACGGTTTTTGAGAAAATTCCAGCATTTCCCGTGCTTTCCCCACCCGTAAAGCCTGCAGATATTCAATCGGTTTCATACCCGTTGCTTTTTTAAAGCGCCGAAGAAAGGTTCGTTCCCCCAGCAGCGCTACAGCGCTCATATCAGCAATGGTAATGGTCTCATGGTAATGGGACTGCAGCCAATGCTGAACTTGTAGTATGGCATCATCACCATGATAAAACTGCGGTGCAAATTTGCTATAAAACCGCTGTTCTCGACCATTTGGATCAATCAAAAAGAACTGGGCCACCTCCAACATTATCGATGATCCCAAAAATCGGTCAATCAGCCGTAACCCAAGATCAATCCATGCCGTGACACCACCAGCAGTGATGATATCGCCATCCTCAATTACCATTCGATCGGTCTGTACATGAACAGCAGGAAACTGAGTTGCCAATGCATCCTTTAAGGCCCAATGGGTAGTAAC
>JBCCJR010000004.1:0-48968 GCA_039045805.1 Cyanobacteria bacterium P01_C01_bin.118
AATCGCCCACAGAGTTAAACCTGATACCCTCACATAACAAAAGACTGCAACAAAGAGCACTAAGGGATAACTGGCGTCTGAAGTAAAGGCATATAGGTCGCCTTGAACTGAACAATAACGGTTTTTAGCTGCTCGGGGAGTAATCCCCAGACACGCTCAACAACTGCGTCTGGGATCTCACCATAAAACGCTTCAGCAATACCGCCTGTGATACAGGTAAGGGTATCCGCATCGCCACCGAGAGACACAGCATTACGAATCGCATCTGTAAAACTTGTGGATTCTAAAAATGCAATCATCGCCTCTGGCACAGTGCCCTGACAGGATTCATTAAATTGATAGTCTGGTCGAATCTGCTCAAGGCTACGGCTGAGATCGTAACCAAAGGTAGTTTCTACATAATGTTTAATGGCCTGCCGCGACTGTCCCTGACGCGCTAAACATATGGCCGCTGCGGTTGCTTGAGCCCCTTTAATCCCTTCTGGATGATTATGGGTAACCACTGCCGTCTGCTCTGCAGCTTTTAATACAGCCTCTAAATCTTGATATACATAGGCTACCGGACTCACCCGCATGGCAGCCCCATTACCCCAGCTGTTATAGGGCTGACTATCGGCTGACGCAGCCCATGACTGAAACCTTGCCCCGTAACCACCGCAGGGGTCAGGATAATGCTGGTAATAGCGCTTAAACGCATCAGTATAGGTGCCGCCATGGAGCAATACATCGGCAACGGCCACTGTCAAAATTGTGTCATCGGTAAAAATGCTTTGTTTGGTAAACAAAGGGAAGTCTTTGGTCTTATGGTTCTCAAACTCATAGACAGAGCCGATAATATCGCCCGTAATAGCACCAAGCATAGGCAACAAGAATTTATATTGTGTACTTTGTACACTAAGGTTAGTTTGTTTATAGCCAATCCCTGTCTAAAACGTCAACTGCAAACGATGGCACACACCTACGACTATCCCAGGCCAGCCGTAACTGTAGATTGCGTAGTGTTTGGTATCGATCACACCGAGCAATTGCAGGTGCTGCTAATTCAGCGGCGACTGCCCCCCTTTAAAGAAAGGTGGGCTTTGCCAGGGGGATTTGTACGCCCCCAAGAACCGCTTGAGCAGGCAGCGCGGCGTGAGCTTTACGAAGAAACTGCCGTCACCGATGTATTTTTGGAGCAGCTAAAAGCGTATGGTCAACCTGAGCGTGATCCCAGAGGGCACAAGGTAACGGTAGCGTTTTACGCATTGGTCAATCTTTGGAATCATGATGTCAAGGCAGCCACTGATGCTAAACAAGCTCGCTGGTGGTCCCTAGGCCAGCTACCAGCCTTAGCGTTTGACCATGGGGCGATCTTGCAAGATGCGATCGCAACTCTGCGGCATACTATTCGGCATCACCCCATTGGGTTTGAATTACTCCCCCCACGATTTACCCTGACTCAGCTGCAGCGCCTCTATGAAATTGTTTTAGATCAACCCTTTGACAAACGTAACTTTCGCAAAAAACTACTCAAGCTAAATATCTTGGTCGGCCTGCCAGAGAAAGAAACCAACGTTCCCTACCGAGCTGCCCAACTCTACCGATTTGATCAAACAAAATATCAAGAACGGCAAAAAACCGGATTTAATTTTGATCTGTAGGGGAACGTTATCAATGCTATCTACCCCAGTAAAGAATAGATATTGCCATCAATCAGTAGATGGGTGATACCCTTGGCCTGAAGATAGGACGAAGCCTTAGTAATTAGCTGACCATCAGGTACTTTAATGACCCGTTGATTGCGCCGTGAAAACCGCCTCGCCACACGGTGGTTGTCAAAAATAGGTAACGTTCTAGCTGACTCCTGTTGAGCTGGGATATCCCCCAACTCAGCAAATTCCTTTAGAGGATGGGTAATTAACTCTGACAAGCGATCAACTACCAAATAGCAAGTCCGGGGAAAGACCGCATCCGAGAGCGGCATAATTTCTACTGACGCCCCTAACAAAGATGACTCATCGTCGCCATCAAAATCATCACCGTCATCGTCGTCATCCTCAAAGTCATCGTCAAGGTCGTCGTCGAGATCGTCTAGGTCCTCATCGAGGTCATCTAAGTCCTCATCGTCATCCTGACTGCTCACCGGCTCTGTTAACAGCTCAGTGGCAACAGCTGAGACATCATCATCAGACTCAGAGATTGGAGTTTCATCCAGTTCCGTGGATGAATCATCAGCATTCAGCAGTGTCAACTGACTGTCAGACTGAGGTTCAGGTTCAATAACTCGCGAACGCTTTCGAGCCCGACGGATAGGTTTTTCTGGCTTTGGCTTTGCTTCCACCGACTGCGGTGCTGACAAGACCGCTTTGTCCGATGGGGCCGATCGCTTCTGAGCAATCAGCGCTCGATACTCATCATCGGGCAGCTGCGTCTTTAGGATCCGGCTAATAGTACTGGTGCTAACGCCATAGCGTTTGGCAATAGTAGAGGTGGTTTCTCCAGGTTGCCTATATATTTCAATTACATCGCGTTTATCGGCGTCAGACAGTTTTCGCGGTGCCATAGCAACATCCCCAAGGGAGGGTAAAAATGTCTCTCTAGTATGCCAGGTTTAGGCGAGGTGTCATGCCCGACGACGAGATCCCCGGCGGGACCGTTTAGAAACGTCATATTCAATTGTTGCCCCCGCTGCAAAGAAAAGGGCAGATAACGTCCAAAAGACCTCCCACAGAGCTCCCTCAACATAGTTATCACCCACGGCCGCAAACGCCATGTCAGCAATGTACAGACAGAACGTTGCGATCGCAATCAGCTTCCAAGACTGAGAAAACCGTCCCCCCCAAAAAGCTACCAACAGAGCCGCCGCAATCACCACCAGAAAACAATCAGCCATGACATACATCAGCACCACCGGATCTTCAAACTGCTCTAAAGCAGCATCCAAATCTTGCGCCCAAACTGGAGCAGGCAACAACCCCGCAACGATTTCTTCTTCGGTGTCAGTTAGCTCTACAACTGGCTCTACTCCATCCTCAACAGGCACCACCACCGACTCCTCAGCAGGAGCTTGGGCCAATTGAGCATCCGCAGCTAAAGCTGGCTGTGGCGATAGCTGATGAGCAAACGCTGGGAAACCATAGTTCAAAACACAGGCTAAAACCACACCCACAGCACCGATAGCAAAAATCATCACCCACTGCGGCAGGCTTAAATCAATCCGTCGGGGTAACGCGGCCAGCAACATACCAATGGCCATAGCCACATAGCTAATAAAATAAAACCCATCACCAAGAGATACCGATGGATCTAGCCCCCAAACCGTCCCCCAGAGGAAAAAGAAAACATTCCCTGCCGCATAGGCGACCATAGCCAGCGCCAACGCCAACCAGACAGTCCGTCCACTAATAATTTGCGAACTTCCAGAGTTGCGAAAACAGAGAAACCCCGCCAGTAGAAACGCGAAAATCTCTAAAAAAGTAATTGAGATTAAAAACCAATCCGGCCTCGCATCTTCTCCGGGAGCCAACGCCCCAAACAGTAAAAAGAAAAGGATAGATACGATGCCCCAACAAAGGCAAAGAATCAAAGTAGACTGGCCTGAGCTGGCTTGAGAAGCCTTGGAGGACTGAGTCAACGCTCTACTCCTTAACGAGATAACACCAAAAAAATGCCCGTGCGAGAAAACATGCCCTCCTTCCTCCACAGCTTAGAGCTAGTTGAAATCAGCAAAGGCTAGTTTGACGCATCCGCAGCATACCCACAATGCTACCTAAAAGTGCCGGTTTGAAAAAAAAAGCAACGCCGTAACTCTCATAATCCCACGGTTCTTTCATCATTACCGCTAAAGCTATTGCCAAAGCTGACCACTAGATAGCTGCTTTAACCAAGTCAAGAAGGCATCACGTTCTGCTGGTGATAAATCCTCTAGTGCCTCCAGCGCTCGCTCAGTAAAGTTAGAGCGCCCAAAATACGATCGACCAATACGATGCAGTTCCTTAAAAATCGTATTGAGATGATTTGTCTGCCAGGGTGGTAATACAGCTGAGAATGGATCTAAACGTAGCAATCCCATCACTAAATCATCAGACGTCATCTGGGGTAATCGCAGCTGCTTACCAATTGCAGTCAAGTCTCCCTCAAAGCGTTTAGCCTGCTTATCCCCCATTAAGTCAGCGACATCTTCATACATCGCCTGAATAATCAATACCCCAGCTTTGACAAAAGCAGTACTAACTCCGTTTACAGTTGCTGATTGAGGAGGTTTAGCCTCACCGGATGGGCGATCTAACTGAATTTTCCCCCAAACACTAAATCGTTCAGGCTCTTCTAACAGCACACAGGCTTTGCCACGATTATCCGTCAACTCCCGCCATAGTGTACGAGCTTCCTCTTCTTGGGCTGCATTAAACACACTCAACAGACGAAATGTCTGCCCCTGGTAGGACAGAATTGGAATCTTTTGCTCTTTGGAGGGATGTTGAAAACTACCGATTTCTACATCCTGGCGCTTTAAGATGAACATGGTGCCGCTGATAAGTGCTAACCCGAGGAGCCCACGCTATTAGCTTGAGCGATTAAACCATTAGTTTGTCAGTCTGTTGCTCTTCCTTCGGTAATGAGTTCAAACTAACTTATTACTTCAGTAGAAATACGATAGTAGAAAACCGTTGACTAAAACCATTTTGTGCCTCCAGCGTACCCAGTTCACAATGTATCGGTGACACAAGAGGTACTATGGAGGCCCGATGGCCGTGTAGATTTATGGCTATAATCGCCTAAACTGATTGAGCCGGTCTAGATTGCCATTAACTTAGCAGTCAACCTTCTGACCGTCAGGCTCTTGCCTAGTATCTATTATCTATAAGTGAGGACCCTTAGCTCAGTGGATAGAGCAACCGCCTTCTAAGCGGTCGGTCACTGGTTCGAATCCAGTAGGGTCCGTTGAGGTTTTTATTTTAATTAGTTGTTATTTGTAACCTATTAAGTATTTTTAACTTTGCGACTAGTTGGAAGAGCAAAAATTCCAAAAATAAAGTCAAGAATTCTAATTTCCCATTAGTTTGGCCACAAACACCCGATCTTCAACTTAAAAACTGACTCTCCTCAGGAGGAGGACTAATAATTGCCTGCTCCTCTAAAAGTTTCAGCATTGTTACCAGAGTTTCTATCTTGGCTCCTTTGTAGCGTTTACGTTCACGCTGCTCAAGGGCCTGTTTGCTCACACCCAGAGCGTTGGCAGCATCAGTCATCTTTGGAAATACCAGCTTTCTAGCGGCAATCAGTCTGTCAGGCAGGCTTTCTAACCAGTCAGATGCTTTCATAGTGACGTCAACTTACAGTATGGCCACACAATATAGCTAACCAACTTTAGAGTGTCAACGGGGATCATTTGATAGCAAGACCTACAACAGTTATGGATGGCTTCAATAGCTACAACTCATCTATGCAGAGATAGCAGATGTCCATACACACACGGGCATTCTGAAAGCATCATCCGCTGGTTGTGATCAGCGATGTAAGCCATCCTCCAATATTTAGTTAATGATTAGAGCGTTAGAACCTGTTGAGCGTTTGGTGGGACTCAGACACCTGTTTAGTCGTTTATTTCCCCAGGCGATTAGCTTAGATTTTTCAGTTGCTATTCCCACCTACAACGGCAGTCAACGCCTAGCAATGGTTTTAGAATGCCTCCGCTGGCAACTCAACACCCATAACCTCAGTTGGGAAGTGATTGTAGTTGACAATAATAGCGCTGATAATACAGCCGATATCGTACGGCACTATCAACAGGAATGGGGGCAACATATGCCCTTGATTTATACGTTTGAACCCAGACAAGGCGCGGCTTATGCTCGACAAAAAGCTGTACAGATAGCCAATAGCCCACTGGTTGGCTTTTTGGATGACGATACTTTGCCCAGCATGACCTGGCTGATATCGGCTTACCAATTTGCCCAAAATTATCCCCAAGCAGGTGTCATTGCCAGCCGTATTCGCGGCAATTTTGAAACCACACCTCCAGAAAATTTTGAACGCATTGCTGCTCTTTTGGCCCTGACCGAACGTGGCGCTGAACCAATGCTGTATCCCCCTCAACAAAAAGTGATCCCACCATCCGCTGGCGTAGTAGTCAGGCGACAAGTATGGTTAGATAACGTTCCTGACGAATTAGTGCTCACGGGTCGCACCGAGACCAGCATGCTCACAGGAGAAGATACGGAATCGCTGCTACATATTCAAAAAGCGGGCTGGGAAATTTGGTACAACCCCGAAATGCGCCTGGAACATCAAATTCCAACACAACGCCTCACCCGCAAATATCTACGACAACTTTGCAGAGGCATTGGTCTTAGTCGCTGTCAAACTCGTATGCTCAGCACTCCAGCATGGCAACGTCCCATGATGCTCTGCGCGTACATGGTCAACGACATTCGTAAAATCTTACGCCACTGTTTTCGCTATGGCCCAGATGTGATTTATGACGATGTCGCATCATGCGAGTTGACACTCTACACAGCAAGTCTAATTAGCCCATTGTTTATGGCACATCGTCACCTAAGCCAACATCTTCAACAGTAAGACTCCCGATTATAAACCTACAAATACTGTTGATTAAGATAGGTTTGCAAACGATTAACATCTTCTGGCAACAGAATATTCAATTTGCCTGTAGTGATCACACCGCTGGGATCTGGCGTCAGCTCAAGCCAGTAAGCATAGGTATTTCCTAAGCGAACTTCCCCCTGAATCGTACCGGTTATGGCCTCATAGTCATACACTGGCTGAGCGCGGCGATAGTCAGCATAGGTATCAGGACCATAAATCGTTCGCAAAGACTCTTCTAAGCGGCCAATAGTAATGGGCTCGTCATAGTCGACCAGGATAAATTCTTCTCGACGAATAATGCTGAAGTTACGTTGTCTGTTGACCGTAGACCAGACATCATCGCGACTGGCCTGTTGAAATCCACCCACCGGAAACACACTTGCCTGGAATGTAAAACGGCGAGAAGGAACATCAGCCCTGTGTACCCGAAGTCCTTCACGACTGTCGGCCCTCAATGTGGGATGTCCCTGCATCCAGGTTTTGACCTCATTTACCGAATGGCCTGGCAATCCGTAACTGGGGGTAGCGGAGAACCACAGGGGTAGACCCAGGGCTAAGAGGCTAAGGCCGATACGCTCTTTCATAACTTGTCTTTGGCTTTATGTGAATTCAATGCATGTTGATTAGTTTGCCCAGTTAGGGACCATAGTGTCTCTTATGGTGCTGTCTTTATGCAATTCCTAACCAGGCTGATCATCTAAGCAAACATATCTGGGCACAACTCAATAAAGTTGGACGAGTTATAGACAAACTTAAAGGGTGCCAAAGCCCTTTTTCTTTTTCTTCTTTTTATTTTTTTTCGCACCTGCACTATAACCACGAAAGCCAGGTCGGCCAGCAGGAGTCCCTCCGCCCATACCGGGCATTCCTCCGCCCATTCCAGGCATCCCCCCGCCCATTCCAGGGAAGCCACCGCCCATTCCAGGAAAACCGCCCCCCTGACCCATTTGCTTCATCATGGAACGCATTTTTTGGAAATCACTAACCAACTTACTGACATCCTTATCTCCATAGCCAGAGCCCCTGGCAATCCGGCGACGACGACCAGGAGAGTTGGCTAACAAATCAGGATCTTCCCGCTCCTGCTTAGTCATAGAGTTGATCATGGACTCACAGCGACGTAGCTGCGTTTCTCCTTGCTGGAGCTGATCAGCAGACAATTTATTGGACATGCCTGGAATCAGTTTCATGATGCCAGTGAGCGATCCCATGTTTTTCATCAAGCGCGTCTGCTTGAGAAAGTCATTAAAATCAAATCGAGCCTCTAAGATTTTGGCCTGTAGCTGTTCTGCATCGGCAATATCAACCTCTTCTTGGGCTTTTTCTACCAGGGTGAGAACGTCCCCCATCCCCAGGATGCGAGAGGCCATCCGATCGGGGTAGAAAGGCTGTAACGCTTCTACTTTTTCACCGACACCAATAAATTTGATGGGTTTGCCAGATATCTGGCGAATCGACAAAGCGGCACCACCGCGCGAGTCACCATCCATTTTGGTCAGGATGGCCCCAGTGATCCCAATTTGCTCATGAAATGTGTGGGTCAGGGTGGCAGCCTCCTGGCCCGTCATAGCATCCACCACCAACAGCACTTCATCAGGGGTAATGGCTGTTTTAACTTGTTCAAGTTCAGCCATCATGTCCTGATCAATTTGCAGACGACCAGCGGTATCCACAATCACGGTGTCAATACCGTCCTCTTTAGCTTTTGCTATACCCGCTTTAGCAATATCAACCGGATTGGCATCCGTCCCCATTTCAAAGACAGGCACCTTGATTTGGTTACCCAGGGTAATCAACTGATCGACGGCGGCGGGGCGATAGACATCGGTTGCCACTAGCATGGCAGAGCGTTCTTGCTTACGCAGATGCAACGCTAATTTAGCGGAAGCTGTCGTTTTACCCGTCCCCTGCAAACCTGCCATGAGTACCACAGTCGGTTTGCTATCAGCATCGGCCAGTGGTTCATTGGCATCCCCCATTAGGGCAACCAGTTCGTCATAAACGATTTTGATGAACTGCTGATCCGGATCAACACCGGAAATAACTTCAGCGCCTTGGGCCCTTTCTTGAACGTCTGCCACAAAGTCCTTGACCACATTGAAGCTGACATCAGCTTCTAACAGTGCGCGTCTAACTTCCCGAAGCGCCTCTTTAATATTGGATTCAGAGATTTTGTCCTGGCCACGCAGAGTTTTCCAGGCGGATTCAAATCTTTCTGAGAGGGCTTCAAACATGGGAAATAGGGGAAATCAAGTTAACCGGAATATTGATCCATACTAATCGGTTTACTCCTCAAGGGACACCGTCTAAAACCATGTCCACTAGATTAGACCTAATCGGTTTATTACTTAAGGGACACCGTCTAAAACCATGTCCACTAGATTGTGCGCTATCCCTACGACCAATTGCTATGCTGCTGTAAATGTAAATTGAAAACGAATGAAGGCTGATAAACAACGCGCGCCGAATAATCGCACTTTAGTTTTGAGTGCTGATGACCGCATTGTTTATAGTCAAAAGTTAGTTCGGTTGCCTCACCCTACTGCCAAGCTGGAAAACGCCACCATCTGCCAGGACATATTTGAGGCTTTGCCATTGCTGCCAGATAGCTTTGTGGATCTGTTAGTTGTTGATCCGCCTTATAACCGTTCCAAAGTTTTTAATCAGACCACCTTTAATCGTCGCTCCACCGATGCCTATAAAACCTGGTTAGATAGCTGGCTATCCCAGGTAATTCGTGTGCTTAAACCCAGTGCATCGGCCTATATTTGCTGCGATTGGCAGTCTTCTCCAATAGTGCATAGCGTTTTTTCTCAATACTTTATTGTGCGTAGTCGGATTACGTGGGAGCGCGAAAAAGGTCGGGGATCAAAACAAAATTGGAAAAACTCGTCAGAAGATATTTGGTTTGGCACACTATCAGATGACTATTGGTTTGATGTGGAGGCGGTTAAGTTAAAGCGTCGGGTGATGGCTCCGTATCGAGATCGCAACGGCAAGCCCAAAGACTGGCGAGCCACAGATCAAGGCAACGTCCGCATCACCCATCCTTCCAACCTCTGGACAGATATCTCAATTCCCTTTTGGTCCATGCCCGAGAATACTGACCACCCCACCCAAAAACCAGAAAAACTGATTGCCAAAATCATCCTCGCCAGCAGTCAACCGGGCAATATCGTTTTTGATCCCTTTCTCGGCTCAGGCACCACATCTGTCGTCGCCAAAAAACTCAACCGTCGCTACGTTGGCATCGAACTGGATGAAGAGTATGCCTGCATCGCCGAAAAGCGCTTAGACCTGGCCAATACCCATCCCCAGATCCAAGGATATTCCGGTGGCTATTTCTGGGAGCGCAATAGTCTCAATGCCCAACAGCAAGCTCAAAAAGAACAAAATCACTAGACTCCATGCTAATCAGCGGGTCTACTCAGTCATCATCGAAGCCATTGACTGTCCTACAACAACTCAACCAATTAACTTGTTGTAGGACAGTCATTACAATTTCTAAAAACTGGCCCCAATCAGCAGATATAGTAGCCTAGCTAACTCATAATAAGAACATAGATCAGGTAAGTTAATACGTACATAGAACTTCTGACATAACAATGTTTTAAACATTGAGTAGTAATGTTGTCAGGTAAGCCTCATCAGACTCATTAGAATCTATGGGCAGTACGTCAAGTAATTCATATCTGTGTAGGACAAATCCAGATTATTGTCTGTTTTTGTAGTTTAGTTCCTGTAGTTTTAATTGCTGTTGTAGTAGAACTGCTAGCTTTACCCGCAGCGTCAGAGCACTAGAAAAGACCAACGTCAGCTAGATTTTGGGTTGAAATAACAACTTGGAAAATTAGTTAAGTCAAGGTGAGTAGAATGCATCTGGTCTCCACATCCTTCTTACAAGCTTGGTTAGAGCTAGTACGAGCTTTTTGATCATTCAATGGTCAACCATATTAGCGGTGTAGACTCAGACACTTGTTGGATTGAGGATACATTTGTTTTGAATCGACTCTTAAAGCATCAAAGAGGAGTCGTGTAATTCAACCTCATGGGGCGTATCAAAAGTAGCTATGGTCGTATCAAAACTAAAGCATATAGGTAAGCAGGGTCTTTTCGCTTTAGCCATTGTTATGACTATGGGAGGTCTGAAAGCCGGTAGTACCTTTGTCAACACAGCTGATGCAGTCGTTGACCAGTCTCAGACGGCCACATCAACAGCCTTCTCGGTGTGTAGTGAGGCCTCCGATTGGCAGCGACCAAGCCCAGACCAGCAAGCAAAGCAGTTGGCCACCGATGCACGCTACAGTGAGCTGTTGCAAGATAAAGAGTTTCAACAGTTAGCCGATCAGTTTTGGCAACATGACATTCTGAGCTTTACGACCTATGGACTTAGTGCACGAATGGAGCCGGTGAATCTCTCTGGGCTATGGTCCGTATCTGAAGAAGTGTGGAGCAATTGCTACAGCCAGGATGAGGGCAGCGCTATTAATGCTGGTAGCCTGGCCGAAGCATGGGTGATGAACCATCGCGTCGTCGATGTTCAATGGGAAACCGAACGCTACATCATGGTTGTAGAAGCCAATCAACAAGGAATGCAGGTAGTTCAATTTGAACGTCGTGAAGCCGAGTTAGAGCTCCCCTTAGAAATCATTACCACTCAAGGTATTGCCCTTGAGCATCATTCCGCTAACTGGTAGTTCTCCAGACCGGAGACACCGAACAGTACAATGGGATTTACCCCGGCAACCAGTCTGGGTATTGTGCAATGCTCACTGGGCTGAAACACTTACATGACCACCACCCTATCGTCTCCAGCAAATAATATTGACGATGCCGTTGAGCAACGTCGTAATTTTGCAATTATTTCCCATCCGGACGCTGGTAAAACCACGCTGACGGAGAAACTCCTGCTCTATGGAGGCGCTATCCACGAAGCGGGATCGGTCAAGGCACGCAGAGCCCAGCGGCATGCTGTGTCTGACTGGATGGAGCTAGAGCAACAGCGGGGGATCTCAATCACCTCGACGGTGCTGCAGTTTACCTATAGCGACTATCGAATCAACCTCTTGGACACCCCTGGTCACCAAGACTTTAGTGAGGATACTTACCGCACATTGGCAGCGGCTGACAATGCCGTCATGCTTGAAGATGCGGCCAAAGGACTGGAACCCCAGACCCGAAAATTATTTGAAGTCTGTAAAATGCGCGGGCTACCGATTTTTACATTCTTCAATAAGTTAGATCGTCCCGGCCAGGAACCTTTGGCACTGTTAGACGAAATTGAAAAGGAACTGGAGCTGTTCACCTACGCCGTAAACTGGCCCATTGGCATGGGGGATCGGTTTAAGGGGGTATTTGATCGACGCAAACAGCAGGTGCATTTGTTTGAGCGGTCTGCCCACGGTAGCAAGGCAGCAGCTGAGACCGTTCTAGACTGGGGCGATCCTCGCATTGAAGAGATGATCAATGACGATGACGTCTACGGTCAGTTCTTAGAAGAACTAGAAATGCTAGATGAGCTGGGGCCGGAGCTGGATTTAGAACTGGTGCACTCGGGTGAAATGACCCCCGTTTTCTTTGGCAGTGCCATGACCAACTTTGGCGTGGAGCTGTTCTTAGAATCCTTTTTAGACTTTGCCCTCAAGCCCGGTCCTCGAGAAAGCACCGTGGGTATGGTCCCCCCCACCCGAGAAGAGTTTTCTGGGTTTGTGTTTAAGCTTCAGGCAAATATGGACCCAAAGCACAGGGACCGGGTAGCCTTTGTGCGGATCTGTTCTGGTCGGTTTGAAAAGGACATGGTGGTCAACCATGCCCGGTCTGGCAAAAACGTACGATTATCCCATCCACAAAAGTTGTTTGGTCAAGGTCGTGAGTCTCTGGATGCGGCCTATCCCGGCGATGTAATCGGTCTGAATAATCCAGGCGTCTTTGCCATTGGCGACACGATCTATCAAGGGAAAAAGCTGGAGTATGAAGGGATCCCGTTTTTCTCTCCTGAGCTATTTGCCTATCTAAAAAACCCAAATCCTTCCAAATTCAAGCAGTTTCGCAAAGGCGTAACAGAATTGCGGGAAGAGGGCGCTGTACAAATCATGTACTCGGCGGATGAAGCGAAGCGTGATCCCATTCTGGCGGCAGTGGGACAGCTGCAGTTTGAAGTGGTGCAGTTTCGTCTGAGAAATGAGTACAACGTCGATACCCGGTTGGAAATGTTGCCCTACAGTGTGGCTCGCTGGGTGACTGGCGGCTGGGAAGCATTGAAAGAGGCCGGGCGTCTTTTTAATACCGTAACGGTTAAGGATAGCTATGGTCGTCCGGTGTTACTGTTCCGTAACGAGTGGAACTGCCAGCAGGTGGAGGGAGAGCACCCCAAACTGGCATTGAGTAAGACCGCGCCCGTAGTTTCAGGCAAAGAACCAGATGAGATTTAGCCCTATCCTCTCTCCCTAGGGAGAGGGGTTTTATATCTAAAGAGGGAATATCATAGGCGCATAGGATAAAGCACGTTATGCAGATCTATTTGGACTACAGCGCTACTACACCACCACGGCCTGAAGTAATTAGGGCGATGGAGTTGGCTATGAAAAATAGCTGGGGCAATCCGTCGAGCTTGCATAGCTGGGGTAGCCAAGCAGCTACGGTGATGGAAACAGCCCGGATGCAAGTGGCGGAATTGATTAATGCTCCTGCGGATGGGATTGTTTTTACAGCAAGTGGGACTGAAGCCAACAACCTGGCGATTATGGGGGTGGCACAGCAGTATCGTAAGCCGCGCCATATGATCATTTCGGCAGTTGAACATTCTGCGATCGCAAAACCTATCGCCCGATTAGAACAACGGGGCTGGCAAATCACCCGACTACCAGTCAATCGCTATGGCCAGGTACACCCAACAGATTTAGCCACAGCCCTACGCGACGATACGGTACTTGTGTCTATTATTTATGGTCAAAGCGAAGTGGGCACAGTACAGCCCGTTGCTGAACTGGCGGCTGTGATTCGGACGAGCAGGCATCTCTCTAAACCGCTTTTTCACTCTGATGCAGTACAGGTGGCGGGTCGCTTGCCCATTGATATTGAGCATTTAGGAGTAGATTTACTCTCCCTATCGAGTCATAAGCTTTACGGTCCCCAGGGAGCAGGGGCACTGTATGTAAAACCAGGGACTGAGCTGGTGCCGTTGATTAACGGAGGCGGTCAGGAAAATCATTTGCGGTCCGGAACTCAGGCAGTACCGACGATTGCAGGCTTCGGCATGGCGGCGGAGCTGGCTAAGCAGGAATTAGTACAGGAACAGATGCGGTTGGTGGGGTTGCGAGATCGCTTAATTGCCCAATTACAGAATCATCCTGAGGTAGAACTAACGGGACATCCACAACAGCGGTTGCCACACCATGCAAGTTTTTATCTGCCCAATGCCGATGGAGAAAAGGTATCTGGCAAGACCCTGGTGCGTCAGCTAAATCTGGCAGGGATTGGCATCAGTGCCGGATCGGCCTGCCACAGTGGGAAATTAACGCCTAGCCCAATTTTGAAGGCGATGGGATTTAGTGACGTGGCAGCAAAAACGGGCATTCGTTTAACCCTGGGCCATCAGACAACTAAAGCCGATGTGGATTGGACAGCAATGGTGCTGAGACAAATCGTTGACCGAGTCATGGTGAGTCAACCAGTAGCCGTCGCGCTCCCATCAATTGTCTAAAATTAGGACAGACTACCCTATAGTCAGCCATGTCCATAACTCCTCTGACCACAGACGCCATACATCCAAAACGTGTACAGAACGTTTTAGGAGGCCTAGCTTTTGGAAAGTATCAGGATGATTGCTAGCCCGAATTATCTGACTGATGACAACCAAAACACTACATCGATAAATACCTTAGTTTCTTCCTAGCAATACAAAAAAGATCGATAATCAGAATCATTGATTCTGAGAGTGAATACATACCTTAACCATGTCTGACCTGCCCAATAGCCTTGAGGAAACCATTGATCAAGCCATTGTCTCCACCAAGGCAGCCATTGAAGATGGTATTACCCGTCTGCAGGTTGAGATGGTGATCCCGGAACTCAAACAGCAGCCCATCGCTGAGCGCTTCCTCAGCCTTTTCCAGGACCTGGGTTTGCAATTTAAAGTCTTTTTCCCTGATGCTGGTGCGGCAGCTTTAGCCAAGCGAGACTGGAATAACCCAGACTTCACGATTCGTGGCATTAATGAAATTCAGGCCACTATAGAGCCAGACGATGAAGCGTTTCTAATCGTTAATCCATCTGCTGTAGAAGTGCAGGATGTGGAAAAACTCTGCAATGAAGCTCAGGATCGCACAGTGATTATCCTTAACCCCACCCTGGAAGACGTCAGCATCGTCGGTATTGGCTATGCTGCTCGCCAGCTACGAGAGCGCTTTCTTAGCACTTTGACCTCCTGCTATTACTACCGCCCCATGCCCGATGCCGCTGTACTGCGCCGTCATCCTGGCGGTTGGCAGGTGTGGCAAGAGGTAGGCGACCAGTATGAACTACAGGCCGAACTACCAGAACGCCCTTCCAGTGAGGCACTGGAAAAAATTCTGTATGGTGGCGATGAGTCGGAAGATAGCGCAGCGCCTAAACCTAAGAAGAGTTTGCTAGGCGAGGTGCAGAAGTTTTTGAGGGCATTGAGTCAGTAGATCACAAGTACGGTATTCCGCAAACCAAACCGTTGTCAGGTCGATCAAGCGACCGCTAGAGTACAGAAAGCGCGCGTTTAGATAAACACAGATGACTATAGGGCTGCTTATTCTCTATTGGGTCCTGCTTATTGTCATGGGAGCTGGCGTTGTCGGTGCATTTATTCCCGCCTTTCCAGGTATCGGGCTGATCGTAGCGGCTATTGCTATTTGGGGCGCGGTTACGGGCTTTAGCAAGGCAGTTATCATCGCATTGGGTATTGCGATCGCAATTTTCGCCATCACCACTGCCATTGACTACCTGGCTGGCTACGTAGGCGCGAAGAAAGTGGGAGCCAGCAACTGGGGGCAGCTGGGAGCAGGCATCGGCATGGTGCTGGGGCTGTTTGGGCTACTGCCAGCATTACCCATTGGGGGACCAATTTTTGGTTTATTATTTGGCTCCATGATCGGGGCATTTGTTGGCGAAATGTTACACCGTCGTGATTTAGCCCTACCCGCCCGTTGCAAACTGGGTGCTAAAGTCAGCCTGGCCATCATTGTAAGTTCCCTGATTGGAAACGTTATCGCTGGAGTACTGTCTATTATTGCAACAGTGGTGTTCCTGATAGCAACGTGGCCCACGGTCATGGCATAAGCGTTGTTATTCCCTCCTTTAAGCAAACTGTAGCCCTTGTCGTAATCGCGCATGGCCCACCCAGAACACCTAGAGATTTTGCAATCTGGCCTGAAAGTTTGGAATCGTTGGCGTCAGGAAAATGCTCAAATTCGTCCAAATCTAAGGGCCGCTGATTTGAAGGGGTTTGACCTGGCAGGCTTCAACATGACATCTGCGTACTTAAGCAATGCTGATTTGAGCCATGCCTACTTGTTTGAAACCAACTTAAGCGAAACTAATTTACAAGGGGCTAATCTCAGTCACTGTTGTTTAATTGGTAGCGATCTAAAGCAGGCCTATTTTTCAGGGGCTAATCTATACCATGCCTATTTGTCCCAAGCAAATTTGACTGAAGCCTACTTTGGCCATGCCAACCTGGAAAAAGCAACTCTGGCGGATAGTGTTCTAAATCAAGCCTACTTTGGTCAGGCGGATGTAAAAGAGACTGACTTTAGCAGTGCAAAAAATTTAAATCCGATGCAGCTAAGAATGGCCAAAAATTTTGAACTAGCTATTTTAGTAAAGGCAGAAGAAAACGCTTTGGGATGTCCTTCTCTTCCCACATCCGACTTCCCACATCCGACTTCCGACCTTACCTAGTACATTAATCATTTAATTATGCAACGTCTGTATAGTATTTCCCTAGTTTCTTGTCAGCGTCTTCTTTGGTGAATGACCAGTTAATTGTTTTACGTTGGCGATTACGTTTAGTGTTCCAGGCCTTCACTTCAGTGATCAGTTTCTCTTCATTGGAAATGCGGCGATCCAGACACTGCTTATCTAAGATGCCAATCTCGATTTCTGCCATATTTAACCAACTGGCATGGGCTGGGGTGTAGTGAAATTGAATGCGGCTGAGCAACTTGGCTGCCCGCTTTGCGCCCAAGACATCGACAAAGCATTTTGCAAAATGGGTGTTGAGATTATCTAAGACGATATGCACGGTCTTGGCATGACGATAACGCCCCTGAAGCAACTGACGAATGAACCGGACAAAATCGGCTTTCCTACGGTGTGCGGTTACCGTTACTTTTCGCCAACCGGCTAACGGTTCGACCGCCACAAACAAATTGCGGCTGCCGTGACGTTCATATTCATAATCCTGTTTGCCTGGGACTCCGGGTTTAGCCGCAATCGCCACACGGGTGTCCGATAAGAGCTGTTTGCTTTTTTCATCCACACACACCACGGGCTCATCTGGGTTGTAGGGGCGATGGTAGAGGTCGATCACGTCATACATGCGCTGACGATATTGCGGGGTCAGTTTGCCAATACACCACATCCGCTTCAGCCAAGGTTTACACCTTTTTTTTTCAGGACTTGACGCACCTTGCCCTCGCTCACTGATTTCAACAGGCTGCTTTGCTGTCGAGCCACCTCAGTTAAGAGCCCCAGACTCCAACGACTGTAGCCCACTGGGGGAGCACTACAGGCCAAGGCCACCAGGTCTGCGTCTGCTTTATCGTCATACTCACGGGGACGACCCGGACGGGGCTGGTCCGATAAGGCGCGTCCAAGCCCCTCTGATAGGTAACGTTTACGGATTCGCCAGATGCGAGTGCGCTCAATGCCTAACACCTCAGTAATTTGGCTATCGAGTACACCTCGATCTAGCGCTAATAGAACCTGCGCTCGTTGAAGCGTTCGTACTTGACATGTTCCACTCGTGCTCAGAAGTTCTAGGTGGTGACGATCTTCATCTTTGAGTGTGATCTCAACCCGTTTCATTAGCTGACCATATGTTTCATTGTTTTATACTTATTGTACTAGATTTTCTAACTTGAGTCTCAGCCCCCTAAACCGTCACCGATGAGGGATAGTGAATTCCGGCGTTCTTTAAACGCTGGATGGCTTCTTTCAATCGGGCTTCTCCGGCGATTAAGCTAACACGAACAAAGCCTTCTCCACCTTCTCCAAAGGCACTGCCGGGGGTGACAACCACACCCGTCTTTTGCAACACATCTAGGGCAAAGTCGGCAGCAGTCATGTCAGGCGGACAGGGCACCCACAGATACATAGTGGCTTTTGTTTTGGGTACATCCCAGCCCAGTTCGGCCAGCCCTTCAATCAGCCAGTCACGACGGGTGCTGTAGCGATCGCAAACCTCTTCTAAATAAGAATCTGGTAGATTCAATGCCGTCTCTGCAGCCGTCTGAATTGCAGAGAAAATACCATAGTCCATGTTGGTTTTGAGAGTGCGCAACCCCTGGATCACATGGCGATTACCCACAACAAAGCCCACACGCCAGCCAGCCATGTTGTAAGTCTTGGACAGTGTGTGAAACTCTACACTAAACTCTTTTGCGCCGGGAATCTCTAGCACGCTAGTGGGCTGGTAGCCGTCAAATGCCAGCTCTGCGTAGCAGAGATCGTGGACCAGCATGATTTCATAGTGCTTGGCAAAGGCAACTATCTCTTCAAAAAAGGTACGGGGGGCAGTAGCGCCAGTTGGATTATTGGGATAGTTGAAATAGAGCACCTTAGCCCGTCGCGCAACAGCCTCCGGGATAGTCGTGATGTCGATCAGCCAGTCGTTGTCTGGTGTCAGCATCAGGGGATGGATATGGGCATTTGCGATCGCAGGTCCCCGAAAATGGGCCGGATATGAAGGCGTGGGCACCAGCACTGTATCCCCTGGGTCCAGATAAGCCAATGCTAGATGGGTCAACCCTTCCTTAGAACCTAGCAGCGGCAGCGCTTCACCCTCAGGATCTAGACTCACCCCGTAGCGACGATGATACCAGTCCGTAATTGCATTGCGAAAACTGGCGGTCCCCTCAAAGGGAGGATAGCCATGCTGACTTGGATCCGCCAGCGCCTTCTGAGCCGCTTCTACCACTGGAGCGGGCGTAGGACCACCTGGATTACCCATGCCTAAATCAATCAAATCTAGACCCTGGGCGCGGGCATTCGCCTTGAGTTCATCCAGACGCGCAAAGGCATAGGGAGGCAGTTGCTCAAGTCGCTGTGCTTTCTTCATCCAAGCTAGTGTCATGGCTTACCTCCTCGTGACTGGTGTGACGACATAACGGATAATTTAGAAACAGACTGTTCGGTCTGACTGGTCTGGCTACGTTTGCAAGGAACTGTAGTGGACACCATGGCCGCCATGACCTGCTGAGGACTCACATCAAACGGCAAGTGGTGAATGTCAGATTTGGGTTGACAGGCAAACTCAGCAGCCTGGCGTAAATCCATTAAGGACATTTCTCCCAATCCCAGATCGCTTAGGGTCATGGGCAACCCGATTTGGCTATAAAACCGCAGCAACTGCTGACGAGCAGCAACCGCTAGAGCATTGCCTAATTCCATTTCCTCTAAACGCAGTTGAACTAAGATACCATAGGCAACTTTTTCACCATGGAGCATATTGTGGCTGGCTGGGAGCTGGGTCAAACCATTGTGCACCGCATGGGCCGCGACGGTACGGCATTGGGCCCCACCCATGCCACCAATGACACCAGCCATTAGCACCGAAGCATCCACCACTTCGCGCCATTCTTCTCCACCAGGGTTTTCCAGGGCCGCCGCTGATTTTTGAAACAGAATATCTCGCAACACTCGAGCTTGCTGCACGGCACCAATAATTAAAGTTTGATTGGAATGACCACTGCTGACAGATGCTTCATACCACTTTGCGATCGCATCACCGATCCCAGCCACTAAAGTGCGTTTAGGTGCCGTAGCAATCAGGTCATAATCCAGTAATAACAGTTCAGGGCAAGTAGGCAGCCCCACATCGTAGCGAAACGCGCCGTGATCAGAATAAACATTGGATAAGGCCGTCCACGCTGCACAGGTAGCCGCTGATGTAGGGATTGTTACCACCGGCAGCTTAGTTTGATGTGCCACCAGTTTCGCTGTGTCTAAAGCTTTACCTCCGCCAACACCAACAATAACATCAGCACTACGGTCCTTAACCACCTGTCGTAGATGGGCCAGGGTCGTTTCACAACAGTCCTGCTGATACGATACCTGGGCAGAACTCAGCCCCTCTAACATATTCGTCAAGACAGGAGAAGTCGCCCGCAAGGTGCGATTACCGCCCACCAACAACGGACGCTGCCCCAACCTTTGAATTAGCGACCCACACTGGGACAAAATTTCTGAACCGCGCACCACTTGGGCAGGTGCCACCATCAGTGTAGATATCGTAGACATGATCAATTCTCAAAAATTGCAATGCGAACTAAAAGCATGAAGCGAAAAGTTAAACACAAGGGATGCTCCAGGGCATTTAGCCAGACGTAGCGACGGCATGGCACTTATTCTAGAGCAGATATTCTAATCCCCCTCAGAGCAAGGGTTAAAACATTCTATGGACTAGCCCGCCGCTTTTGCCTTGGCCAACTCAGAGCGAGAAAGCGTAACGCGATACCCCGAGTCAGTTGCAGCATCGGGTTGCACCTGGCCCAGATATAACAGGTCGGAAATACCGGGATCGCGGTGCACAATCGCTCGGGCTCGAATTCTTGCCGTTTGCCCACCAGCTCTCAACTGACTGGGATTAAACGAATTAATAGCTGCCTGTTGGAGTGTGGCTTCTAACTCGGACTCATTGATATTAGCTGGCACAGATATCACTAACTGGGACGCACCTGAGTCAAAAACAGTGGCGTAGGGAACTGCTCCCTCAACAACCGTAGACACCAACGGCTGAAAACTTAAACCAAACAAACCTGCTGTCAACACACCGCAAAACCCAGTCGTACCGACTAAACGAAACCGAATTCCCCACTGGGCCAAAAATGAAATCGCCGCCAACACTGCAAAGGCTATGGTGGTGAGGCCCATCCATTTGGTTGCCTCTAAAAAGAGTTCAGGAGTTGGCATAGCAAACTAGCGCTTTTAGGATGTAATCAGCATAACGTTAGCCGTTGTTGATTTGGAGGAGGAACAGCAATAGCTAACGTTAAATAATCGTATCAGTGGATACGGTTTTATGCGATCGCGAATTCAGCCTTGCCCCAGGGATTCCTAGAAATTGTCTAAAGCCATTTTTAGGGTGCATGCTAAACCGATTACAAACGGGTCTACTCGCTGTAGTGCTAGGAGGGTTAGGGGTAATTTCCCTTAGCTGGCAAGGCAAAGCAAAGCCACAGCCTTTACCCCAAGATCCCCATATTCAAGTTTTCTTTAATCAGACAGAACCCCAGAGCTACCGCGATCCCTACCGTCATATCAGCCGACCGGGGGACAACCTGGAGCAAATCTTGATCGACGCCATTGACCAAGCCACCACCTCTATAGATATCGCTGTACAGGAACTAAATCTACCTTTAGTGGCCCAAGCATTGATACAACAGGCAAAGTCGGGCATCCAGGTTAGGGTGATTTTAGATAATCAATATAGTGAACCATGGAGCCAACACGATTACGCCTGGATTCGTCAGCAGGATGACTACAGCCGTGGAAAATACGAAAATTTGTTCGCATTTGGTGACATTAATAATGACGGTCAGATCTCCCCAGCAGAATCTGCCCAGCGAGACGCCGTTCTGATGTTGCGTCAGGCCCAGATCCCAATTATGGATGACACCGACGATGGCACCAAAGGCAGCGGTCTAATGCACCATAAATTTATGGTGATAGATGGTAGACAGGTGCTGACTGGATCAACTAACTTCACGATTTCTGGGATTCATGGAGACTGGCTGGTACCCGAGAGTCGAGGCAATACTAATGCACTGCTGCACATTCATAGTCCTGCCCTGGCCAAATTCTATGATGAGGAATTTAAGCTGATGTGGGGTGATGGTCCCGATGGTCACACAAACAGTCTCTTTGGTTCACCCAAACCACCTCGCCCCTTAGCAACCGTGACGTTACCTGGCAGTCAGATCACGGTTCAATTTTCTCCTCATCGAGCCGATATTTCACGGGAACAAACCACCAATGGTGTCATCGCCAATGCCATTAGTCAGGCCAATCAATCAGTCGATCTCGCCTTATTTGTTTTTACAGACCAGGGAATTGCTAATATTCTTGCCCAGAAAAGCTCTCTTACCATTCGCACATTGATTGATCGTAGTTTTATCTATCGCAATCATAGTGAGGGGCTGGACATGCTAGGCTTAGCCCTCCCCGACCATCGATGCAAGTATGAGAAGGAGAATCTTCCATGGCAGAAACCCATTGACACCGTCGGCTATCCAGAATTAGCCGACGGCGACAAAATGCACCATAAATTTGCATTACTGGATGATCATACGGTGATTATTGGTTCCCACAATTGGAGCAAAGCTGCCAATCATAAAAACGATGAGAATCTTTTGATTATTGAAAATCCTACTGTTGCCAAACATTTTAAGCAGGAGTTTGAGAGACTCTACAAAAAAGCCGAATTAGGGCGAACAGACTATCTGATCAGGCAAATGAAAAAGATGCAGAAGAAATGTGGGATATAGAAGCAAACAAACTCCCAAAAGCTTATCCTCAAAGCAAACTTAATATTCCATAGATGAGGATAAGCTGAATAATTGTCCCCGCCGTAACTCAAACCACACTCACTATCAACGACATCTTACGTGCGGGGGGTGGGGGTAGGGTTGATTCTCTAAAGGAAGGAAATAAGTTTGGTTAGGTCATGACAACAGAATCGAATAGCCTTTGTAATCGAGTCATGACCTGCCTTACGAAAGATAGAAATGGTCCAATTACGCAATAAGGACATCAAAATCGCTGGCTTGTTTGCCTGAATGAGCGATGCGTCCTCCTGTTGGACCACATATCTCAATTCTTCTTTAGTAAGTAGGTTAGCCTAATTTTTTATAGTATAGAAAGAGTCAACCTATCCCCCTCCTTTCTATCCAATGCCAGCCCCATTGCGCATTACGTTAAGCGACCCCGAAGAAACGACATTGCGTGAACTCCGGAAAGCCAGTACGGTGCCATCGCGGGTGCACGACCGAGCCCACATGTTGCTGCTCAATGCAGAGGGTTGGAGTGCGCCGACCATTGCGGAGATCCTGAAGTGTCACGACCATACGGTACGAGGGGTGATTAAAAAGTGGGAGCAGATCGGGCTGTGTGGATGATGGGATAAGGGTGGACGAGGGAAAAAGCGAAGATGGCAATTGGCTGACCTAGAGTATCTTGAAGCGTGTATCAACGAGGAGGAACGCACGTATAACAAGCCATCAAACTCTGGGAGGAGCGCAAGGTGAGACTCAGTGCAGACCGCATTCGAAAGCTGTTAAAAAAAGGGCTACCGATGGAAGCGAACCCGTTGGAGCCACCGCAACCGCCAAGACCCGGACGCAAAACGACTCGCTTAAGCCCAGTTAATCGAGCTTGAAATCTTGGCAGCGATGGGGGTGATTCGCTTAAAGTATCTAGACGAAACGGGGTGCAGTCAGTGGACCCCTCAGAGCTACAGTTACAGCCGAGTCGGCGAACAGAAACGATTCGAACAAACCTCACGACGCGGTCGACGAGTGAGTATTTTAGGGGTCTGGGACCCAAATGAGAGCTTTGACTACGCCTTAACCCTCGGTGGATTCAATGGGGAGAGTTACCTCGAATTTATGGATTGGCTGGCCACCAAAACGGCGAAAACCTTTGCCCAAACAGGGCAACTGACCTTTATCGTCCAAGATAATTGCTATCCATAAAGCTCAGGATGTGCAGGCCGCTTGGCCTCGTTGGCTCAACCAAGTACTTTTCGTACTATTTTTACCCCCGTATTGCTCTGAACTGAATCCGATTGAGGGGCAATGGCATCAACTCAAAACCCATGAACTCGCTGGACGGATGTTCGAATATGAAGACGAATTAGCTGAGGCCATTATCGATGGCATGATTGATCGCAGCCAACGCGGAGAATATGAACTAAACCATTTTACACTTAATTTCGCCTAGCCACTTACAACACAAAAGCCCGGCCCCCTTGACCCAGGCTTTTATATGCTTATAAATATAGCCGCTCCTTTCCTACGCAGCCTAACCAAACAAACTATCCAGATAGAGTCTATTCACATGGGGTTGATTCATCCCATTCTGCATTAAAAAAAGAGAAAGCGACGCCTGCATGACCCGTTCCTGGCTCCACAGCTCATGGGTATTTAGATAATCCTGTACCGACTCGTGAAGCGCCTCAGGAATCTCAATCATTAAACTAACAGTCACTGGAGCAGAGGTGGCGGCTGGAGAAGTCGTAAATGAAGTCATAAATCTAACGTCTCTTAAATTGACGGGTACTACAAACTAGGGCCTAGTCGATCACCCTTACCCAAGCGCTGCTACAACTGGGGCTAGCAGCATCAGGGACACAGGGCAAAGATGCCTTTACTAGGTCGCCTAATTCAGTGGAGTTTTATTGTGCAGGAGCTGTTGGTAATACGCAAGCGTACCTATTCTTTATATTTTCCTAATGAGATTTTTGGGTTAACGACACCAAGAGGGTTTAGACATTTTTTCGTTACATTCGTTAATAAAATGAGACTGATCCCTATACTCAAAGGTTTTCCCCAGAATCGCTAGATATCTCAATCGGTCGTAACTACCTGGGGAAAACTTTGGTTAACCTGTGGAAAGGTCAGGGAAAACTCTGGGGAAAACTCTACTGAGTATTAATAAATGTATTTTGGGGAAATTACGCAGACAACCTGGATTTCATCAAAATAATCCGGATGCCGGATACATTGCCATCAGGTTTTCTGAAGAGAAAAATTGCGTTTAGACACGGCTTAACGACTGTATGAAACTCTGAGCGTAGAAATTGGAATCTAACAAGTTAGACAGTGCACCTGATTTTTCCACAGGTCAAAAAAAGGAGCATAGGTTTCATCGGAAACCGTACACTCCTGTTCAAATAGCCCTATTGGGTCGAATTGAGCCTAAAGTTCAATATTTGAATCCCAGCCAAAGTTGAAATTGGGTAACCAACCACGCAAGAAATAATAGGTGGATGTAAGCACCTCATCCCAATATTGCGATGTCAGCTGTAGAGCATCAACGCTGGGAATGATATCGGGCAGCCGAGTAAAGGTGTCACCGCCAGACCGGGGGTTGACGGAGTAAAAGTCCGTAGGTTTAGCAATGACTTCCATGCCCATATTTTCAAAAGTCAGGGCCGAACGAGTCATGGTCATGGCTGGAGCCACCAACATTATCCGTCGGTCAGTTCTCTCATCGCGATTGTCTCTGCTAGCTGCCAGTAATTGCTGATCGCTAAGGAAATCCTCAACGTCGGTAGCAGTGCCATGGACGTTGATACCTGTGGTTGATAGCTGAATGTTGGCAGCAGGCACACCGTTATCAATTAGAACGGTCCTGATATTTCGTCTTTTCTCATCACTGGCAACGCTGTCACCACCCGGGTCAGCGGTAACAATCACAAATGGATCAGCCCCTGCTAAACGGGCTTCATCGTAAAGCTGAGCTGCATAAATTAAACGAGGTACCAGATTGGAATTGTAGGTTCGGTCGGTGTCGCTTTGAAATGCTACGGAACCTCTTGCATCGCTGGCATCACTGCCTAATACAACGATGGCACCGGTGCGGTCTACACGAGCACCTCGTCCCTGAACGCCTACTGGGCATACGTCTGCACATTGTTCTGCCCGGGTGGTAAACGCATTTTGGATTTCTTGTTCTGACTGTCGTGCAAGAGAACGGCTGACGATGGGAAGGCTGGTGAGTAATAGGATGGCCAGTGCTGCTGCCACTTGCTGGCCTTTCACTTTTTTAACCCCTTCGCTGATGGCCGACCCCAGTAATAAAATAGTCGCCCCCAGGGGCGTCAGCGGCAGTGAAATCAATCTCCAAATAGTCCCGATGGTTTCATCATTGGGGTCCGCGAATGAGGCAACTATCAGGGCCAGGACAATCACACCACCAAACCAGGTGAGGTATTTTTGGGGAATGATTTTGGTCAGGATGTACCAGACTAGAAGCCCAATGGTGGCCCAGAGTAAAACGCGGGTAAGCAGGACAAGCATGGTGACTTTTTAGAGAACAGGCGCGGGATTGTTCAAGAGTTAAGCACATAAGCTTAATTTCGGCTATAGGGTTGAGTCCCTTAAGCCGGAACCAATATACCCGGAACTGTACGTAGATGTGCTCAAAACTGTGAAAACATTTGGTAAAACATAGCATTCGATCAAGGTTTTAAACCAAAAACGGGAGCCCGGACTGGACTCCCGTTTTGGATCAGCTAACAGGTCTGTTAGCGATTTAGGGCTTAGAGCTACCCCTAGACCAGCTTCAGATTGGGGTATTGAGCGATTACCTCATCGTTAGTGAGGGTGTCGCCGCTGGCTTGAGGGGTCCACAAAACTTCAACGGCCATTAGGGTATCGCTGGGGATAGCCCCGATTTGGTTGAGGGCTTTGTGCAGGTCCTGTTCGGAATTGATGCTGGGGAGCGTGAGATTACCTTGGATGGCGACGATCACTGTGGCAACAATGTATTCTCCTGAAATCTGATTGTCTTTTCCATCAGTCAGGGCCGCTGAATTTTTACCGGAAATTTGATTGTTTACGTTGGAAACGGCTTCGTGGCTAAATTTGCTGCGTTCCATCAGGGTCAGGCGATTAAACTCAACTTCTGCTGAGGTGAGCTTAGTGTCAATGGTGTCTGTGTCGGCGTAAGCCCAGTATTCTGGATGCCGCAGCAGTGATAGGGTGCTTTCCTGTAGAACTTTGGTGAGACCGGCGGATGAACTGGTGTCTGCGGACTGCGCCAGGCGATTGAGGTCATCCTGGAGATGACGAGCTTTTGCTAGTAGGCCAATTTGCAGACGGGCTACGGATACCTTGGGGTTGGCATTATAGGTTTCTGCATCGCCAAAGCCGCTGGACCGAAAGCTGCGTACGAGGAAGGATGCGATCGCAAAAAATATCAGCAGGCTAAATAATCCACCACCGCCAAAGCCAAAGAACGGCATGATCAGGGGAAACCCAAATCCACCCCCAGGATAATAACCACGGCTAGACGGCCCGCGATAGCTACGGGGAGACGAGTAAGTCCTGCCATAGGACGGACGAGGAGCCCTGAAACTACCGCCACCAATACGGCCACCCGCACGAGCGGCTAACGCTCCATCGGCTTGGGAAAAGACTAATAAAAAGGCTAGCACACACACCAAAAATGGCTTGAGTACAGGGCGTAGCCAGGATCTAAATTGGGTTAGCTTAAATCGACTCATGATGCAGAAAAATGCTGATATTTCGCAGCTAGTTGGTCTCATTGGAAAGTGTAGCCATTCTTACTCTAACGTCTTTAGCTAAATCAGATTGATGGATATAGGAGGACGGATTACCGCCCTTCCCCTGTGAGGACGGTCTTATCAGGGCGTCATTTTTACCCACCACCAACAATGGTCACCACCTCCAGTCGATCATTGGGTTGCATGACGGTCGTTTTCCAAAACTGACGATGTAAGATTTCACCGTTATATTCCACCGCCACCAGGCGAGGGTCCATGTCTAGCTGATGCAAGAGCTGTGGCAACGTAGTGCCCTCAGGGCAGGACTGGGACTCCCCATTAACTTGCAGGGTAACGGTCGCAGGAACAGCAGAGTTCATAATAGAGACACCTGTTTAATGAAACGTTTGATTAAAGCTCTGGGTGGCCTGAGTCGGGTTATCGGCAGCCATAATCGCTCGGACTACCGCAACACCGGGGGCACCTGCGGCTCGCACGTCAGCAACATTGGTTAAATCGATGCCGCCAATGGCGAACCAGGGCATGGGGGCATGGTCCACGGCGTAGCGAATGTACTCGTAGCCAGCCGCAGCTTTGCCAGGTTTGGTGGGAGTGGCATAAACAGGACCAACACCAATGTAATCAGCACCTTCGTCAATGGCTCGGGTCATCTCTGCTGGGCATGTGGTGGAGCGCCCCACAATGGGCAGCGGTCCTAAAATTTTACGAGCTGCTGGCATGGGTAGATCCTGTTGTCCCAGGTGGACGCCATCGGCCCCTACTGCTGCCGCAATATCTACCCGGTCGTTGATAATAAAGAGCGCATTATAGCGGTGACACAGGTCCTTCATTTTACCCGCCAGCTCCAAACGGACTTCGTCATCGGCTGACTTTTCGCGATATTGCACAATATCAATGCCACCTTGTAAAGCACCTTCCACAATGGTGAGCAGCTGCTCATGAGGCGACGTAACCAGGTAGGTATGGGCTTTAGCCAAACGCTGTCTGATGTCATGGCCCAACAGTTTGCTTTCTAGGGTATACAGCTGATAGCGCATCTGTTTAGCACCACTGGCCATCTCGGTAGAATGCAGTTTGCCATATTCTTCTAGCACCCGCAGGGCCTCTTGCACCCGACAGCAGTTGACTTGCACCACTGTTTGCAATGTATCCCGTAGTTCTTCTTGGGGGTGGCTTAAATGGGTGCCAGGGTCGCCAGGAGTATCACGACTTTGACGAATTTCATCACTGTGCCAACTGCCCAGAGTTTGCCGCAGATGTTTGATTTGTTCTGTCAGGGCAGCATCATTAAGACCAAACCGGCACCATTCTTCAACAATGCGTAACCCTTCTCGGGTTCGATCTAAATTGGCATCTAAAATGCGGTAGAGAGTTTTGGTGGATGGGGGAGCAGCAGTGGGTGCGAGAGTCATGGGTTGAAATGGAATGGGGATTGGGGAGCGTCTTGAAATTTTTTTAGTGCCAGACTTTTTGGCATTCTAATTTTATTCCCTAGCGGGTTTCGCAAGCGAATTCCCCGCGCCCTACCAAGCGTGTGAGCGAACTCACTTAGCAACCGAACTACCCAGGCGTAGCGCACTCTCTAGCAATCTGTTACAAGGGGTTGACAAAACGCCAAGCCGCTACCAGAATTCCAAAGACAATCTAGGCTTAATCTCCTAGGCATAAACGACATCCTGCCTCACGCACCCACCGCAGATTTTGCAAGCAACCATGGATTTGGGACGGTGGGCAGAGCGTCATCGTAATTAACGCGGAGCATGGCTCCGTATGGTCACGTTCGTACACTTAACGATGAACGCAACAATTTTAGTAAAAACCTGGGGCAGTCTGGTGCTGGCTATGGCAGCGACTGTGACAGCCCTGCCGGTAGCGGCTCAAGAGACTGGCACTCTTGTCTCTCAGACGGTCAGTATGAGTCAACAAGCTCAGAACTATATCGTGCTGCATGTGGATGCGGCGATGGGAGACGATCAGCGTGGCTCAGGCAGTGCTGATCAGCCCTATAAAACGATTACCCAAGCCTTGGCGATGGCCCCTAACGCCAGTACGGTGATCTTGTTAGCGCCGGGGCACTACAGTCAGGCATCTGGAGAACAGTTTCCGCTACGTTTGCGACCCGGAGTGACAATTCAAGGTAATGCTGGTGAGGCTCGCAACACAATGATTGTGGGTGGTGGAGAATTTCGTGATGCCGGGGTGATGAAACATGCCACGATTGTGACCTCTGATCGTTCGGGTTTGGCGAACCTGGCGATTTCGAACCCCAAGGGGAGCGGTGTGTGGATTAATGCTGGGACACCGGTTTTACGTAGATTGGTACTGATGTCTAACGCTGTCGCTGGTGTTCAGGTGGCTGACAGTGCACCGATGATCGAGAACAGTTATTTTCACCAAAATCAGCTAGGTTTAGCGATTCAGGGGGAGAGTCGTGCCACTGTCCGAGGCAACTATTTTGAGGCAACGGGACGGGCGATTACTGTGGCAAGTCCTGCGACGCCCACCATTAATAACAACCGCATTGCTCGTAATGATGTCGGGATTGCCCTCAAGAACAATGCCCGGCCTATTTTGGAAGCCAATGTCCTCAATGGTAATGGCCGCAATGGTGTAGTAGAAGTAGAATCTACCTCTGTCGCCTCAGTGGCGGCTATGACTACCGGAGAAGCGGTACCTGCAAGACCAGAGGTTGAGCCTGAAACAGATCTGATAGTGAACGACGATGCCGAGACAAATACTACTACTGATACGGTGAGGGCAGATGTGGAAGCGGGCTCGTTTAGACAACATTTAGCGGCTTCGATTTCATCTGGCTCTGCTGAGCAATCGCCTATTGTGCAGCTGCGTCAGATAGCGTTATCAGCTCCTGCTAATGACGCCTCTACGACAGCGTCTGATCCTCCTCTGGATGAAGGGGCTGTTGCCATTGCCGTGATTCCTGCCAGTGGACCAGATATGGGGACTAACATAGACGCTGCCGCCAATAATGGTACTGAACAGGAGGGGATTTCAAAACTGTTAGCGCGATTACGGGGGACTTCGCCAACAGATGCTGGTGCAGCATCGTCTTCTGTGCCCGTTGAAGTGTCTGACAACAGTTCTGGGATCCCTTCGGATCGCTTGTTAGTCCCCTCGGTAGCGATCCCTGGTAGCCGTGGTGCAGAAAGTTTAACGCCACCGGGAACCGTGTCTGTGGCTCGGGTATTTCGGTATCAGGTGCTGGTGGATATGGCCGAGGCAGAGGACTTGCAAGTTCTGGTACCTGATGCGTTTCGCACCCAGGTGGGGAGCCGTACGTTTATGCAGGCGGGAGCCTATGTGGATGAAGCTGAGGCTCAGGAGCGGTTGGACTGGCTGCAGGACAATGGTATTGAGGCGCGGGTAAATTTGCGGAAGTAATATCGGTTCTCAATTTTCAGTAAGTTTGAGTGAGGTTCAAAAGATAATATCCAGGTCAAACTCCTGCAAATTTAGGTGATGGATAGTGCCTGTGGCGCTGTCTAGGTCCCAGGCGGCGGCAATGATTTCATGGGGGCTACTGGTTGCGATCGCAGTAATCCCTGCAGGCCCCTGAATGCCGCCAATGGGAGAAAAGTCTCGATCTAACAAAATCATCTGCCCTGCAGCATCGCAAAAGAGGTAGCCCCAGGGCAGGGCCATCATGATAGTGGGGCTAATGTCCAGGGTGATGCGACTAATCCTTAGGGGCTTAAAGGTGAGAAAAATAACCGTTTTGGGAGCCTGGCTATCGATGGCCATCCACTGATGGGATTGCCCTATACGGGTCAACTGATGTAGATGTAGCCCTAGAGCGAGGGACGTTAAATACATCCCGCGTCGATTCCATAGCTGTAACTGAGTGCCTGTTTTCTCAGTGTGGCCAACAATGACTAAATGGCCACTATCGATGGTGAGGACTTGTTTTAGTGTGAGGTCAGGCGAGAGAGGACGTTTTATGGAGCCACTGACGCTGTTGGCATTGAGTGTCAGAATCGTTAGCTGCTTCGTATCGGTAGTGAGGGTAGCCGCCCATCGCTGGTGGTGAGCAACGTCTACCAGACAGGGCAAAGGCCAGTGGATAATCGGAGCTAATTTCTCAGGTTCAGGTCCGTACCATAGGCTGTGCTGGGTGCTCACCATCAAGCCAGGGGGGGATGGATATAAGCCTTGAATGGGGCTGTCTAGAGTTTTACAAGCGCTGAGGATTTGCTGCTGTAGCCAGGCGATATGCTCGCCATAGGCAATGGCTATGGGTGGGGCACTGATCGCTGCAGGTGTTTTGGCAGACCCTACGGTCAGGTGGGCCACCGGCTGAGGACAATGATGAAATGACTCGCCCTGGTAGGGACTGTAGCTGAGAGGGGTTGGGGGACGTGGTATCTCCAGACTGACGGGATTAATCTTTTGGAAGTCCGATAGCATGTCGGTGGCGCTGGGGTAGCGGCGGGCCGGTAGCTTTTCGAGGGCTTTGGTGATGATAGATTTGAGCGGGGCGACCAGCTGTTGGGCGTTGGGAACTGGCTGGTTGAGATGAGCGGATTGCAGTGCGGTGGGGGTGCCAGAAAAGGGGCGCTGTCCTACTAATAGCTCAAATAGCATGATGCCCACTGCATAGACGTCGGCGGAGGGTGAATATTGACAGTAAAAGCGTTCTGGTGCCATATAGGCTGGAGAGCCAGTTTGCCCTAACCCTTTGCGATGGGGGCTGTCCTGGATAAGTTTGGCAATGCCAAAATCTGAAACTTTAGCTTGCCATCGACCGTTGTGATATCCCAGCAGAATATTTTCGGGTTTGACATCGCAGTGGACGATGCCCTGCTGGTGGGCATGGGCCAGACCGCTCAGAACATCTGAAATCAGGTGATAAATGTCAAACAGACTAAGGGGAGTGAGCATATGCGATCGCAATGTTCCCCCGGCGCAATATTCCAAGACCAGTTGACGACCCTGAGCACAGTGCTCTACAGCATGGCAGGCAACAATATTGGGATGGGCCAGGCTTAGCAAACAGCGCAGCTCCCGCAAAAATGCATGGGTGGGCAGACTGTGGCGATGGAGATACTTAATCGCGACTAGCTGTCCTGTTTTGCGATGGACACCACAATAAACCCGACCAAACTGCCCATTGCCCACCAGTCCTAACAGGCGATAGTTAGATCGTTGATGGTTAATGTTTTGCTCCATCCGTTGGTCTGTCCCTATGTCCTTTGTTTCACCAAGAGACCCATGATTTCGTCGTGGGAAAGGCCCTGTTCCACCCCTGTCTCGGCTACGGTTAGACGCTCTTTAATCCCAAGGATAAAGCAATTTTCTTCAGCGCCAAGGGACTCACAGGCAGTTTGTACACAGTGCAGTGATTCTCCACTAAGCTCACTAAAAAACGTTTTCAATACCCCTGTCTCCAGAAAACCGACGGGGCGTTCTAATTTAGGGGCATAGTGAATAAAGGCCGATTCTCGACTGTTGAGCACTAAAAATCCCTGGTCACGGTAGCTACCATCCAGTCGAATTTGTCCCCAACCATGGGTGAGCCAGCATTGCTGGAGAGCCTGCATAAACTCAGGCATCGATAAGCTGGATATAGAGCGGTTGTGATAATCCGTCAGCTCTTCACAAAAACGAGTGTAGAAGTTTTTGCCCCACCAGCAGCCACAGTTATAAAGCACTAGCATGGCGGCCTGACCTGTTTCATTATCCAGGCCAGCATAAATGGCTCGGATCAACGTGTCGGGCAATGCCAGAAGCCGCTCACCTCGACGATTTTCCAGTAATCCTAGCTCCAGGGTGCCATGTACATAAACCTCTGTGGCAAAATAATTTGCCTTGAGGTTGCTCTCTGTGAGTAAGTCAGCCACTAAGACCATAGGAATTTCCTGGTTAACCTTACTAAAACCGCATACCTAGATGTGAAGGATTCTACCATCAGCCAGAGTTTGCCCTGGCACAGGAGTCAGTGCTGAGGCGCTTCTGTGGGAATTTAGAGCTGAACCTGGCGAGACTACTATATGACGGATCGCTAGTCTGTAATCGCTCGGCTTTCCTGGGTTGGCAGCTCGCTGGCGGACATTTTTGCTTCCGTCTGACTCGACCACAGCAGCTGTTGTGCTGCTTCTAAGGGAGGTTTGAGCAAGGCAAATTGAGAATCCGTCAGCAATCGAGGTAACTGTTGATTGAGGGAGCGATGCAGTAGCGTATCGATTGCTTGGGTTTGGTAAACGTCCACCATGGTGGGTAGCCAGCCTTCCAAGCGACGACGGCCTAGGTTAACATCATCCGTCAGCATACCCAGGGCGGCGTAGCGCAAAACCAAGAGCGTTTGTTTGATGCTTTGTTCCAGGGCGCTAGTATTTTCCTGAATATCGCTGGGTAAGCGATCAACAAGTTCTTGAATGAGATTAAGTTCCCATTCGCGCAGTTGGCGATAGGCCCTAATCCTGTCCGCTAAACTGCCAACATACTGCTTGAGGCTGGCCATTGCCTCGCCTGTGACATAGTTTTTGTCTGGTTGGAGATCGAGCTGATGCAAAATATGCTGACTCAGATGTGGTGTGGTCATATCAACTCTAGACGGCAGTTTGGCTAAGAGGCTAGTGGGACATACAGAGATGCGGGCTTCTACTTTAGAACAGAGCTGATAAATCTTCCAATGTGAGGGGCTCGTCTTCTACAGCAAAAACCTCGTTAGCGCTCTCGATTTGCCCGTCGTTGGTTGCTACAGTGTCACCTGGTCCCTGCCAGGGAAATGTGGAAAAAAACTGTCCAACGGTTTCATAGGGATTGTCTGTCAGTAGCAGAGTCTCATTACTGCCCAGGCTCTTTCCGTACCAGTTGATCTGGGCAAAGAAATCTTGTACTGAAACGACGTCTAGTTTTTGCGCTCGGGGAGATGACGGCAGATTGTTCATGGCATCGCCTCTCCTGTCCGCAAACGCTTTTCAATGTCAGAGGCTGTTGCGCCTTCATTCAGCCAAAATGCGGCTGCATCGATCCGTTCTTTAGCCCCTAGCAAGAACTTGCAATAGGTCTCCCCCATGGAATAACACTGGATTTCGATACAGCTGAGCTGTTTGCGAACCATTTCGGTAAAAAAACCGGCATATAGACCTGCATAGAGATAACAGACAGGTTTGCCAACATCTCCTAAAGTACGGGCTACGGCTGAGTCAAAAAGATTGATAAACATAAAGCCCTGTTGCCTATCCGCCATATCGATTTCCCAACGACCCCACCCTTGAGCCGTAAATGGCCACCACCAGGTCTCTAGCAAAAACATCAAATTAGCCTGCTGCGGGCTGCTGTTATATTCGCGCTCAAACCACTGATCAAAAAACAGTGAGTCCTGTTTTCCCCATTCCACACCGATGGAATACATAACCGCCGCTGAGGCCGCTCCTACTTCTTCTTCGAGTCCTTCTAGCAGCCCGATAATAAAGTCTTCGCTAGTGAGGATGTTACGGCTACCGTTCCAATCAGTAATGGTGCCATCGGTCCCATTAAACTGAAAAAAGTCGGAGAACTTATAGTGGTTATGCTTTTTCGGGCTTTGCTGGCGGAGCTTGTGGGAATGAACCGACGGAGTGTCCATAAGACGGGATGTACCTGAGCTATCTTCAGGGTAACTCTATTGTCCGAGCAAAAGTCTGGCCTGCTCTAAAATTGGGCAAAATAACTCAGCTTCTTGTGGGGTGAGGTACTGTCGCACCACATCCTGTAAGGCTTTGTAGGTGATATTGCAGCTTGGCTGAGCTTTAAAGGAGCGCATCACTGATTGAAACCACAGTAGAAAGTTCTCCTCTAACCCGTCTTCGTCTCCGATTAGTAGGGCATGGGCACAGAATCGTAACCCCCTGACGGTATCCCGCTGCCACTTGGCACTGAGGTCTACTTTGCCTCGGCGGAGGAGTTGGGGATCGATGCCAACGAGCTTTTTCTTGACCTGCTGGATAATGGTGGTCTCAGCTTTCTGAATTTTTTGATAAGCACTAAACCTGAGCCTGGCTGTGTGTAAATAGGTTTGCAAAAACAGGAGTTCGTTATCGGTAGCATAGCGGCCATCGACTTCGCGGACGAGGGTTTGCAGCTGGCTGAGCATAGTAGGGAGTGGAAGTTTGGGGAGGGGCGATGAATGGAGCACCCCTACCGTGATGAATGAAAGGATGTTAGGCCATTAATAGCGGGGAATGGTGCTGTCTACAAGTCGAGAGTAAGCATCGATCCCACCGGATAGGTTTTTGGTCCGTTCAAACCCCTGACGTTGGAGCCATTGACACATTTGGGCTGAGCGCATCCCGTGGTGACACATAACGATTGTTTCTAGGCTGGGATCTAGATGGCTAAAAATTTGGTCGGCCCAGTCTGGATACTGGCTTAGAGGCAGGTGGATAAAGTTGGGTAGGTGAGCGATCGCAACCTCCTCAGGCTCTCGTACATCTACGAGCTGTAGTTCATCCTCTAACTGCCGCTGAGCAAAGTCTGGGGCTGAAATTTCATCGACACCAGCAATTCTATACATGGGCTTCCTTGATAGTTCCACCAATCATTAGCGTAGCGTTTTGGGGAGAGTGGTGTTGTTGATTTTGCGGCAGCACATGAATAGAGTTGGTTTTGGCTATTAGACCTAAGTCTAGGGTGGCTTTATGCCTCAGAATAACTATAGTTAATGTACAAGCAAATTATTCAAGCTTGACCACTATTCCTGGTAACTCTTCCGTTGATTGGTTGCCCATTTGTGCCGCGAACAATGGGAGTGGTTATCTTGGAATTCTTTTTAGTGATTAATCCGTTGCTCGGCGCTGAGTCAAGGAGCTTTAGGGGGTATGAATGGCATAAACAGCACTCTGATAAAGACGCAGGACTCTCTTATCACATTGCTCCGAGTTGAAGACGGTTTTATCAATGATAAGGGAGAAACCTATGACAGGGAGGGCACATTTATCGATTTCCCAAGGGAGCTGAGTAGTAAACAACGGCGACCTCGGGATCCGGCTGCTGTGGAAAAACGGCTTAATCATAAGCGGGTGGCCTGTCTGGTCCATGAGAGAAGAAATTACTCCTATTATCATTGGACCTATGAAACGTTACCTAAGCTGATTTATCTCAGTAATCATAGAAAAGAACTTAAAATTGACAAATTATATTTTCATTTTGGACGTCTGGGACATCCATATCAAAGACAGGCGCTCAGAAGCTTGGGGTTTCAGTACTGGAAAATTATCGATGCTAAACGTATTAAATCTCTTAAAGCTAGTGAGATTGTTGTCATTAAGTTAAATGAGACTCGTCTAGAACCTAGCGTTGACCTGTGTAAGCTGATTAAGTCTACGTTTATCAAAAATCCCACCGCAAATCCTACCCGTAGAATTTATCTGACGCGGGATCATGTAAAAACAGGTAGAAAAATAATTAATGAGAATGAACTACGATTTTTGTTAGACAGCTATGGCTTTGAGATTATCGTTGCCGATAATCTCAGTGTGGCCGCTCAGGCTAAGCTGTTTAATCAATCCAACTATATTGTTAGTCCCCACGGTGCAGCATTAGCCAATATAGCCTTTTGTGAGCCAGGGGCAAAAATCCTGGAGCTATTTAACCAGACAGATCAAACAACCTGGAGTCAAATATATTCAACCATTGCCCAGGCATGTGGTTTTGAGCTGATTCCAATTGCTCCGCAACAGACAACAGAGATAGGTGAGACGGATCATAGATCAGACTTTTATGCCGATCTAAAAGCGATTACGGCTGTCATGGCAGCCTGGAGCGCTTAAGTTTTAGGGCGATTCGGAGAGTGTCGGCAACAAACAAGGTGGTAACACAGGACGAGGTCTTAAAACAACGCCACTATCCTGCTGCTGAAGACTTTTCATAAAACAGCTATATTGGTATTTCACGTCTAGTCGTTGGGAAAAGATCGTGTGGGAATCGGCAATGCCATCGCCCTCATATTGCACCACAATCCCGGTGTAAGGCACACCCGTTTCACTATTCATATTTTGATAGGCCGGATATGGGAGAATTCCATCTAATCCCTCTAATGCTAACGAGTCTTGCATCTCTGGCCAGAGTATAGGTCCTGCCTGCTGCACACCGCTGGCCAATGCTATGGCATTAAACACTTCTTCGGGAAAATCACTATCGTTCTGTCCTACTGGTTGATAAATTGATCGTACTGGATGGCCAGGCAACGGTCGTTTAGCGATGCGAGGCATATAGACCATCGGTTCTACGGATTCCCAAGAATTTTGGAGTAGTCGCAGCGCTGGGTATAGATGATCCAGTGGTTCGGATTGTTGCAGTATCTGTCTCAGGAGTCTGCCAATTTCCCGTAAATCTTCATCTGCGCTATCAGGTCCGGCTAGTTTAGAAAATAAGAGTGCCCAAAATCCTCCTGACCCCGTGGGGACCACTGCTGTGATTCTTGGTTCGACTGCTGCCAGCATGACGGCATATTGGGCTCCCTGGGACTGCCCAAGGGCAATAACCTCATCTGTTTGTAATCGAAAATGGGTTGCTCCAGCCGGTAACGTAGGTCCCTCACAGCTGTTCAACGCGTCTGGGGAGATGCGCAACTGTTCCAGAGCTGATAGCAAGAGTCTTTGTTCAATCACACCCTGGCGGAACGTATCTCGATAGGCAGATAGATTGACGGGGTTGAGATAGATGCGGCCATCCAACAGATCGGAGAAAATGATAGCCGAGATATTGACCAGACGCTCTGGATTTAAGGGTAGTGCGCTACCCACAGAGGCAAACCCCTGACTACCGACTACGTCAGCTGGTCCGCGATCCGGTAATCGCGATCGCCCTTCGCGGGGGATGGGACCACGATCCACCACCTGCGTACTTAAGCCTTCTGTGCCGTGGTAATAAGCGACCAGGGGATACCCTTGGGAGGGCATCTGTGTTTTAGGCAGGGTAATGACTACGGGAATTGTGCGATATCGCTGGCGTTTGAGCTTACCGTTCTGGTCAAATGCAAACAGCCCTTCCCGTTCCTGGTAGAAGAAATAGGGCGGCAGCCCTTTCTGAAATTGAGGCAGTCTAATTTTGGCGGTGAACTTGCAATAGTCCAGATCGGAAATCACCTGGTTGGGGTCGTGTTTTAGCGATCGAATCGAGGGTTGGTAGTCTTTGAGCACCTGATCGGAGAGCTGGGCCATTTCAGCGACTACATCCCCAGTGGTAAACACTGTAGCGACCACCACACTCTCTCGATTGATGGCCAACTGGTCGAGGGTCTCCCATAGAGGCTGATAGAGGGCATAGGCTCGAAACTTCCGTTTCATTTGACCTTGGGGAATCCCCCCTTGCCGAAGTTGGGCAAAGATATCTGTTGTTTGTAGCGGTTGGCCATTGGCATCCTTGAGATCGTTGCGTACTACGTAGGCATATTGTCGATTAGGTTTTAGGACGATGCCGGGAAAGGGGGAAACTGCCAGCAAATGCTCAGGTACGTAAAACGGGTCTGGCGCTGGTGTGGATGCGACTACTGGGAAAAGACGGCCCCGTTCTGGTGAATTGCGATCAATATCGATGAGTAAAATGGGGGAATCGTTTGCTGCTGGGATGAGTTGGTCAACATCCAGGGACTCAAGGGGTTGATTAAATCGGAAATAGCCGGCAGCGGTAGTGGGAAAGCCAGTGCGATCGCTAGCAATCGTCTTTAAACGCTTAATCAATCCAAAATTCTTTTTTGAAAAAACCGGAAAGCCAGACAGGTCAGGTCGGCCATTTTCATCAATGCGAAAATCTGAGGGGTAGGGTAGGTTATAAAACTGATCCTGATCCCGTAGCTCAGCATCGAGGTCAAATGTAGCAGTCGTAGCGGTTTGTGCAAAAACGGAAATCTTATTTGAAGTTGAGATAATGGTAATAAGACTAAGTCCTAATCCTATTCTGTACCAGTGTCGAAGACCTTTAGAAAACACTGAAGATTTCATCTCATTTCTTGTAGCATTCTCAATAGTATAAGGGGCAATGCTCTTTTATATGCCGCTTTACCAATCTTCCATCCAGTAGACTACCTCCTGAGGATTCTAAACTAAATCCTACACGTGGGCTGAAGCAGGTAAAGGCCGCTGGAGGGCGCTTTTGTCATTGCGTAATGTCTGTTTGTAGTTTCTGGCTGTAATTTGACTGTTAATTGTGATGACAACTTTATCGTTGAGAACTAACGTCTGAGCCTGTGTTGCTAGGGAATAGGATTTTCGAATTAACCCGCTGTAAATGTTCTGAGTTTGATTCACAGGGCAACTCATTGGGATACTACTGCTAGCAGCGCTGTCTTGACTGCCGTGCTGAGCGATGGCGTGCAGGACCTGTTGCTTCGTTTGAGTGAATATTTTCACGACTTCTTCCAGCTCTTGTAAGGAGCCACTTTCTTGGCCAGAAATAGCATTTTGAAGGTCGATTTCAATAGCAGATACTAGATGATTGTGCTCATCTACTAGATCTAGCAATTGATAAAGACCACTCAAGTCATCAGCGGTAAGACAGAGTAGAAAAAAACGCATCCCGGCTACCCAGCCCTTATTCAATCCAGCCGCTTCGCGGATTTCATGGCCATGAATTTTTAGCCGTGTAGGGTTGAGCTGGATAGAGATATGGCAGTTCATGGTTGCTTGGCCGTAGTGATTTTCAGATGATCTTTACAACACAGCCTAAGCTATTCATCTCGGATATAAATCAAAAAAATTGGTCCAGCTGGTCCCTATCCATGGCCATCAAAGAACTATTTTCCTCTACTAGAGCGGTTAATTTCGTTCTCTGTTGATTTAACTGCGCATCCATTTGTGCCAGTACATTGTGCTCAATAACTTGCATTTGGCGGAAATGAGCAACATCCATCAGTGTACGGAGGAGGCTATAGACTTCTTCGTCCTGCCAGATGGGTACAGACAACCCAGCACTGACCTCAACGAGGTACTGAGCTAGAACATCTTGAGCGAGGTCGTGTAGCTGTTCTAACTCTTGTGCGTATTGGCTATAGAGCACATCAAGCTGAGCGTTGTTTACGACCGGCTTGCTATATTCGATAGCGATTGCCGTTTTAAGACCGCTGAGGTTTAGACGGTTTGCTTGATAGGTTGAATCTGTATTAAGTAGGCTTGCAATTTGCTCTGCATCCTCGGGATGGATGCCTAAGCGGGTAGTCACATTTGCAAACTGCTGAGTTAATTTTTCAGACCTTGCTACCAGTGCGGCCTGCCGCTGGGCAATGTCATCGCTGCGGTGGGCCAAAATAGCCTGCTGGCTCTGCAGTTTGTGCAATGTGCTGGCTTGAAACTGTACCTCTGCTGTCGGCTGCAGCTGTGATTGGGTAATACTCTGTTCGCTAGATCCCTGGGCTTGGCAATTGTCATCCTGACAGGAGGTGGCGTTGATTCCTGGTCGTGGGCTAAAAGAAGCTGCTGTTTGAGAAGCTGCTATTGGGGGAGTGTTAACAGCATTGGATAGTTCAGACTGCTCTGCCGTAACTATCGCCTTATTTGATATTGACTTCTCTGTCTGTGGCGGGGCCTCTGCATACTGCATCAAAGCACCTGCAGAGCAGACCACCGTTGCCCCTAAAGCAAGAGCCGTGTAATAAGGCGATAGGGTAGTGGACGAGTCTGAAATTGCCAGCTCATCTGTCCAGTAAATAGAGCGATGCGTAATGGATTTACTAGGCTGGGTTTGCTTTTTGTATCGATGTTTGGGCGCAGGTATTAATCCATTTAACGTTAATCCCTGCATGGTTTGAGTTTGGCTAGCCGGTTTGCAAAGAGAAGCCATAATCGAGTGAAGATAAGAACTGTCTCAACCAATTAAACCTACAAATTTTTCAAGGCAGTAACCGCAGGAATATCGTCTTGTATTAAGTACGGTTGAAGTCTCCATACAGTCCTCAATGGCGATTGGCAAATTTTTCGCTGTTATATGAATGTGCATCTTTAAGCATCGAACTCATTCATGGCAAATATTAAGGGACGGGCTGGTCGTAATATTCGTTTGTTAGCATTTTTTCGACGTTACAAAGCGATAGGTTCTTTTGTCGGGGCAGGTATTGTTATTTATTTGCCTTTTCTGCTGGCTAACTTCATTAAGGTGATTTTACAGCCACTGGCTGATTCAAATCCTAATGTGAATAACACTCAGGTTTTACCGCCACTTGTCTATATTGCGACTACGATTATGGCGATAGTTTTAGTCGCTAATGGTGTTTTCCTATGGAAAAGGGCGAATCATGCCGATCAAAGTGCGAAAGGTGAAGAAGATATTGCTGATGAGCTTTTTGAACTGACAAATGACGGTTGGCAAATAGAGTATGGAAATCGTTTGGGTAAGGGGGGAGGGGATATCGATATTATTTGTGTTTCGCCGAGTAAAAAGACTTTTGTGATCGATGTGAAGTCTCATAAGGGGACTGTCTTTGCAAAAGCTAGTAAGCTATACCGGCGTTTGGGCAATAAACAGTATCCGTTTGAGAAAGATTTTCTTGCTCAGGTCATGAAGCAGGCATTACAGGTTAAAAGGGCAAAAAAGGTAAATTTTGTGACGTCGATTTTAGTGTTTTCTGCTGCGAAGGTTGCAGTGGTATCAGGTAAGGTGAAACATGTATATGTTTTTGAGCGCACTGAATTGGTAAGGTTGTTGAAATCTTTTTAGTGCGCGTATCTAGCATAATTTAGACTTGGCGTAGCTAGATACCACACATTACTCAAACCAGTTTTCGACTTTTAGATCCTGAAAATACTGAAAATCGCTGGTGTTACGAGTCACTAAGATGAGATTGTTGATCGCAGCGATCGCAGCAATTTGTCCATCGACATAGGCTGGTGTTTTGCCTGACTGACTTAATCGTGTGCGCTCAATGGCATGCCATCGGGCGGCTGTGTTGTCGTAGGGCAAAATCTCCAGTATCCCTTCTATGCTCTGGCTCATGTAGACTTCTAACTCTCGTCGTTTGCGAGAGTCTGGCAATCTTAAATAACCAACCGTCAGCTCATGATATGTGACAGAAGCTATTGCAAACTGGCCACTATTTTCAGCTAAGCGACCTAATACCTGGGCATTTGGTCGGAGCTTAGTGGACTCCGACAGAATATTCGTATCCAACAAAAAACGGATCGCCATTACCATTCAAATGGCTCAGGTCCAGGAGATTTATCCCGCACATTTTCCATGATGGTCTCAAACTCACGGTCTGCTTCGTCTTCATCACGGTTATCTAAGCCGAACTTTTCCCGCCATGCTAGGACAGACTGCCAAAAATCTTGCTTGGGTTTATGCCAACGGTCGTATTCTTCAGCAGAAATCAGCACCGCCACACGCTGCCCCCGACGGGTAACTTCTACCGAATTGCCTTGCTCCACTTCGTGGACCAGCTGGGTAAAGCGATCGCGTGCCTGCGCAATAGAATACTGTGTCATAGATGGCTATCTAGATGGCTATTTCAGTATAAGTCAGTCAACATTGACTGGGTATATAAAATTAGTCGTTCTTTTGAGATTTCAGTGTTTCCGGCTGTATAGAACTATTGCTCTTAGCTTTGTGTCTTACCAGGTTCAGCCAAGAAATACCCCAATACCACGCCACCCAAACTGCAGACTAAATCCAGTGAATCCAAGGTTCGATAGGGCGATATCCCTTGCACGATTTCCTCTGCCGTCATCACCAGGCCAAATAAAACTGGAAATATGGGCAACCATCGCTTGCCTTTGAAGTGCCGTTGATTAAAAACGCGATGACCCAAATAGCTGGCGGTAGCATAAAGCACCACATGGCCAATCTTGTCGTAGTAAGGGATTTTTGCCAGTAAATCGAGGGGTAAATTATTGGTATAAGCGGCCCAGAGAATCAATAAAAATAAGCTGCCATAGCTCGCTGCTAGGAAGGCAATATTGCGTTGGGCTGTGTTGAGTTTAGATGACGTTTTCATAGAATGGAGAAACTGGGCTGCTGTTGATTACGGCAAGCTACAGTGGACGACGTCTCTATATCGGATACATCAAAGGTATTTAGTATGAGCTATGGGTAATCAATTTAGGCGTTTGGGACTATGGGTAGGTGCGCTGACGTTGGTAGTAGGCATGTTTGTGTTTTACCAGATGTCCTCGACCGCGCACTTGAGGACATTAGCAGTGGATACGGGACAGTTAAGAGTGCATCTCTCTCAACTCGTCAATGAACGCTACACCGATCTTGCCCTTGCCCGTACCCGTGCCTACCTCATGCAGCAACTGCAGGCTTACGGCTATGAGCCTATCCTCCAACCCTTTGGCTCTGGTGAAAGCACAGGTACTAATCTCAGTGTGATCCGCCCAGGCAGCCAGGACCTTGACCACAAAATTCTGGTGGGTGCCCATTACGATTCTGTGCAGGGGTCGCCTGGAGCAGATGATAATGCCAGTGCTGTTGTAGCCGCGTTGGAGATTGCCCGTATCTTTGCCGATTACCCTACGGATAAAACTCTTCAGGTTGTCTTTTTTGATCAGGAAGAATTACAGCCAGAGGGGGCTGGATTGTTGGGGAGTAATGCTTTTGTTGGTGAGGCACCAAACTTGGAGGGTTTAGATGGTGCGGTGATTTTGGAGATGTTGGGGTATGCCTGCTATGAACCTGGGTGCCAAAACTATCCGGCTGGGTTAGAACAGGATGGATTTCCTGATATAGGAGATTTTATTGGGGTGATTGGCGATGCAGAACATCCAGATTTGTTGGCTGCGTTTAATGTTGTTGATGAAGGCGGTTTAGAGGCAGTAACCTTGTCTGTGCCAGTTGGGGCGCTGCCGTTTATGCCGGATTTGTTTCGCAGTGACCATGTACCGTTTTGGTTAAAGAATGTTGGGGCGGTGATGGTGAGTGATACGGCAAATTTTCGCAACCCAAATTATCATCGGGACAGTGATACGTTAGAGAGTCTAGATTTAGAGTTTTTGGAAGAGACGACTCAATATGTAGTGGATCGGGTAGAAAAACTGTTGTCCGTGAGTTGAGATGTCTCTAGATATGGTTTGACTTATACAAAAACCGGATTGATAGTGCTCAGTATTTAAGAGCATCCACCAGGAGGTGCCCTTAAATCTTGTGGTTGCTCTTAAATTTTTTCACGGCAGGCAGAATACAAATAATCGCCCGCATTACAATCTCTCTCTGAGAGACAAATTTTGAGGCGATTATTTTTGAGACGAAACAGATTGGGAAATGGTTTTTTCTTCTTCCTTGAGAGGTTGAGAGATAAACGATGGCAAAATTGGTTCAGAGGAATTTGTCTTTTCCGGGTCTTTTATCGATTCTCTTAGCTGAGGAGCGAGATCGGACATTTTTGGCAGTATGTCCTCGTTCAGGTTTTCTGTTTCCTCAAAAATAGAAGCATCTACATCCGGTTCTTCGTTGACGGGAGTATTATCCGCACCCTCAGCTATATCCTCTGTATCCTCTGGTTTTGTTATTTCAATACTATCCTCTGCGACTGATGTTGCTAGAGGCATTGCTTCACTGGCGGGTTCTGGCAGTTCAAGATTCTCAGGACTTGCAGCGTTCTCTAACTGAGTGGGGGCTGTGTCTTCTTTTTCCAAAAGCTCATCTTTACCAGGAGGTAAGAGCAGGATTCGTTTTTTTGCTTTGGCGACCGGCACCATCAGGTCGGCGATACGGTCTTCTACCCAAATCAGGCCAGCGCCTAGGGCTTCGGCCAGGGTGCTAATCAGACGATAAAGGGCAACGCTGCTGATCAGGAGACCGGTGGGCAGTTGATTGCCGAGGAGCGCGATCGCAACCGCCTCAAACACCCCAATCCCACCGGGTGCACCCGGCACCACCAGCCCCAATAACCAGGCAATACTAAACGCCCCCATCACCGGCAAAATTTGGCCTGGCTGTAGGGACTGCAGCGCAATAATGGTCATCAAAAAGCCCAGACCCCGCAGGCTGACAAAACCCAGTTCTCCCAGCAGCGATCGCCATGGATAGTGCTGTAACCGCAGAGTGCTAGTAATCACCGACAGTCCCTGAGCCTTGGCCTTGGCCTTACCCAGCTTCCGCAATACCGGGTTTAGAAACTTGGGATGGATGCCCACGAGCATGGCCACTAGCGCCCCCAGAGACACCGCCAGCAGTCGCCAATCGCTAGCTCCAGTAACGCTAAAGCTGATAGCCGCTAGTCCTAATGCCGCCGCTGCCATTAGTAAGGGTTCTAACACCACACCGACAATGGCTGCTCCGGTAGACGATCCCGTCGATTGCAGCGCCCGTACTCGACCGTAGAAATGCCACACATTGCCTGGCAAATACTTGGCAATATTGGTTTTCAAATAGATCACTGTTGACCAGCGTCCATCCCGTGGTTGGCCAATAGTTTTTAAAATTAGATGCCATACCCAGCCTGACCAAATATGGGCAATCAGGGTGATACCCAGGGCAACGGTTAGTAATGGCCAGGTAGCGCTAGTTATTTCAAGGCTTCTGACTTCTTGCCAGTGATCTTTAAGGGTTTTGGCAAGGAAGAACAGAATGCCACCGAACAAAAACCAGCGAAGGATGCGTTTAACCATGGATTGGGAGAGCCAGCGCATAAAACGTCGGTGTTAAGTTGATGGGACAGGGGACGATTAGGACTACGGTCACGGATTTGACTACGGTCACGGATTTGACTGCGGTCACGAGTATTAAACCTTGTTCATGGTCAAAACTGTAAGGTTTGTAACTCAGAGTTTGGATTTAGGTCGAGAATTTACCTACGGTTTTAGCACAGGGTAACAGGGTCTCTGCGATTTGCAACCTGTTTGGGGGATGAGTTCCATAAGTTTTTGGGCTGGGCAATGATTGTTCGGTTCTGTGCATACCCATCGGCTAGAATTGCCCAACTTACTCAGCCGTTAGGGGCGTGTAGCCCTTCATAATGCGACCGCAGCAGCGATATTGTTTGTGATAGGTGTGACTGACGGGGTCGCTGAGATCAAGGATGGAGTCGATGCCGATACCGTTGCGACCCTGGTCTTTGCCGGAGCTATGAATGTAGCGTCCATTGCTCAGGTGTAGGGCGACGTGGGTAGTGCGCTCCGGTGTGCCAAAAAATATTAGATCTCCTGGCAGCAGTTCGTCTTTATCAAGGGTTTTTGTAAAGGCTTCTTGCTGGTAAGAATCGCGGGGTAAGGGCACACCAACGGAGGCAAAGGCGGCCTGCATCAGACCAGAGCAGTCGTAGTTGGGGGCGACTGTGCCGCCCCACAGGTACTCATTAGTGACGGCCATGGCCGCCTGGGTAAAGGCGATGGCTCCAGGAATTGCCTGTTCAATATGGATGCGGGTGACGGTAGGGGCTTGATACAGGGATGTTGCTGGGGTGAGTGCTTCCAGCGCATCTAAACGTAGCCAGCCGGGGTAGTCGTCGGCCACTAATGTGACCTGGATGCCACGGTCTGCGATCTCAGTAATTCTCAGCTGGTATCCGGCGGCAGCTTGGGTAACGAGGCCCGTTTCGTCTGGGGTTTTGTAGAGATTGAGGTTGCGATCGCATCGATATTCCACCCCAGGGTTTTCCTGCCAGCGACGTTTCAACTCTTCCAACTGCATTGCGTTTTACTCCCATATTCGCAAGTTCTCTGGCACAAATTTACCCCGTCACATCCAAGGTCCAACCTGCAGGGTCTTCATAGCAAACCCCAGGTCTGGCTATGGGCAAGGTTTATTTAACGAATGGGCCATTCCGTCAGACAATAAAAATAATTCTGTTGCAATCGCTACAATTTGTTAGCTGTCCCAATCCGTTAAACATCGCTATGAGCCTGACTGTATCCCGACCCAAAATAAACGAGACTTTTCGCATCACACCTGCTCCTCTAGACATTCCCGAGCGTTTGCTATTGGGGCCTGGCCCGTCCAACTCTAACCCTGATGTGGTTGCTGCTATGAACCGTCAGCCCATCGGTCACCTGGATCCCGCTTACCTGGATCTAATGGATGAAGTCCAGTCGATGATGCGCTACGTCTGGCAAACCGAAAATCAGATGACGTTGCCTATCAGCGGTACTGGGTCTGCAGCGATGGAAGCCACCCTGGCCAATGCTGTAGAGCCTGGGGATGTGGTCTTGGTTGGGATCAACGGTTACTTTGGCAATCGTCTGGTGGACATGGCTGAGCGCTATCGTGCTGACGTCCGCAGCATTAGCAAGCCTTGGGGCAAAGTGTTTAGTCTGGCTGAACTACGGGCTGCTTTAGAAGAGCATCGTCCTGCTATTCTGGCGCTGGTCCATGCAGAAACCTCCACCGGCGCTTGTCAACCTTTAGACGGTGTGGGCGATCTATGTCGTGAGTTTGACTGTCTGCTGCTGATCGATACCGTGACCAGCATGGGCGGGGTGCCTATTTTCTTGGATGAATGGGGTGTGGATATGGCCTACAGCTGTAGCCAGAAGGGTCTTAGCTGTCCTCCCGGCAGTTCTCCTTTCACCATGAGTGAGCGAGCATTGCAGAAAATGGATAAGCGTCAGACTAAAGTCGCCAACTGGTATTTGGACATTTCTCTACTACGTAACTATTGGGGCAAGGGCCGTACCTATCACCACACAGCACCGGTCAACATGACCTATGCCATCCGCGAAGCGCTGCGTCTGGTGATTGAAGAAGGGCTGGAAAATTCCTGGGAGCGTCATCAAAAAACAGCTGAAAAGCTTTGGGATGGGTTGGCAGAGATGGGTCTGAGCTGTCATGTACCTAAGGAGAATCGTTTGCCCACGTTAACTACTGTTCGGGTTCCGGATGGGGTGGATGCAAAGGCCGTGACTAGAAAGGTGCTGGCTGATCACAATATTGAGATCGGCAATGGTCTAGGTGAGCTAGGCGGTAAGGTCTGGCGCATTGGCCTGATGGGGCACAACAGTCAGCCTGAGAATGTGGATCGGGTGCTGGCGGCTATGGATAAGGTGATGAAAGAGATTTAGATACTTTGTCACGGTTGGTTTGGCAGCGGTTCCCCTTACCAAGGCTGCCGTGTACATACAAGTCATCGTAAAGTCGCTGTCACTGTCGCAGGCCCCCTTAAATCCCCCTTTCTTGAATACTCCTTGGGCTATATTCTGGGGGACTTTGAATTGAGTTTCCCCCTAGGATTGGGGGGACTAAGGGGGGGCTAATGCAGGATTTCGAGCTGCAGTCCAAGATGTGTGTACACCGCAGCCTTATCAAGGGGAACCAGTTATCGCCAAGTCTCTCAAAACGGTTGCATATTCCTAAAAAAGCTGAGTTTCTACCATAGAAACTCAGCTTTCTAATATCTTGTTGCCTGCCACCAGTTGATAATGCTCCACAACAGGAAACTGATCATAAAAGTGATGGAGCAATGCTTTCCACTGCTGATATTCGTCCGACTCACGAAATCCTTTGGTGTGATCTTCCAGGGTCTGCCAGGTTACTAACAACACATAGCGATTGTCTTTTTCCATGCACTTTTGTAGCTGATGGTCACCATAGCCAGGCATGGAACTAATAATCGATTGAGCCTCTTGAAAGGCGGCTTCAAATGCGTCAGTCTCTCCTGGTTTTACGTCTAAAATGGCAACTTCTAAAATCATAGATTTAATCTAAGCGAGAGCCTAGATAGCGGAAACAATTATCTAGTTTGTGAAGGTCATTGAGTACCGTCTTTTGTTTTGCTGACCTATGGTGACATTAGCTCAAGTTCCCAGTTTGTTGATCGGTTTTCGGTTTGTGATGGCTGCGCTATTGCTGTGGGATGCTATCGATCAGCAAACAGGGCTGTGGTTTGTGGTGGGCTACAGCTTAGCCATTGTGTCTGACATTTTTGATGGCATTATTGCTCGACGGCTGGGGGTAAGTACTCCGCGACTGCGACAGGCGGACAGCTGGGCGGATATTTGTCTTTTTCTGGTGATAGCTGCTGGTACCT
>JBCCJR010000005.1:0-47793 GCA_039045805.1 Cyanobacteria bacterium P01_C01_bin.118
ATCAATTTGTTGCAAAAAATCTAGCCCGGCTGACGGTTGCCCCCACAGCACATCAGCCATAGCCAGAGGATAGGAATTTTTCTCATACTCATAGGCAATGCTGCCATAGGGCTCCACCGTAGCCAGCTGGATCAACGCCAGCTGAGCCTTGAGTCGAAACATCAAAATCCACCAGATCTCTTGCATACCTTTTTTATGGGTGACCTGCCCATGGTTGTAGTGTCAGCAAAGACGAGTCAATTACTCAACACATTTCTCAACTTTTTCCTTAGCACAGCGATTAGGCCTGAGGCCTGTTCCAAATTCAAAAGCCCCTGGCAGGATAATAACGCCAGGGGCCGATGTGTTAATGATTTATATAATGAAGTATTTATTAGGTATTTACTTATTGAGGGTCCTAGCTGGATTTACTCATTGGTATGAGCTTTATCAATCGATCGGACATGTCGGTTAGGGTCTCTTCGATATGATCGTAATGGCTTTCACCCACCCTCAATCCTTTCTCGGTGGCTACCCATTCAGCAACCAGATTAAGCTGCTCAGAGTCTAAGGACTCCAACAAAGCCTGTTCCACCGGGAGCACAGGTTCTTTTGTACCCATATCAACATCATTATGAAACTATAGCTCTAGTTTCATTTGAAAATCAGTGAAACTACCACGGTGAATATACTGAGATCATGCATTTATAAAATAAATCCTATGCACTATCAGTTTGTATTGATGCTTTTGGCTTAGCAAGCAGAATTCATTAAATTCCACTTTTGGATGTATAGGCCTTCCATGGAGCATCTTTTCAGCTTCAATATGTTTGGAATTTATCAGTCGCTTGCTCCTTAGCTTCAAAAGGTAAGGATGTCCTTGACCTTTAATCTTGAGACAAAAATGGACTTATCAAACTAAGCATTGGTTCCCAAAAATAACTTCCGCTCTGAAACTAAGCAGTTTCAGAGCGGAAGCGGTTTAGTCATAGAAAGTTACACATAAGTAGGAGCAGTATGTCCGCCCTCTGAATCTAAAGTGGCTTATTTTCAGGTCGTCTGGCTGCCCCTCCATCAGTATATTCATCGGAGACTAGTCTGATTCCATGAGCGTATCAACTTTTCTTGAACTGTGATAAACGTACTTTACTTTCGTCTACTTCCGTGTATTTTCTGACGCTGGTCGAATATTTCTGAGTTAATGAACTAGCTCATTGGGCTTTTCTACGAGACCTTTTAGCTGTTCCATTACCGTTGACCAAACTTCGGCACTAAAGCGTTCCCAACACTGCTGACAATATTGGTCACACCATAAATCATCGGTGAAACCCTTATTACATTTACTGCATTTAGCTTGAGCGATCATGACATGTCCCTATTGTGTGTAGATAGATATTCACCGTGAGCCCCATTAATCCGCCTATGTTCTCGATCTGGTAGATTTGTCGCAGGGGGTATCCCATAAATTAGGGAACTCTTTGGCAAAAGTGTCATAATTGGAAAAACTGTCTTGAAGTAACAACATTTTGATCACAGTCACTGTTGCCAGGCAATCAACAAACCTGTCAAACACTGTTACCGGCCACCAGACTTTCCATTCGTTAGACTATCGGTTACCTTACATCGCAGGTGTATGGTAGAACCCTGGCCAGTCTTTTGTTAGCCCATGAATCAATACTCAAAATTTGGTGAGTTGTCTCCCACCACCTATGCCGATGCTCTTATTGGGCGTGAGCAATTTATGGATATGGGCATTCGGCAAATGTGGCCCCACATCCCTCGTATTGCCGGACCAGCCTATACGGTGAGCTGCGCTCCAGTGGATAACCTGATGCTCCATGGGGCGATTTATCGAGCTGAACCAGGGTCAATTATTGTCGTAAAAGCAGGGGATGTAGACTATGCCATGGCGGGGGGCAATGTGTGCGCTACCGCCCAACAGCGTGGGATTGCTGGTTTTGTAATCGATGGTGTGATTCGAGATGTGGCAGAAGTTCGCGAGCTGCAATTCCCTGTCTTTGCCCGTGGTGCCATGCCGGTTCCTGGCAAAAAGGATGGTCCAGGTACCTGGCAAAGCACTATTGTCTGTGGGGGTGTACAGGTAGACGCTGGTGACATTGTTGTTGCAGATGAAGAAGGCATTGCCGTAATCCCTATGGAGCAAAAAGAGTCTGTTTGGGAGATTGCTAAACGTCGAGCCGAGAAAGATGAAACCCGCTCGTTAGAAGACTGGCAACTCGAACATCAGGCCAAGATAGAAAAAAGCCTGAAAGCGATGGAGTTTGAGGAATAGTCTTACTGTTCGTCCACATAAAAGCGATAGAACAGATAGCCATCCTTAAAATCTTGTTCATCCAAAACATGATGAATAATGCCGCGATAAAGCAAACGCTTGCCAATATGCACCGCTTCATCTTGAGTGATTCCTAAAGTGCTCATCAGCCACTGAACTAATTCAGAGCCCACAAAACATCGCGGATAGAGCCTCAGTTTATATCGACGATCTTGAATCTCAACGCCCCCTGGACTGCGCATTTGGCGAATCAGCCTGCTTAATTCTTCTGGGGTAGCGTAGTCTGCTAGTGTGAGCTTCCCGTCAGCGTAACTAACATCACCCGCTAGAAACCATTGAATCAAGGTTTGATGATCATACTGGGGATAGCGTAGGTGCCACTCTGAAACTAGAGCTTCAGCTTGATTGTATGGAATTTTGAGATTCAAATAAACGACGCCAATAGCTTCAAACTTTTTATCTATCACCATAGGAAAAATCTTAGTAAATTAATGACCCTATAAAGTTCAATCTAACGACAGCTTCTAATGTTTGAACTGCTTACACCCTGGTTGAATAAGTGTTTATTTGGCTCCTAACAACGTTGTTCAGGCTGTATTAGCTTAAATACTATGATGTTAGGAATGACTGAAGGCCATATGACCACAACCTAAAAATCATTTAAGACATTTCTGAGAATATCTGAGGAAATTGAGTGATCAGGATCACAAATACAGAAACCAGACAGTTCCAGGTTGCTAATCCTTTAGCGGTGAAAGTTCAAATTTCTGTGGTCAAAAGCTTCCTGGCTGTGACTTTTTAGGGGCTTAGGAGCAAGCGATTGATAAATTCCAAAAATATTTAGGCTGAAGAGATGCTCCATGAAAGGTTCATACATCCAAAAGTGGAACTTAATTAATTTTGCTTGCTTAATCGTCTTTGAATGCGATCGCAATAATGCACCCCCCTTGCCCACCCATACTGTATCTGCCGTTGCCAATTCGACTGACTACACCAATCTTGATACGTCGGTATCACCACCTGACTTAAAAACTGTTGCCATCGTTGAGTAATGACTTCTGGCGTATATTGCAGAGCACGGAGCTGTCCTTTTTTAACCAGCCGATTGCGAAGTACCTCATCTTGCTGTAGCTGATTTAAACAAGACAACAGCTCTGCCATAGAGTTAGCCTCTAAATAATTCACCTCTGCAGTGCCTGTCGCGCGATAGGCAAGTTCTCGACCTAAAATTGCAGGCACACCCGCTAACCAGGCGTTATACAGTTTTGTTGCTGGCTTTCTCCGAAATCCAGGACGTGTTAGCCCAAATTGGCGGATCGCCACAATGGCATCAATTTGTTGATAATCATTCCAGCCGGTATCGATGGACTGATGGCTGTCCCAAACGTTTGTGTTGATCACAGGCTGCCAGGTTAACCCTCGCTGCCGTAGCTGTAGCTGCCAGGCTGGAGTCATTAATTCAGTGGCTAGACTGTTACGATGTCCCAAAAATGCAATGGTTTCAAATCGGTTCTGTCGCTCCTTCAGCCGTGGTTTTAGCCCAGGCTGTGGCCAGTGGGGAATAAAGTAGCAGCCCAGAACCCGCGATACCTCGCCAGGATTTTGCACCACATGCAGCTGAGCCTGATGACATAGCGTTGATTCCGCCTTCAGGCAAACTAACAAACGCTTAGGCCCAGGGGAAATATTGCCAGTCCGCACTGCATTTCCATGGAATAAAACAATACCCTGATCTGGAAATTGGTGGGTTAGCTGACATGCAATACCCGCCTCACTGAGTTTTAGATAGGTCTGTACTGTCCAAGCATAAATCCCTAAGCCAAAACCTGACCAGTTTTCAGCACTTGAGGCTGGTAACCGATCAGGCCAAAATTCCCTTGGAATGTAGAAGAAAATGTCTGGAGACAATGGATAGAAAAGTATAACCCTCTATTAGATTATACTTTTTTGCTTGCTAAAACCTTGATCTTGGTGATGAGTGAATTTTTGAGCTTTTCATAGTCTGTGGCCGAGCCTGATGTGGGCTTTGGGAAAAAGTCCAATGCCCCTGCCTGCATCAGGTTAAAGATATTGTCCACGTCGGATGGATGTACCGTATTGCTCACCACCAGGATGGGGCGGGGAAACTCAGACATTACCTTTTGAGTAAATTCCAGGCCGTCCATTTTAGGCATTTGTAGATCAGTACAGATTACATCTGGCATAGTTTGGGCAATTACCTTTAACCCATCTGTACCATCCTGAGCTGTGCCCACAACATCTACCTCGGGCGATGAATCAATTAACCGATGCAAAATTTGTAGAGCAATGGCAGAATCTTCAACAAGAACAACTTTAATTGGGTTAGCCATGGCTAGATTAACCTCCTTAGGTATTGAGAAGTAAACTCTGAACTAACTTTTAGAACAATGCAGGGAATAGGGGCTTGGATAACATGATGCTGGATTTTATTGCCATATAATTGCCATATAATAATTAGACAATTCTGACGGATCAGTTAGCCGAGTCCCCATCTGTTGCGTGGATTGCAAGAGATAATAGTATGATTCCCTTTAAGAGATGAAGATATCCTCCTAATTATTTCTTATCTCCATCAATGAATATCAGAAGCTCTTGTGGGCACTTTAGTATAAAGCCGGGTGTGGCTTAGTTTGTACAAGATTCTGTTATTTTGCTGAGGCTATTGATTGAATATGGATAACATTAAAGACTCCATTCAAAGTTCGCTGGCGATTGATGGTGCTATTGGGGCTGCCATTGGTGATTGGTCTACAGGTTTCTCTCTAGGTCAGTCTAGTAAAGATGAGAATGTGTTCCCTACGCGTATGCTAGAGCAAGCAATTGCGCTGAACTCTGAGGTAATTAAGTCTAAAAACAGAGCCCGTGATGGTCTGGGAATAGTTTCACCCATTGAAGATATCCTGATCACCTTAAAGAATCAGTATCACCTGATCCGGATTTGTGAAACTATCGAGAATGTGTTCTTTTATATGGTGATGGATCGAGAAAAAGCCAACTTAGGGCTTGCTCGTATTAAGTTACGTCAAATTGAAAAAAGCTTACAAGTTTAATGTTTGAAAACTAAGCTGTCACAGATGGCTTAAATATATCTATATCCAGAACGAGCAATAATCGTTCTGGATTTTTTTTATGGACTCATTATGGGCTTCAGAAACGTTTGTAGTTTGTTTTCTTTAAGGTTATGCACAATGCATGGCGAGAAAAGCATTGTTAACCTGTCTATTAGCTATGACGATCAGCTAACTCCAGTACAACAGGTATTGAACCTGTGTATAGATCCCAAGCTAAAACCTGCCCAGCTTTCAGCACTTGAGGCTGGTAACTGGTCAGGTCAGGATGCGGGCTGTAAACCTAGCTAGCAGGAGGTTTGCCGGTCTAGAACCGCTAAGGAATGATACGACGTTAGAACTGTTATTCACTAGAAAACGTCTAGATTCAAATATCACTGCCCATTTCCCACTGTCCAATAAGATCAGACATAGTTAAATTAGATTCCTGAGAGTCGTGAGAAGTAAACTTTGATCAAAATCACCTTTGGTAATATAGGCATTGGCTCCAGCATCAGCACCACGGTGTTTATCTTCTTCTTTGGCTAATGTAGTCACTAAGATAATTGGCAGTTCATCATAATTGCTTTCCTGGCGAATGCGTGAAGTCAACTCCAGTCCACTCAGGTTCGGCATTTCTACATCAGACACTACTGCATCAAATATGTTATTTTCATGCAATTTATTAAAACCATCTAGTCCATCTACAGCTGTAGTGACCTCATAGCCTGCTCCCTCTAAAATTCGTCGTACCTGAGTTCGAATCGGAATAGAGTCCTCCACTAATAATATTCTGGGTGGTGTAATAGCATTGTCTAATATTGGTACCATGAGCTTACTACGTTTGCCTCGAAGAGACTCAATCAGATCCTGGGGGCTCAATACCATACAGACTTCTCCTGTTCCCAGGATGGTTGCTCCAGCAATATTGTGGACATGTTTAAGCAGTTTACTATGGGGCTTAAAAACGATATTCTGCTGATCTACCAGCGCATCAACGAATATTCCAAACTGTTCTAAACCTACTTTGAGAACAATACAGGAAATAGAGGATGGCGTAGCATCATGTTTCGAATGTGTCACTACAGATGTAGGTAGTCCTAGTAGATCAGTCAGCCAGGCGACCGATAAGGGCTTACCTTGAAAAGCAACAGTAGGATTTCCCTCAAGCGTAAAGATATCCGAATGCTCCACACGCATAATCATATCGACAAATTCAATCGGAATGGCGTAAGGTGTTTCATCGATTGTCACGAGTAGAGCTGCGGCAGTTGCTAAACTGGTATTGAAAGTGAATTTGAAAGTGCAACCCTTGGCCGGTTCAGATTTGACGCCAATGGTACCCTTTAACCGCTCAACATTAGTCCGAACAACATCCAGCCCGACTCCTCTACCAGAAATCTCAGTTATAGTCCTGCGAGTGGAAAATCCTGGTACAAAAATCAACTCCTGCAGCTGCTCAGAACTCAACTCATCTATTTCTTCCTCGGCATACAGACCACGACGTACTGCGGTGCGCTTGATTTTTTCTAAGCTAAGACCACGACCGTCATCGCTTACTTCAATTACCGTGTGATTATCTTGTTGATAGGCCTTCAGACGAATAGTGGCAGCGAAGGTTTTACCCATAGCTAACCGTTCACTTGGCGTTTCAATCCCATGATCGATAGCATTTCGGATTAGATGGCTCAGAGGGGCCTTCATTTCTTCTAAGATACGTTTATCTGCCTGGGTATCTCCCCCTTCAATCACTAAATCAATATTTTTACTCTGATGTCTGCCTAAGTCCCTCACCATGCGTGGAAAAACGCTAAACATTTTGGAAATTGGGACCTGGCGTAGCTTAAGGATACCTGATTCCAAATCATTAGAGAGGGTTTCTAACTGTGCAGAATCCTCATAGGAACTTGTTCTCAAATACTTTAAAAGCTCCCCTAGCTGATCGAGACGGTCTTCCGTCTGTTGTTGAAATGTTTGGATAGAAGCCAGGGTTTCAGGGGTTATCTGGGAGTCTGACTCAGCCAACATTAAGCGATTGGCAAAGTTAGTGCGAACCCAGTCTTCCCAGAAAAGCAGAATTTTATCAATATCATCCATTCGGCGAGTAATCCGCCGTTTGGTGACCGCTAGCTCACCGGCCTGAGTCACTAGAATATCAAGCCTAGGTGCTTCAACCCTGATCGTATCGATGTGATAGACCTCATTTGATGCCATTTCCGGTTGAGATGGCTGAGGAGGTTCTGTGAGTTCGGCCGAGTCTTGGGAACTGGGAACGGTTTGTCCAAGATCAAATTTCATGCCAGCTAGATTCTCATCTTCTGGTTCGAAATCAGCAACTGTATTTAAGGTGTAATCCTCCTCTGCTGGAGGTGGAGTGACTACAGCGACAGACTCGTCATGGTCATGCTGTAGGGGAGAGGGCTCGGTGGGGCACCACTCCATCATAGCTCGCTCCTCAGCCGCTGCATCATTGAAGGTCTCCTCAGCGGTCTCTCCAGCATCGATCAGCTGAGCCATTACATGGAATACACTTACATTAGAAGCTTCCCCTGTAATGGCTTCATGGGCTATTTTGCGGACAGCGTCCAACCCCTGATAAAGACAATCACAGAGTGCTGGCGTAATGGCGCGCGCTCCTTTCTCTACACTGCTCAGGAGATCTTCAAGTTGGTGAGTTAGGGTTTCTGCGTCTTGGACTCCCAGCATACGGGAGTCCCCCTTGAGCGAGTGAGTAGCCCGAAGCAACCCTTTCAGATTTTCCAGGTCATCTGGATTTTTTTCCAGATGTAAGAATCCAGCTTCTAATTTGTCTAAATGGTCCTTGCTGGCGTCTCGATAGAGCGTCCGCAGTTCTTCATCTTCGATAAACATGATATTTCTTATTGGATGAGGTAGATGGGGCTAGATGATTAGTCTCTCTACCCCACAACAGAAGAGTTAGATTACGACCTGCAGTTCTTCCGCAATAGTCTGCAATGTTTCGGTAGAGTTTTGTACTTTACCCACAGCATTAGCTGTTTCTTTTGCACCCAGGTTAATAGCGTTCATCGAAGAGACTGCTTGCTGTACGCTAACTGCCTGTTGTTTAGCCGTCTGGGCGATCTGTTGAGAGTTGTTATAGACTTCGTTAATCGCGGTCGAAATCTTACTGAACACATTGGCAGTATCTTTGGCGGTTTCAATACCGGCTTTTGCTGTTTTTGTTCCTTCGTCCGTCACCATTACCGTGCTGTTAATGGAGGACTGAATCGTTTCTACCAGGGTACCGATCTTACTGGCTGAGTCACGACTTTGGTCAGCTAGCTTTCGAATTTCACCTGCAACCACTGCGAAACCCTTGCCTTGTTCACCGGCTCGAGCTGCCTCAACCGCTGCGTTTAGGGCCAGCATGTTTGTTTGGTCGGCAACGTCCGCCACCAGGTTGGAAATCGTCGAAATCTGGTCGGTTTGTTCACTTAGCTGCATAATCTGGTCTGCGATCGCACTCACCTTAGCCTGTAGGTCCTCAATCTCATTCACCGTGTTTTCCACTGCCTGACTTCCGGTTTCCGATAGGGTTAGGGCTTCACGAGCACCGTTAGCAGAGGTATCCGCTTTTTGAGCTGCCTGGAGTGATGCCGCACCCAAATCCTCAATGGTAGAAGTGGTTTGGTTTACCGATGAGGTCTGTTCTGTTACAACCTTTTCCTGGGCACCAACCGTCTCTGCAATATTAGATGAACTGTCAGCCACTGATGCAATTGAGGTTTGAAGCAGCTTCGATGTTCGCAAAACAAGCCAGAAAATGAAGCCCAGTACCGCGATGTCAAAGATCAAAAACGCTAACTGAGTATTACTTACCTCCTTAATGTGTGCCACCGTAAATTTCTCAGCTGCATCTACAGCTTTATTGGCATCTTCAAAGAAGATTTCACTGTCTTTAATCAGCTGATCCTTTTTACTTGGATCGTTACGATATGCAAGAACATCCGTCTTTAATACGTTCCAGTCAGCATCAACCTTTTCCATGGCAGCCACAAACGCCGGATCTTTCTGTTTGTGTAACTGAAGCTCTTCAGAACCGTTGATCAGGCCATCAATAGTAGTATCGATTTTGGTAATTAATTCATCATTGGGGTGTCCATGGGTTTCCAGTTTGACAAGTCGTTGGCTAGCTCCACGCACAATACCTGCTTTGTTTACCGTAGATCCGTCAAACTCACCCTCCTGAGTTCGAACATTTTCAAAAATGGTTACACCCGCTGTCAAAACAGCCAGGCCGATAATACTGTATTTGAGCTGCTCAGTAATTCTCATGGGATAACTCCTAAGTTGGATTTCAAATAAATTGCTAGAGAACGTTGATAATGGTCTATAGCTCCAGGGGCTGGCTACGCTGCCTGATCAACAACTAACCCTCCCTCCGAGAAGAGTTTGGGGAGATTAAGGATACTCAAGTTTTTCTCACGGTAGTGTGTGGCACCCTGGAAAAATGATTGAGAAGTCTGGGTTAACGCTGCAGGCATGGGGACAATGTCCGATGGAGGGAGATACACCACATCCAATACCTGATCAACCGTAATACCGGCGGCGATATCATCAACCTCAATTACAACAGCCTTGGGAACATGGTCAACTGACCGAGTCATATTCAAAGTCTCCCGAATATCAATTAAGGTCATAACTTCACCGCGCAAATTAATGTTGCCCATAATATGGGGCGGACAACAGGGAATGGACCTGACCTGGCGCACATTAATAAATTCCCGTACCTGCTGTAGTTCTAATCCAAAGTATTCTTCTCCCAGCCTGATCACGACCAAAGACTGGAGCTGAGAAATATCCGTATTCTCTAGAGAATGTCGTAACTGAGCTGCCCTTTGGCGCAGAATCTGCTGTTCTTCTGGTGAAATATCAGGACAATACAGCGAGAAAAAATTAGTAATAACAGGTATCGGTTGTGCTTCAAATACCTGCTCATCTGGATAAGCTGTAATGCTATCATCAGAGTCCAGATCATCAAGCCTAGCTTCCCATGCCATCATCGCCACTGCATCAGTCTGGCGAATTAGTGTCTCGGGGTTTAACAATGTGATTAGCCTGTCATTCACCTTAGCAATACCGGCTGCAAATGCTGTATGGATATGCTCCCTCAGCTCATAGGTAGGTACTGCTTCAATCATTGATGGAGGCAAAGACTGCACTTCGTGCACCCAACTGACAACCATACCCACCTGCAACCCTTGGCATTCGATGACGATAATACTGTCGCTAAGTTGACAACTGGGCATCTGCTGCCCCAGTCGTTTAGCAAGGTGCATAATTGGCAAAATTGTGCCTCGAAAGTCCAGTAGACCAATAATGTCACCTGGTGCATCAGCGACAGGTGTTAGTTCCGGCAGCTTAAAGATCTCTCGAACGTGAGAGGTTTCAATACCATACCGTAAGTCATCAAGTTCAAAAATTAGATGGGATCGGTTTTCCATAATAGCTATTTAACAACACAAGTTCTAAACCACGTCCAAGTTCAACCCTGTAGTCTCCTCCAGGTCAAAATGACCACTCTGGGCGTGGTTTAAATTGCCACCTTACTGGGAACATATTTCTCCAGAACCTCCAGCAGCTTGGAGCGATCAACCGGCTTAGTTAAATAATGAGTTGAACCAACAATTTGTCCCCTAATCTTGTTGAATACTCCATCCTTAGCCGTTAACATGACAATTGGTAAATCTCGGAATCGGTTGATATTACGAATAGTTCGGCATAGTTCTAGACCATCAATATCCGGCATTGTTACATCCAAAAACACTAACTCGATTTTCTCCTTATTTAAGATACTCAGGGCATCCATAGCATTGCTGGCTAGCAAAACATGGTAGCTGTCCCCAATCGCTCGTTTGAGCATCGCTTGGACCACCGGACTATCATCGACACTGAGAACTGTGGGTAAAGGTAAATCCGGCTTTTTAGTGTTGTAAGATGCTGGGGGGCGTGCTAGTCCCTTTGAGGGATTAACAACGACTTTATTGATATCGTTTTCAATTGTCTTTTGTATTTTATTTATCGTTGCTAAATATCTTGTCTGGTCAAACGTCAGCCAGTCCTTCTGAACATAGGTAAGATATTTATGACTTAGCTCTAAGGGATCCATATCTAGTTGATGGGCAATGTCAGACAGTGTCCGCTGACCATTAACCCATTGAGATAGATGTTGCTTTGCCCAAGTATCAGTTATCTGTGATGATTGTTTTAAGAGTTGATAGGGAATAGCATGGACAGAAGGGATGGCAGAGGCCAAAGACTTCCATACTTGCCGACGTTGGGTAATATCATCGTCTAGTTGGTTCCATGTAAATCCATGGGGAGTATCACCATAGGAAAGATCTACTGAATTGGATGTATTCAACGTCAGTTTGCCAGCATAGGGCAGGACTTGCTCCAAGGTTAAAACGACCTGTTTACGGACATAGGTTTCTATGTCCTGCCAGGTAAATATCCTCAGGCGAACAAACAGTTCCAGATATTGACGAACAGAAGTTTGATCGTCAACCTTCTTTTTGGCGAGCTGTAATGCAGCTCCTATAATATCTAAATTGAAATGCTGACCCAGTTTTTGTGATATGTCGATGGGCTTGGGCAGTGCTGAACCACAGTAGGTTAGCTCTCCATTGAGAAAGGTTAAAACCTTTGGATGTTTGGTATGGGCTGTATTAGGAAGAGTCTCTAGATATGCAACTCCACAAAAATCGCTGTGTTGCAAGTCTAAGATTGCTTCACCTAATTGTTCAGCTTTAAATTGAAGCATTACAACTCTCCTTTAGAAAATACTGAAAGATGATACCGTCAGCCTGCTGTAGAGCAAGCCTCCTTTTTAGATTAAAAAACACCTCAAACTACTTAGACTATGTCTATGGAAGACAGCTATTTTGCGCAGGTTAGCTCTGTCGTGAAATATCAAAACACTGACCTGTCATGACCTCTGAAAGTCCGTAAGAACAAAACATTATATAGCTGGACTTCACCGTGCTTCTCAGTGCTTAAAAGTCTCCTTTTTGTCAGCATTTAAAAATAATGACCTAAAAGTAAAAACCAGTTATGGAAATGGATATAACAGCTTAAGGGGCTGAACCCAATTAATTGTCATATATCCAGGTATCTTCCATTCTTCAAGACAGCGACAATAATTTTACGATGGCTTGTCTGTATCCTATGCTCAAATCTTAGGAGAGACTATATTCAAACAACTCAGAGTTGGGGGCTGAGGGGTAAGAAGTCAGACAGCTTATTCGTAGTTTTTATAAAAGATTATGTTGCTCTACTTACTAAAGATGTCTTATAACAACAAGACTTGTTTATTCAATTCTAGAACAGTTATTGTTCAGTTGATATCGTTAAAGTACCCACTAACCTGTGGAATAAACATCAAAAAGTCATAATCGTTTAGATATCCTACAGAATTGAAAGACCTACAATGATGGGGGCTACCAGACAATCCGCTATGTTAAACAGTAGAAAATGAAAATCTTTTATTATCGACGTCAGGATGGTCAGCCAAACTTTGGTGATGAGCTAAATACTTGGTTGTGGCCTCAGCTTCTTCCTGACTTTTTTGACAATGACGAGACGACACAGTTCATTGGCACAGGAACGCTGCTAAATCATCGTTTACCCGAACGAACCGCCGATGCTCAACGCCTGATCATTTTTAGTAGCGGCGCTGGCTACGAGCGAGCATTGGACAATATTCCTGACCATTGGCATATTGCCTGTGTGCGGGGCCCCTTGTCAGCCAGGCGTCTAAAGCTGCCCCGTCAGAAAGCGATTACGGACGGAGGAATGCTGGTACGCCGCTGTTTTACCCCTGCGGGGGATAAAAGTAGCGCTTATGCCTTTATGCCCCATATTCACCATGCTAACTTTGCAGATGATGCCTGGAAAACTCTATGTAGAGAGGCTGGCATTGGCTATATCGATCCTCGCTGGTCCATTGAGAAAATTTTAGAGTCTATTGCTAAAACAGAGGTGTTACTTGCTGAAGCAATGCATGGTGCAATTGTGGCTGATGCACTGCGGACAGCCTGGATTCCCGTTATTACCAGTGGTAGGATTTTGAGCTTTAAGTGGCAAGACTGGTGTGCCTCGATAGAAGTGCCCTATCGTCCATGGAGGCTGTTACCGCTGTCGGAGTATCCAAAATACGCTAGAGGCGTCCGTTCCTTACTTCAGACAGGATGGTTGTGGACCAAAAATACACAACAAACGTTGATCCATCAGCCCACTAAGCTATTTAGTGAGTCTGGCGTAGAGAATCTAATGAGTTTGAAAAAATATGGTCAGCCTGTGTTGAGTCGGGATAGCACCCTGGATAGAGTAACAACACAGCTAGAAGAGGCATTAAATTCTCTAAGGAGCTATAAAAAAAACACTATGGATGATGGGATGACCGAAATCAAGACTGTAACAAATTGATATCTGACATTGATAGCGATTGTGGTTAGCGTGTCGTTGATTTAGGGAATCTTGAGAAGTTTTTTTTAGAAAAAACACCATGATTTAATTTTGGTTGGCTAGACTGAGGGAGAAGCCGGTTTTTCCTTTTTATGTTACTTACCGTGTTCCCTCAATCTTTTGCCTGGAAGCGGGGTTTACCTGTCGCTTTCTCATTGGTTTTGAGTCTTATAGCTACTCCAGCTAAAGCCGCTAGTTTAACCTTAGAAAACTTTTCATTTAGCGAAGTTTCAGGTGATTTTACAATTACAGGAGGCGAAACCACGCCTGACGCGTTTCGTATCTTTCAAGATGTGACCGGCCCTAACATAGACTTATTTACGTCAATTCAGGGGCTGCGAAGTTCAGGATTTATTGGCTTTAGATTTGAGTCGGTACTAACAAATCGCACCAATACCCCTTGGATTTTCTTTGACCATGAATTGCAGGAGCAGTTTGGAGTTCCTAGCCCTGAAGAAGACGGTCTCTCCTTTGCCCAAAGGATAGACCGGTTTAGACCCTTTACGTCAAACACCTTTTCAAATGTTGACGAAGTTACCGATGTGCGAGACTTTGTCAATTTCTCTGGGGGTGTGGTTAATCCAAATGAAACGGTGACTTTTCGCTATGTCATTCTGGATAATAATCCAAATGATTTATTTTTCTTAAGACAGCGTCCTAATTTTGCTCCTGGTGGTGTAGGCGTTGTTGCAGTACCACCCGTTGCGCCACCGCCCACCCCTGTTGCATTGCCGCCGCCCCCTCCGCCTGTTGTTCCCCCCGCACCGGTCGTACCACCATCAGAGCCTGAACCCCCTGCACCAACGCCTCCTTCTGTGCCCGATGCTATTCCAGATCCTGTTGAGCAGCCAGTGGCCACAGTTCCAGAGCCGGGCATTAGTCTGTTAGGTTTGATTGGGTTGGGACTGTGGCTGCAACGCAGACGTTAGTCTGGTTCATCTGAGGTGGGCGATGTGATATTGGGACGGGAACTCTGTGGAGATTTGGCGACAGCAACAGCCCGAGAATGGTTAGTCACCAATGGTATCGGTGGCTATGCATCGGGTACGGTGGCAGGTCTGCTTTCTCGACGTTACCACGGGTTACTGGTGGCCGCTCTAACCCCCCCATTGGGACGAACATTACTGGTCGCTAAACTGGATGAAACTGTATATGCTGGCGAACGCTATGACCTTGCTACCAATCGCTGGCTTGACGGCAGTATAGAGCCTCAGGGATATCGCCTGATTGAGAGCTTTCGACTAGAAGGAACCACCCCGGTGTGGACCTTTGCCCTGGGCGATGCTCTTTTAGAAAAACGTATCTGGATGCAGCCAAGGGCGAATACAACCTATGTACGGTATCACCTGCAGCGTAGTGGTGCCCCCATCGAGCTGTCATTGCGCGCCCTTGTAAACTATCGGGACTACCACGGCAATACCCAAGGACAAGGTTGGCAGATGGAAACGGGACGGGTGCCCAATGGTATCTATGTCCAGGGATTTGAGCAGGCTGTTCCCTATTATCTTTTGAGCAATCGAGGAGAATTCCAGCTGCATCATGATTGGTATCAGGGGTTTGATTTATCCCTGGAGCGATACCGAGGTCTCAACAACCGAGACGATCATTTATGTGTGGCCAGTTTGCTGGTAGAACTCTTGCCGGGTGATTCAATATTGGTGGCTGTCAGCACAATCGCCGAGCTATCCCTGGATAGCGACGCCGCTATGGCAGCTCGAACTGTCTATGAACAAGATCTATTAGAGCAGGCAACTCTTTTAGACCCTGTTGATCAAAAAACGCAAATTGCAGGATGGAGTACGCCTGAAGTAACTAGAGAACATCTGCAGCAGTTGGTGCTAGCCGCTGACCAGTTTGTTGTGGATCGACCGCTAGTGGATGAACCTGAGGGAAAGACTGTAATTGCAGGTTATCCCTGGTTTGGCGATTGGGGGCGAGACACCATGATCAGTTTGCCAGGTTTAACATTATCGACCGGACGCGCCCAGATTGCGCGCACCGTTATTCGTACGTTTTCTCGTTATTTAGATCAGGGCATGTTGCCCAATCTCTTTCCCGATGCTGGAGAAACGCCCGAATACAATACGGTAGATGCTATTCTCTGGTACTTTGAGGCGATTCGAGCCTATTACGAGGCGACTGGAGATGAGGCTTTGCTAAGGGAAATCTGGTCTGCGCTGACTGAGGTCATCGATTGGCATCAGCGGGGGACTCGCTACAACATTCATTTAGATACAGATGGTTTGCTCTATGCGGGGGAGGCTGGGGTGCAGCTGACCTGGATGGATGCCAAGGTTGGTGACTGGGTGGTGACTCCCCGCATTGGTAAACCGATTGAGATCAGCGCCCTTTGGTACAACGCTCTACGCTGTATGGAACAGTTTGCGGGAGTTTTAGGTAAACCGGTACAGGATTACAAAACGCTAGCCCAGCATACATTAGCCGGTTTTCAACGATTTTGGCAGGGGGCTTACTGTTATGACGTTTTAGATGGACCAGACGGGAGTGATGACGCTTTGCGACCTAATCAGATTTTTGCAGTGTCGCTGGCTGGGGGAGAGGGGACGAGTTCTCTCTTAAACAGGCAGCAGCAAAGGGCGGTGGTCGATATCTGTGGTCGGGAGTTGTTAACATCCCATGGATTGCGATCGCTATCTCCCCATCATCCCCAATACATTGGCACCTATGGCGGCGATCCGCTACAGCGGGATGGAGCTTACCATCAGGGCACCACCTGGGGATGGCTGTTAGGCCCCTATGTAGAAGCCCATTATCGGGTATATCAAGATGTGCATCAGGCTAAAGCGTTGCTCCGACCTCTGGTGCAGCATCTCCATGGCGGTTGTATCGGTAGCCTCAGTGAAATTTTTGACGGCAATGCACCGATGATACCACGAGGGTGTTTTGCCCAGGCATGGACAGTGGCAGAAGTATTAAGAGTTTGGCAATTGTTGGAGGAGGTGAAGTGTGTGGTAACAACTTAGGTGAGGAACAGCTACACCCAGAAAGGCAATGGGGCCACAAAACGCAGTAATGCTGCCAGCTAGTAAAGAGGCGCTAAAAATCAGATAGTAGCGCACGACGGTAACAGAAAGACCCAGACTCATGGCTCGTTCTTCTCCTAGTAGTAAGAGATTTAACGGCTTACAGGACAGTTGCGAGATGATCAGATCAATAAGAACCAGAAACAACAAAATCGGCATCTGTTGCCAGGTAACGCCGCTAAAGCTACCAAAAGTCTAGCTAAGGTAAGAGAGGGTTTGCTCTAGACGGCTAAAGTGGAGCAGGATAGTAACGAGGGCGGTAGTGACATAGCCCAGCATCAGGCCAAAGATCAGCAATGCCAGGGAACTACGCACCTGACGGGCCATGAGCAAGACGAGAAACATTGCGATCGCAGCTCCCAAACTAGCTGCTCCTACTACACTCAGCTGCCCTAAAAAACCTACTCTTCCCCCTGTAAGGACAATCAGGGCCGCTCCGAGGCTAGCACCAGCGTTAATACCAAGAACGGAGGGGCCAGCGAGGGGATTACGAAATAGGGCCTGGAGTTGAAGGCCGCTAAGGGCAAGGGCTGAGCCTGCGGCCATGGTAGTGAGGGAGCGAGGGAGACGGAAATTTAAGATGATTTCTTGCCAGGCGGGTTTGGTGGGAGTGCCGCCGAGGAGGATGGTGAGGACTTCGGTGGGAGGGATGGAGACGCAGCCTAGGGCGAGGCTGATTAGGAAGGTGATTAGGAGGGTAAATGTGAGGAGAGTGAGGCCACTGATGTGGCCTATGGATGAATAGCGATGGTTGAGGAGTTTTTTTAATAGTTTGTTTAAGGGGGAAATGGGGGGATGTCTGGGTGGGGGTGGGGTTAGGGGGTTAGATTTTGTTGGCCATGATTTGTTATGTGTCTTTTTAAGGGTTGGAGAGGAGAATAGAGGTGTTGCGTGGGGTCCCTCCGAGTTCCCCACACCCCCTGGCTAGGGCGTTCCGCCGCCCTAGAACCTCGCGGACCGGAAGGTTACGGAATACTGCGACGTAGGTTGTACTGCGATCGACGATGTGGTTTAGAATTTTGGGTTTCACGAAACCCAAAATTCTAAACAGTGTTATCCAGATTGTTGTTAAACTTTTATTCTTCATAAGGCTAATTCATTTTAAGGATCTTTCTTTTCAAGCTGTTAGATTTTTGAGATTCATAAAACTAATTCCTTAAAGGCTTTGTCTTTTTAAGACGTTGGGAAATACTTGTCCCCTAACCTCGCCGTAACCTTGCCCTTTCCTGAATATTTGCTATTAGTAGAGATCCTGTCGGTGTGTGTGTGGGAGTCTAGGCCCCCACGTACAGGAGGGGTTCGGGGAGGAAAGCCCTGAGCGCCCCCATCGATACATGAGTTTGATAACAGCTAGATGTTTGCTCAAGGGGATAAGACTCAAAGCCCCCAGCATTGGGGGTTGGGGGCCTGAACTAGCAGCCTCTTCCCCAACAATACCCCTACCAGGAAAATCCGGCCTCTCAGATACCGTACGCTCCTTGCCTACTAACGGAAACGTAGGCTTCGTCACCGGTTTCACCCGCTCCTCCAACGCCGCCAAAACTGCCTGACGGGCAGCCTCTTCTTCCAGACCCACCAGGTCCACATACACAATCAGCCTCAACATTCCCGTCGGCCTACAATCCCCCACTCGAATCGGCAGTAACTTCCGCGTTTTACTTTCAGGATCATTAGCAAACGCTGCTGCCCACTCTGGTTGAGTATATTCAGCCTTTAGATAAGCGTCCGACAGCACAATAATCGTCTTATCCGTATCCGTCGCTGCCCGCTGCATATCCAGGATAAAATTCCCTCCAGGCCGAAAGTCCCAAGCCTGAATAATCACCGAATGCTGCTCTTCCTCAAGAATCCAAGCAATCCATTCTGCAATGGCTTTGTCAGCTCGGTTGTAACTGATAAAGAAGCTGGTCATAGGACGGGGGCAGATGGGTCCAGTGTCACGATTATAAGCAAGAGAATTCGGCTCTAGAGAATAGCTTAAAGGTGTATTCAGACGGCTAGGAGATATTTCCGGGCAAGAGCTGAAGTCGGAGTTCGGAGTTCGGAATACTCTGCGAAAAAAGCAAAGCTCTACAGAACTAGGAGCACATTCCGACTTCCAACTTCCGACCTCAATCCCCCTTGACAATTTCAGCTATTTCGACAATCATCGAAATATGTCAGATCACCCACCTCGCTCCGTCGAAGAAATCGCCGCCACATTTGCGGCCCTTGGGCAGCCCTCACGACTCAACATCGTTCGGCTCCTCCTATCGGCCTATCCCAAAGGACTTCCTGCAGGCGAAATCCAGCGCGAGCTAGGCATCACCGCATCCACCCTGTCCCACCATCTGGACAAACTCCGCCAGGTAGGTGTAGTCCAGGCGGAAAAGGACCGCCAGTGGATCTGGTATAGCGTTCAGTCCGATACCCTCAAGCACCTGATCGACTTCCTCTTTGAGGAATGCTGCACCCGCAATCGCGTCGTTAACCCTGAAACTCTAGAGTTAACTGACATTGCCGCCCCCATGACCTGTAAAGATCGTTGCGATTAACCCTATAAATTGATAAACGACAAAATTCTTCCTGTGAAATCTAAAGCCATATCGTTTATTTTGATAATTCTCGAAATACCGAAAGACCTCTACCATGACCTCAACCGTAAATCGTTTTAATCGCAGTTTTCGGCAACTGGATAAGGTGTTTATCACCATTGTTCTGATCCTGCTGGCCCTTGCGATCCTTTTTCCCCCGCAACTTCCTGACACCCTAAATTTCACTGTCAAAAGTCTGATTCATGTAGCTCCCTTTCTACTGCTGTCCATTGGTATCGCCGCCTATGCCCAGGCCAGTGGTGCGGACAATCTGATTGCTAAGATTTTTCAGGGTCGTCTCTCAGTGATGATTGGGGTGGCCTCCCTATTTGGGGCATTTTCTCCATTCTGCTCCTGCGGTGTGATTCCGCTGATTGCAGCCCTACTGTCCATGGGGGTGCCCGTCTCGGCTGTGATGGCATTCTGGCTGTCGTCTCCGCTGATGGATCCGTCCATGTTTATCCTTACCCTGGGTACATTGGGGCTGCAGTTTGCCATTGCTAAAACCCTGGCAACTGTGGCTATCGGCCTCCTGGGCGGTTTTGGTACTCTGGCCTTGATGAACTCAGGCGTTGCCACCGCTGCCTTTAAGAATCCTCTGCGAGAGGGGGCGGGCGACGGTGGCTGTGGCGGCAGCCGTTTGCGCAAACCCAAGCCGGTTGTATGGAAGTTCTGGCCTGAGGCTGACCGTCGGCAAAAGTTTTGGAAAGGTGCTCGTAAAAATGCTTGGTTCCTGGGTAAATGGCTAGCCCTGGCATTTGTCCTGGAGAGTTTGATGCTGGTGTATGTGCCTAATTCCTGGATTCAAAATGTGGCTGGAGATGGCAGTCTGCTCTCCGTTGTTGGCGCTGCGCTGGTGGGCATTCCTGCTTATCTAAATGGGTATGCCGCTCTGCCGCTCGTCGAGGGTCTAGTCAATCAAGGAATGGCTCCGGGTGCGGGTATGGCATTTTTGCTGGCGGGTGGTGCTACCAGTATCCCGGCTATGATCGCGGTATTTGCATTGGCTCGTCGTCCAATCTTTTTGGCCTATCTGGGCTTTGCCTTTATCGGTTCAGTGACTGCTGGTTTAGCTTACAGTGTGTTGTTATAGGAGATTGTTCCATGTATCCCATCAGTGTTCTGCCCAATGTTGAGTTGCAACCAGTTGATCCGATTTCTGAGCAGTGTCTCCAGCGAGGGCTAACTACATTCCACGGGGTGTGCCAATGGGTTAAGGCGTTGCCCTATGCTGCTAACTCCAGTAGTGAGGATTCGCTGATTTTGTTTGAGGAAGGGTGTGGAAACTGCACCACTAAGCACGGTGCGATCGCACGCCTGGCCGCTGCTCACAATTTGCCGATCTCAAAATATCTGGGCTTTTACCGTCTCAACGACGATATCGTTACTGGAGTTACAGCCATTCTTCGACCCCACGGTCTCGACTTTATTCCCCAGAGCCACTGTTTTCTGGTCTATGGAGAGTATCGAGTCGATCTGACCGAAGGCAACTGCAATGGCAAAAACAAAACCATTGAAGACTATGACTTTGTGGTGCAGGTCAATCCAGACCTGACGGAAGCAGAGCATGAAGCCATCTATCGTCAGCAGCTGCAGCGTTACTACAGTATTGCCCCTCAGCTGGTCACCCTTGGTGAAGACAGAATATTTGAGTTATTGATTGACTGTGATCAACAACTCAAGTATCAATGTTCTATTATGGCTAGTTCCCTTGCCGGCACTGGTGTCCCGCAGCAGTAGTTTCATTTGTTATCTGATTATGGCCTTTGATCATAAACCTCGAATTCTCTTTCTCTACGGTTCTCTCCGCGAGCGTTCTTACAGCCGTTTGCTGGCCGAAGAAGCAGCCCGCATTATTGAAGGATTTGGGGCTGAGGTAAAAATCTTTGACCCCCGTGGTTTACCCCTCCATGGGGCAGAGCCGGACACCCATCCTAAGGTGCAAGAACTTCGCGAGCTCTCTCTCTGGTCCGAAGGCCAGGTCTGGTCCAGTCCTGAGATGCACGGTAATATTTCCGGGTTAATAAAAACTCAAATTGACTGGATTCCTTTAAATATGGGGGGTATCCGTCCCACCCAGGGCCGTACCCTTGCCGTTATGCAAGTGTCTGGCGGCTCCCAATCCTTTAATGCTGTAAATAATCTGCGTATTTTAGGCCGCTGGATGCGGATGTTTACTATTCCCAATCAATCCTCTGTTGCCAAAGCGTACCAGGAGTTTAACGAGGATGGCACCATGAAGGATTCCGCCTATCGCGATCGGGTTGTAGATGTTATGGAAGAACTCAACCGTTTTACCCTACTTCTACGAGATAAGGTGGATGAATTTACCGACCGCTACAGCGAACGTAAAGCTGCTGCTGCCAAACAACAAGAAGATGCTGCCAAAAAGGCGTTAGGTTAGAAGCCTGTCAAATGCACCTGAATACTATTGCCGATAATCTTTGGACAGTCAGCCAACCTCTCCGTTTTTTCGGCCTTGAGGTAGGGACACGTATGACCGTTATCCGGCTGAACAATAATGAACTGGTGTTAATTTCACCGATTTCTTTAGATATCTGTCATCGTCCACTCTTGGATGCATTAGGAGCTGTAAAATATATTGTTGCCCCAAATATGTTTCATCATCTGTTTGTGGCTCAAGTCCAAGCCCTTTATCCTGATGCCACAGTTTGGGGGGTGGATGGTCTGGCAGAAAAACGCCCCGATCTCAAACTAGACGCGCTGGTGAATCAGTCCGGTAGCTTTGCTAATGAGTTGAAATATTTACCTTTTAGGGGATTCGCTACAATTTTCCCCCAAGGAATAGTCTTGGCTAATGAAACAGTCTTTCTTCATCAGCCAAGCCGTACACTGATTCTCACCGATACTGCCTATAACTTTGACCAGAATAGTAGCTTAGTTATTCAGCTGGCTACCCGTGCTTTGGGTGGTTACAACAAACTTCAACCGAGTCGTTTAGAGAAATTGGGGACTCGCGATAAGGCACAAGTGGCGGAATCTGTAGCCCAAGTTTTAGCTTGGGATTTTGACCGGGTTGTTCCAGCCCATGGCAGTATTGTCGAAACTGGTGGAAAAGCTGCCTTCAAGAAGGGCTATGAGTGGTTCCTTGGCTATTCTCTATAATGATGGTAGTTGGTTTTGGGTCAAAAACGGAATCTTTCTTTAAACAGTGAAAATTAGAGAAACACTACTGGTCGCAGACATGACACCTTCGTAATTATGCAACGCCGCACATATCTCATCTTGATTCTAATCAGCCTATTCTCCTGGCTAATTATTGTGGGTTGTAATCCTGGCATGCCACTAGTCTCGTCTGGTGTTCAACCTGATAGTAATGTGACAATTACCGTGTCTGCAGCGGCAAGTTTGCAAGACGCATTGGATGCAATCATGCTCCAGTTTACTAAAGCTTATCCCAACATCACCGTAGACTATAATTTTGCCTCCTCAGGTGCACTGCAGCGACAGATTGAACAGGGAGTACCCGCCGATGCCTTTTTCTCTGCAGCTACCCATCAAATAGATGAGCTACAGGAGAGAGAATTAATCCTATCTGATTCTCGTCAGAATCTAGTAGCCAACAGTTTGGTGCTAATTACGCCGGTTGCATCAAATCTAACCATTGCTAACATTTCTCAGCTCAAGGATGTTACTGCTAACAATGTTGCTGTAGGTGAATTTCGCAGTGTTCCTGCTGGACAATATGCCAAGCAAGTTTTTAAAGAATTGGAGCTGTTGGATAGCTTTCAATCTAAGTTTGTCTTTGGTAACAACGTTCGTAGTGTGTTGGCGGCGGTAGAAAGCGGTAACGTCGAGCTAGGTATCGTGTATGCTTCTGATGCAGTTCTTTCTACTCAAGTAAAGGTATTAGCTCCCGTGCCAGAGAGTTTACATCAGCCCATTGTATATCCAATTGCAATAGTAAAGGATAGCCCTCATTCTGAAGCAGCCCAAGTCTTTATTAATTTTCTGACAACAGATTCTGCCCAAACAATTTTTGAAAAATTTGGCTTTAGACACCTGCACAAAGATAAATCCTCAGACAATAAGGGAAAATAGACCGCAGATATCTCCTCTTCCCCCTCCCCCCTTCCCACCCCCATGCCTAACCTCTCCCCCCTTTGGATCTCCCTACGCATCGCGACGATTGCCACTGTCGTCACCTTTTTACTAGGCATTGCCGCTGCCCACTTTATGCATCACTATCGGGGACGAGGGCGCGCGTTGCTCGATAGTATTTTGCTCGCTCCCATGGTGTTACCACCAACGGTATTAGGTTTTTTACTATTATTACTCTTAGGTAAAAATGGGCCACTAGGTTTTCTATTCTCCTATATCGGCATTAGCATTGTCTTTACCTGGTATGCCGCTGTTATGACGGCAACAATCGTAGCCTTGCCCCTGATGTATAAAACAACGCTGGGAGCATTTGAACAAATTGACAACAATTTACAACAGGCGGCCCGCACCCTAGGCGCTTCAGAACTAACCGTATTTCGGCGCATTACGCTGCCTTTAGCCCTGCCTGGCCTGATTGCAGGCGCTACCCTTGCATTTGCCCGTGCTCTAGGTGAATTTGGCGCGACTCTAATGCTGGCAGGTAACATTCCAGGACGGACCCAAACCTTGCCAATGGCCATTTATTTTGCCGTTGAAGGAGGAGATTTCCGTGAAGCTACCATCTGGACTGGGGTAATTTTAGCAGTTGCCCTAGGAGGATTGATATTGGTTAATCGGTGGCAGCCTAAGCGATGTGAGCGGGTTAAGAGGAGAAAGGAGGGGGAGGCAGGGGAGGTAGGGGAGGTAGGGGAAGTAAGGGAGGCTAAAAATAAGGCACTTCCCCTCTCCCCCCTCCTTCCCCTCTCCCCCTCTCCCCCTCTTTCTCTCTCTGTCAGGCTTACAAAACACCTACCAAACTTCACCCTAAACGTCTCATTCTCCGCAGACAATCAACCCTTAGGACTGCTGGGGGCCTCTGGGGCAGGCAAAAGTTTAATTCTACGCTGTCTGGCAGGCATTGAAACCCCTGATGCTGGTCGAATTGTGCTCAATGGCCGAGTGTTGTTTGATTCAGAAGCAGGAATTAATGTACCTATTTGCGATCGCAAGATCGGTATTCTCTTTCAAAACTATGCCCTGTTCCCCCATTTAACCATTGCTCAAAATGTTGCCTTTGGGCTACATCAAAAATTACCATCTGATCAGCTTCAATCTATCGTGAACCAACAATTGGTAGCCGTTCACCTCGAAGAGTTAGCCGAGCGCTATCCCCATGAGCTGTCCGGTGGGCAACAGCAAAGGGTAGCCCTGGCACGAGCCTTAGCTAACCAACCTGAAGTATTACTATTAGACGAACCCTTCTCCGCCCTCGACACTCACCTGCGGGATCAGATTGAACGACAGCTAATCGACCGACTGCAAAGCTATCAAGGCATTACCTTACTGGTAACCCATAATTTAGAAGAAGCCTATCGAGTTTGTCACCAGTTGCTGATTTTAAATAGAGGTGCAGCCATTGCCCAGGGTTCCAAACATCACATTTTTGAACAACCTCGCAGCGTCAGTGTAGCTCAGCTCACCGGTTGCAAAAATCTTTCACCAGCCATCACCCACGGCCCAAATCAAGTTGAAGCCCGACACTGGCAATGCATCCTCCAAACCGTTGAACCCCTGCCACCTAATCTCACCCAAATCGGCATTCGTGCCCACCACGTTAATTTTCTTGAACAGGTACAAGACCAGCCCTCCCCTTCTTCCCCTGCCTCCCCTTCTCCCCCTGCCTCCTTTTCTCCCTCTCCTCCCCTCCATCCCAACACCTTTCCCTGCTGGCTGGCTGCTACTAGCGAAACCCCCCACCGCATGAACTTATATTTAAAGCTCCATCGTCCGCCCACCAACGAGCGGGACTACCATCTACAAGCAGAAGTTATCAAAGCTAAATGGTCTGCTTTAAAGGACCAACCACTACCCTGGAAAGTGTATTTAGATCCCTTACGACTCATCCTCTTAGAAGAAACTTAGATATCGTCAATCATGCAGAGTTCGGAGTTCGGAGTTCGGAGTTCGGAATGCCTTCCCCTTCTGACTTCCGACTTCCGACTTCCATCCCAGCCAAAAAAATCTAGCTTAAGTTGTTCCCCCCACATTTAGCTCCAGTTTACAGTTTCTTATTGTGCAATTCCGTGGAAAAACGGAATCTTCCTTTGAGTGATTTCATCTAGGATGACCTCAGCAAACCCAACAGAAACGCAGTTTGATATTCCAAGCTACGGGCATTTATCCAGAATTAAGCTAAATCAGTTGTTTTTGGTAGTGAATATTGTGAACAGTCGGTTATCTCAGGCTCAGGTCCTTTATAAAAGACAGGCGTCATCCTCTTCCAATAGTTCTCCAACCATTGAGAGCTATTTAATACGAGCCCAAGAGTTTGCCCAACAACAAGACTTTAGACGGGCAATTTTTGAGTTGAGGGAGGCGATTAAAGCCTACCCCGATAGCCCCTTATGCCACAGTACCTTGTCTGTCCTATATTTTCAGGCTAACCAAAATACAATGGCCGGTGTCCATGCTAAACGGACATTAGCGCTAGATCCAACCAATCAACTTGCCAAGAGAATTCAACAGAAGTTGATAAAGCATGCCCCTGACCACACTCGACGTCAACAAATTAGACAAGCCGCGAAGGAAGGTAGATTACGTAGTCTATTTACCAAAAAGTTATTTTAAGAGACGTATCCGGCTTGGCTAATGACGGTGTCCTATTTGGGTGCTCTAACTGGAATCAAACGCCTAATGCTTGAGGTTGTCCTAATAGCTGATATTGTTGACGCAGTGCAGGAATCGGCCGGTTCAAAACTGCTTTAAAGTCCCAATCTGGATCTAACAGATCGAACGGCATTTGTAATCCCTTGAAATAGGCCTGCATCAGTGCCGCAGGATTCAGGTGATTAACACCCGCCTCTAACACTCCCATGGTGGTAAATTTTAACCCCAGGTGAAAGTCTAGAATCACCTCTAGCAATAACTCAAAGCCAAATTCGCTATTGCTCATACCGGCTTCAAACCCGGCTACGGTGATTTCTCCTGCCATGTCGGTACCGATACCACTAAGCAAGTGCACCAGATCGTGCCCCACAAGTATTTCGCTAAAGCTCTTCGGCTCTCCTGGTAAAGGAAAGTTGCGATCGCGATAATAGCGATATAGTTCTTTGCCTAGGGTGTTATCTGGCAACAGGGCTAATGCCTGGTACTCTTCTGCCACTTGCTGATCACCCCAGTACTGACGAAATGCGCTAAAGACAACTTTCGCCGTTTGCCAAAAACTCTGCCTAGGCAGAAGGGCGTTAATGGACCGTCGTGTGTAGCCCATCAATAGCTGGCGGAGTTTGCGATCGCACACCAACCGCAAACTCTGCAGCGTATGGGGAGATAGCCGGAGCGTAGCTGCATACTGATTTACCAGGTCCACTTCAGCCGGATCCACCTGGGTATCCAGATAGGGCATCAAAATTAAAAACTGTAGTGCCTGCTGCCGCTGTAGTGGATCTGATACTTGTTGAGCGAAGTCCACAGGAGACATGCTAGCGAGACTGCTAATTTCGATAGTCTCCCTGAGCACCCAATCACGGGTGGCCTCTAACATTTCACGGGAGATATCATCCAATGGTCGTGTATCCTGCAGCGTGGCCACTGTTTTCATGGCGGACAGCACTGCACGAGCTGTGGGCAATGTCCAGGTTACAGATTGAAAGTAGGGACATTTGAGCTGGGGCATCGAACTACTCCTGAAAAGCGATGATGACAGCCATTAAAGATTTAGTGCTGGCTGATGATTTTATTTTGACCGACTAGTCGGTCAATGTCAAGAGGGTGTGGTAATTTAACGTAGTGGGTGTAATGTGTAAGTCAAAATTCAAGCGTTAATCAACCGAATGCCCAAGATTGTAGATAAGGCAGCAAAACGACAGGAGATTTTAGAGGCTGCGATCGCAGTTTTTGTGGAGAAGGGTTACCACGGTAGCAAAATGGCCGATATTGCCGTGGCGGCTGGGATGGGTAAAGGCACCCTGTATGAGTATTTCCCCACTAAGGAGTCGCTGCCTAAGGAGATTTTTAATCTGTTTTTCAATGAGGTAGACGATCAGCTGGCGCAGCTACAGCAGTCGGAGCAGTCTCCTATCGATATCATCCTGGCAGGAATGCAGCTGAGTTTGACGGACATGGATGAGTTTGCCATGGTTGTGCCTCTGTGTTTTGAGCTGCTGGGTAGTAAAGCCCTTAGCGAGTCCTTAGGGTTAACCGAGTATTTTGAAGAATGGCTCGGGAAACTCAACCAGTTTTTTGTAAATATCCTGGTGGCGGGTCAGGAGCGAGGGCAGATCAACCCTGATGTGAATGCCAGTGCCTTTGCTCGCCTGCTGGTTAGTGTGTTAGATGGCCTGGGGTTGCATTACTGCATATTTTCGATGGAGACCAATTTCTTTCAAAAACAATGTAAAGAGTTAGAAACCATGATTCGAAAGCGATTGACTCCAGATCTAGAAGTTCGGTAACCACACGGCTGAACAATATTCTGTCCTCACACATTCATGGATTAACCATAAAAATCTGCTAATTGGCGGAGCGGCAAACCGATTAATTGGTTCGGTCTAATGGTGTTGGTGATAACAAAATTGGAAGAGCCTGATGTTATAGTTTCGGTAAACCGACTTTATTGGCTGGGATAACCGTATAAAAATGCTTTCAATACCCAAACCTCAGGGGTTGGCGGCGCTGATCTCGCCAACCTGATTAATGAAGCGGCTCTACTCGCTGCTCGCAATAAACGTGAAGCCGTGATTATGGCCGACTTTTACGAAGCCATGGATCGGGTAATTGCTGGATTAGAGAAAAAATCTCGCATTCTATCCCCCATCGAGCGTAAAACCGTGGCTTACCACGAAGTGGGCCATGCCATCGTTGGTGCCCTGATGCCCGATAGGACAAAGGTTTCTAAGATTTCCATTGTGCCTCGGGGTAAGGGTGCCCTGGGCTACACCATGCAAACACCGCAGGAAGATCGCTACCTGCCACTTTTGATTACACCCCCAGGCAGAGGCAACGAGCCGTAGTTTTAACCAGGGTATTCGTAGTGCGATCGCTGCCCTGAAAAGGTCTAATGTGGTGCGATGGTTGATACTCCTGCAGTTTTCCGATTTAACGTTGGATGTCTTCCGTGGTTTTGTTGCCCTTTATTTTGTGGATGTAGTAGGTATCAGCCCTACCCAGGCCAGTTTGGCCTTCTCAATTTGGTTAGGCTTTGGTCTACTGGGAGATTTTCTTCTGATTCCCTTACTCGCAAACGTTAGAGGGCTAACCTATCTAAAAATCAGCGTCACTTTAGTGTTGTTCCTCTATCCTGTTTTCCTGGCTGTTTCCTCTCTACAAATTAAGTAATCATTCTGGGTTGTCTTGGCTGCCTCAACGCCGGTTGGTACTCGATCCTGAAGGGACAGCTGTATACCGCAATGCCAGGACAAAGTGGTGCTGTTATTACCCTTAGTAATCTGTTTGGCCTTGTGGGTGGTTTAGCACCGTTGGTGGTGGGTTTTATCGCTCTCCAGTTTGGCCTAGGAGCCGCTATGGGGCTATTAATAGTCTCTTCAATTGCTTTGCTAGTTGGGCTGTTGAAATAAGATGTGCTGAAGGGAGAACAGCTAAAACAGATGCTGGTCTGGGTACAAGCATGAGTCAATAGCCAATTTGGCTGCTAAAGGGCCAATAGTGTGAGCATTTGAGTAAGGAAAAGTTATATTTCCCGCCATTTATTCTGAGGCTGGATCCGCTTGATGAATAAATGAGCATCGTATTTGAAGATATAGTGACGCGCATTATTGCTACTGCCAGCATCACATAATAAGAGAATCGATGAGGTCGTGGGATAGTCATTGACCCTTCTCTTTTTTTGTGTCCATGCTTATGATAGGATTTCCCGCATCTGTATACTGTTTGCGTAAGCTGTCAATGTTTTATGGGACTATTGCAACTCTAGTAAGATGTATAACAGAATAAAAGAGTTTTTAGACCAAGTGTATACAAAGAAAAGAATTCACTCTTTTTTGGACTATTTAACGCTGACTGAATTTAACGCAGAGTGGGGAGCAGAATAATTCAGTGTCTTAGGTTAATACTGACAAGCCTGGCCTTGCTGTTGTCTGATTTTACTGTTTAAAGCCAGGGATTCGCTCCATTGAAAAACGGAGCCATTGTATTGGATGGTCGAATTCGATAACAGTCACCAGACGTAACCGATAACAAGCGCTATAGCCTAACATTGACATACGTGAATTCGACTACTATGCGTAGCATACCGTAGCATCACTGAAGTCAAGGATTTTAATGTAAATAAGACCACTGTTAAATTGGCAGGCCTTAACTGATTTCTAGCAGCAGATGAAGTATCTGGATATACCTACTAAAAAATAAAATAACCGATAAACAAATAGCAGCTTCTGCCCCTACCCTGGAGAACACTTATGAAATCCAGTCCAATTTATTTAAAACTTTATAAAAATCGGGCAAATCAACCATCTATCTAAACTAATTGCTTGGACTTCAGAAACCTGAGGATATCTTTATTTCGCTACAAGATCTGCCTTGATTTCATTAAATGGCAAGAATTTATTCATCGTAGTCCTCATCTGTGGATATAAAGCGTTGCCAAAAAGTATATTGCTATATATTCTCATTAATTCAGGTTTATAAAGGTTTCAATTTCAACTTGAAAGTGTATATTTTGAGTCAAATTTAGTATCAGAGAACTTTGCAGAAACTTTATTTAGCCCAAGAATATACTTACTAGATGAGTGTTATTCTTAACAGCAAGGCAACATATTTAGTTCCAAATATTTCTTTTAGCTTTGAAAATCTATTGAATTTGATGGCATTTGTTAGGAGTAATTATCATTAAATTCTAAAGTGGCAGATTGTTGTTTAAGTGGGTTCTGCTAACGGAGATTTTTTGACTTTATTGGTGATAGATAATATTTTGCTTTGTTTTCAGGGAAGTTTTGATCTGGTGCTTGAGTCCACCTCATAAAGGGAGTTCTTGCTGTTTTGATGCCATCTATATCTATAGTTATTCCTGTCCATAACGGTGGCGAAAGTTTTCGTAGATGTCTTGCTGGTTTAGAGGAAGCTCGCTCTACATTTTATGAGCTCATTGTGGTCGCCGATGGTGATACGGATGATTCTTGGCGTATTGCTGAGGCGTGGGGTGCTAAGGTTATTAGGTTACCGCAAGCTGGAGGACCAGCTCGTGCCCGCAACCGGGGAGCGCAGGTTGCTAAAGGTGACATAATTTTTTTTGTGGACGCTGATGTTTGCATTTCACCGAGTGCTGTAAGTCAAGTCGCAAGTGTTTTTGAGCAAGATCCAGATTTAGCGGCTCTGATTGGTTCTTACGACGATGCGCCTGGAGCAAGTAATTTTCTCTCTCAATACAGGAATCTATTGCACCATTACACCCATCAGACAGCTCATGCTGATGCTTCAACGTTTTGGGGAGCATGTGGTGCCATACGCAGGGATATTTTTATAGCCATTGGGGGCTTTGATGAGAGCTATCGTCGTCCTTCGATTGAAGATATTGAGTTAGGCTATCGGCTCAAGTCTAATGGATATCGCATTCGACTAGATAGACACATACAGGTTAAGCACCTCAAGTGTTGGCAAGCTAAATCTATGCTTAAAGCAGACTTTTTCTATCGAGCTCTCCCTTGGACAGAGCTGATTCTGCGAGACAGTGGTTTGATTAACGATCTTAACTTGAAGACATCTAGTCGAATTAGCGTTGTTTTAGCCTACACTTCTGTTCTTTTGTTTGTTTCCAGTATTGTCAGCACGTTGAATACTCAGATTAATAGTTTGATATTGGTAACGGCTTGCCTGTTGGTTATGACAACTCTATTGAGCATAAATTTGCCCGTATATCGTTTCTTTTGGCGCAAACGAGGTAAGCGGTTTGCAGTTAGAGTAGTTCCCTGGCACTGTCTATACTACTTATACAGTGGTTTAGCCTTTGCCATTGGCTGGCTACGCCATAGAACGCGATTGGCTGATTAATTTCGCTGTCTAATTCTCCTCAGAAGCTTTTCAAAACTACGACACTAGAATTTTTTGGAGTCTTTTTAATGAGTTATTATCCCACTGTTGTTGTTGGAGCAGGCCCTGCAGGACTAACTGCAGCCTACGAGCTCTCAAAGAAGGGAGTTCAATCCATAACGCTGGAGCGAGCCAACAAGGTTGGTGGTATCGCCCGAACGGAAATTTACAAAGGCTATCGCTTCGATATCGGAGGGCATCGTTTTTTTACCAAGGTCAAAGAGGTCGAAAAGCTCTGGTACGAGGTGCTTGAGGATGATTTTATCAAGGTTCCCAGACTTTCTCGAATCTACTATGACAACAAGTTTTTTAGCTATCCGTTAGAGCCTTACAATGCTTTGAGCAATTTGGGTTTGCTCAATAGTCTACTTATTCTATCTAGCTATGTTAAGGCCAAGTTAAAACCCAATCCGGATGAGGAGAATCTTGAGCAATGGGTAATTAACCGGTTTGGAGAGCGTCTATATCGCACATTTTTCAAGACCTACACCGAGAAGGTGTGGGGTATTCCCTGTACACAAATTCAGGCAGAATGGGCCGCTCAACGTATTCGAGGACTGTCTCTACGCAAGGCTGCCACCAACGCTTTATTTGGGACTAACAATACCAAGACCCTGATCAAGGAGTTTGATTATCCTCGTCTTGGTCCTGGTATGATGTGGGAACGTTTTCAAGAGCTTCTCAAGCAAAAAGGATCACCGGTTGAGTTGAACACCGAGGTAGTAAGGGTTGATCGCCAGGGAAATAGTATTCAGCGTGTTTGGGTGCGTCATGACGGAGAGACCCGCTCTGTTGATGGAGACCATTTTGTCTCCAGTATGCCGATTTCAAAGCTTGTTCAGCTCATGGATCCTCCGGCTCCAGCCCCTGTAATCGAGGCATCTCGTGGTCTTAACTATCGAGATTTTTTAATTGTCTCATTAATTATTGATCAAGATAATCTTTTCCCTGACAACTGGATTTACATTCACAGTCCCGAATTTCAGGTTGGACGGATTCAAAACTTCAAGAACTGGAGCCCAGAAATGGTTCCTGAAGCTGGAAAGACCTGTCTCGGGATGGAATATTTCTGCAGTCGGGGAGATGACGTTTGGTCAATGTCCGAGCAAGAGTTAATTAAATTAGCCAGCCATGAAGCGGTTAATTTAGGTTTGGTAAACGGGCTAGATTTAATTAAAGATGGTGTTGTAATTCGTCAACCTCGTGCATATCCTGTATATGATGGCGAATATCGTCAGCATTTAGACGTGATTCAGCAGTTCTTGCAGAAATTCGACAATCTGCACACAGTTGGTCGCAACGGCATGCATCGTTACAACAACCAGGACCACTCAATGTTAACGGGAATTCTTGCTGCAAAAAACGTTTTGGGTGAACATCACGATCTTTGGACAGTCAATACAGAGCGCTCTTACCATGAGGAGGTTACTGAGAAATCCACAAAGACAAAGGAACTGGAACTTGTTACCAGCTAGGGCTGGTCTCTCAAGTTTTTTTGACTCTTGCCCAGGTTAATAAGCTACAAGAAAGACTTTTTTGAAGGAAAGACCATTGAGAAAAAGTGTAAGAAAAACATTGGCTCAGCTCTACCGCTACACGTTCGTGGGTGGGGCAGCAGCGATTGTTGATATTGGCTCATTTGCACTTTTCTCTCAGGTTTTTCAAATCGATTATCGCGTAGCGGTCATTTTTAGCTTTACTTTGGGGGCTCTGGTCAATTTCTCTCTTTGTAATTTGCTAGTCTTTAGGAGAAAGCTATCACCGATTTGGCTAGTCTTTGTCAGACATTATTTGTCTGGCATCTACGGCTTACTGATCAATGAAGTATCGATGATCACCTTAGTGGAACTGCTAAGGTTCGATCAACTAATTCTAGCTAAAACCATCAGCACGGGAGTTGCGTTTATATTTAACTTTTTGATTAAGAAGTTTTATGTTTATAACAACTCCTACTACTCATCACCCGACAAAGAAATAAATACTAAAAGGAGAGTTCAAAGATGACAGGTCTGTCTGAGGACATAACGATTTTGGCTGGTGGGCCAGCAGGATTATCCGTTGGATATTATGCGCGTAAGCGCGGCCTATCATTTGCGGTATATGAGGCTAGCGATCGCGTTGGTGGCAACTGTATTACCCTCAAGCATGGTGATTTCATGTTTGATTCGGGGGCTCACCGAGTCCACGACAAAGATGAGGAGGTCACCGACGAAATCAAGGCATTGCTGGGGGATGAGCTGCAGCGAGTGAGTGCTCCCAGTCAGATTTTCTTTCGAGGTAAGTATGTAGACTTTCCGTTGTCTCCTCTGGACCTGCTCAAGAAAATTGGCCCTGTTGAATTTCTAAAGGCGGTCTTTTCGTTTCTTCAGGCCAGACTCAAAAAAAAGTCTTTGGACGGTAGTTTTGAGAGCCTAGCGCTGCATCGTTACGGCCGTTCTATTTCTGAAAAGTTTTTGCTTAACTATTCTGAGAAGCTATGGGGGCTGCCCTGCCATCTTCTGTCTCCCAATATTTCAGGTAAACGCTTAAAGGGTCTGGACTTAAAGACTTTTTTGATTGAAGCTACGTTGGGAAAGTTGGCTAAAACTCAGCATCTTGACGGATCGTTTTTCTATCCCAAGCAGGGATACGGCCGAATCGTCGAAAAGATGGAAGAGTTTTGCGGACCGGAGAATATGCGATTAAACCACCGGATTAATCGCGTTATTCACGATGGTAGACGTATTGAAGCCATTGGCGTCGAAGGACAGGAGCGCACTCAGCGGGTGCAGCAGGTGGTCAGTACCCTACCCCTATCTTTTTTGCTAAAGATTATGGAGCCAGCTCCGCCAGCTGATATCATGGCGCTTGCCAACAGCCTCCGCTATCGACACCTGCGCCTGGTGGCTTTGTTCTTGGATAAGCCTACGGTTAACAGTAACGCTACCATTTACTTTCCTGAGAAAAGCTTTCCCTTTACTCGCATTTACGAGCCTCGCAACCGCAGTAAGTTTATGTCGCCTCCTGGAAAAACCTCCTTGGTGGTTGAAATTCCCTGTCATCGGGAAGATGAGATTTGGAGTCTCGATGATGCGCAACTGGTATGTATGATTGCCGATAAGCTAGCTGATATTGGCTGGATTTCAAAGCGTGAGGTAATTAGCTCCTGGTGCGGTCGGATGAACTATGCCTATCCCATTTTAGAACTGGGATTTGAGGAAAAAGTTGCAAAAATCATGGCCTGGTTAGATCGGTTTGAAAATCTCGATCTGTCGGGCAGAAATGGTAAGTTTGCCTATACCCATTTGCACGATATGATGCGATTTGGAAAGGATATTGCTGATAGCCATGGGAAGGACATTGCTGATGCAGAGTCGATTCTAGTACCGGTTGCTTGATCTGCTTATAGAGGAATGTACGGGAAATATTATCTTGTACATTCCTCACTGAGGAACGCCTTTTGATCAGCCAAAAGCTGTTGTTCTTGTTTTTATCTATTACTTTAATCTTTATGCCTAACTCACCCTGTAAAGTCGGTCTGATTGGCTGTGGCGCTATTGCCCAGGCCGTTCACCTGGAGGCTTTAACACGGCTACCGGGGGTTAAAGTGGTGGCACTAGCTGAACCAAATCCTGAGCGACAGGCCGCAGCACAGAAGCGGGTGAAGTCGGCAGTGACATTTTCTGATTACAAGGATTTATTAGCGCACCCAGGGTTAGATGGTGTGGTCATTTGCTTGCCCAGTGCTCTGCATTCTGAGGCGGCGATCTCAGCTTTCGAACAAGGTAAGCACGTTTATCTGGAAAAGCCCATTGGCATTAATCTGACGGAAGCAAAAGCCGTTGTAGATGCCTGGCAGCAGGCGGGCACAGTGGGCATGGTGGGATTTAATTATCGATTTAACCCGCTGTATCAGGCGGCTAAACAGGCCATTCAAGCAGGCAAGATTGGAGAGCTGGTGAGTGCGCGCTCGGTATTTTCCTATCCGGTAGGTACTTCACCCAATTGGAAACAGCGACGGGTAAGCGGTGGCGGAATTTTGCTCGATCTGGCTTTGCACGATGTCGATCTGGCCCGTTATCTGTTTGATGCTGAAGTGGAGACTGTGTCGGCTCTAGTGAGATCGCACCGCTATGAGGACGATACCGCTGCTCTACAAATGCAGCTTACCAACGGTGTTTTGTTTCAGCTGTCCACCTCCATGAGTACCGTGGATGAAGCCTGTTGGGAAATTTGTGGTCAGGGAGGCAAACTAATCGCCGATCGTTATCGGGAGACCCAGCTTGAAATTATGTCGGCCCATCGCCCCAGCTCTCGACGTCAGCAGCTCGGCGTTAGCCTTCAGGGGGCACTGCGGCGGCTCAACCCGCGCAAGATTTTAAATCCCACACTGGAGCCTTCCTATCAGGGGGCTTTAACACAGTTTGTCACCGCAATGCAGTCCGGGCAGTCGGTTCAACCCGACTTAAACGATGGTCTAATCGCCCTCAAAGTGATCACAGCGGCCGAAAAAGCAGCCGAAACCGGCAGCATTGTTTCCCTGGCAGACTTTGTCGGAGAAACGCAGCCAGTACCCGTAAGTTAACTGTCACAATGGTTTTTAGCAAAACTTGCAGTTAGATAGTAATCTCCTTTTTCTCCCGCTCCCACGTTCTCCCCTCGCCCCTTTTCCTAAGGATATTCCAGTCTTCGCACCGCCCTACCACCATGCCACAGCCGTCTACTCAGTCTCGCCCCAAAGATCGCATTATCGTCATCGGTCTAGACTCCGCTGACCCTGATTTGTTGCGGCTGTGGGCTAAGGAAGGACGGCTGCCCTTTTTGCGATCGCTGTTGGAACAGGGCAGCTGGGCTAGACTGATGTCTACCCGAGGCATGTTTTCCGATTCGCCGTGGCCTACCTTTAACACCGGAGTGCCTCCTTCAAAGCACGGTTTTTATAACTTTCAAGCAATTCGTAATGGCACCACAGATCTGGTGCGCGTGGGGGAGCACTGCAGTCGCTTTTTGCCCTTTTGGTGGATCCTGCGCGAGGCTGGCAAACGGGTGGCCATTTTTGATGTGCCCAAAACGAAGCCAATTCCTGGCATAGACGGCATTCAGGTTTCGGGCTGGGGAGAAGAATATCCGCTGATTGAGCAGTCGTCACTGCCGGTAGAGCTAGTGGATGAGCTAACCGCCCGCTTTGGTCGCTACCCCCGCCCAAAGGAGTTGTTTGACCCCAGCTACCGCCATGAGATTAAATCTCGCGATACGCTGCTGGCCAACGTGGAACGCAAGCTAAAGGCGATTGAATTTCTACAAACCCAGGACGATTGGGATCTGTTTGTCACAGTGTTTGCCGAGGCCCATTCCATCGGCCATCATTTTTACCATCACCACGACAACCATCACTGGGCCCACGACCCTCAGCGAGCCCCTGAGCTGGGTAAGGCGTTGCCCAGCGCCTATGTTGAATTGGACAAGGCCCTCAAGTCTTTGCTAGAAGGGAATCTGGATAATACTACTGTCTTTATTGTTTCGGTACACGGTATTACCACCAACTACTCCGGCAGCTACCTGCTGCAGGCGGTGCTTGAAAAACTGGGCTATCAGTCACCCCCCGAGGATACCGGCGAGGGCGACTCCCAGAGCGTCTCAGAATGGGTCAAAGACCATTTAATTCCATCGTCGCTACGGCAGTTTATTAACGACAAATTTGTGCCCCAGGCCCATCACGATGCCATGTTCTCGCTGCAGTTTAACAACGGCATCAACTGGCAGCAAACCCGCGCCTTTTTTCTGCCAACCGAGCACTTTCAGGGATTTATTCGGATTAACTTAGAAGGACGAGAACCAGAAGGAATCGTCCCCTTAAGCGACTATGACGCCATCTGTCGAGAGATTTGCCACGAGCTAGAACAACTGGTCAATCCCGACACTGGCAATCGGGCCGTCAAGCGAGCCGTGCCTATCACTGATATTTACGAGGGCAACAATCTTTACGATCTGCCCGACATTGTTGTCCAGTGGGCAGAGGATGGTGTTATCCATCATCTGCATCATCCTAAGTTCGGCACGGTGTCTGACCACGACATTATTCGCAAGGCCCAGCATTCTGAAGATGGTTTTGTGATTGCAGCGGGTCAACATATTCGCCCTGGCGCAGATATCATTGGTGCCAGCACCATGGACCTGGCCCCCACGCTGCTCTATCTCCTGGACCAGGCTGTGCCTAAAGACTTGGACGGACGGGTGCTGATGGAGCTTGTTGACGAGACATTTCAACAGCACCATGAGGTCAAGCAAACCGATCGTTCTCCGGTTGTGCCCCAGGAGGTGCGACTGTAAGTTATGAAAATCCTGCTGGTTAACGACTATGGCACACCGACCGGAGGAGCTGAGCTGTTGATGCTCTCCCTGCGGGATGGCCTGCGCCAGCGGGGCCACGATGCCCGATTGTTTTCCACTGGAGTAACCATTGGAGACCATCAGCCCCAGGCAGATTACACCTGTACCGGGACCACATCCAGCTTTCGCACCCTCCTGCAAAGCGGTAACCCCTGGGCCATGGGAAAACTACGCCAGGTGCTGCAGGCATTTCAACCTGATGTGGTCCATGTCAAGATTTTTCTCACCCAGCTGTCTCCCTGGATTTTGCCCCTGCTCAAGCCCTTTCCAAGTCTTTACTACGTCGCCTGGTATCGGCCCATTTGTCCCCTAGGGAACAAGATTTTGCCAGACGGCAGTCCCTGTCAAGACCGCTACGGTGCAGCCTGCTATCGCCATCGCTGCTTGCCTCTCCATGATTGGCTACCGCTGATGGCACAGATGCGCCAATGGCAGCATTGGCAACATTGTTTTAGCCGGATTGTTGCTAACAGCCGTTCAGTACAGCAGCAGCTGACAGCTGCAGGTATTGGCACCAATGGGGTAATTGAATGCGGCGTGCCGATAAGGCCGATGCGCCCGGCCCTGACCTCGGCACCCACTGTGGCGTTTGCCGGACGGCTGGTGCGCGAAAAAGGTGTCGATGTGCTGGTCAACGCCTTTGCTCAGGTGCTGCATACCTGTCCCGAGGCACGGCTGATGATTGCTGGAGATGGGCCGGAGCGAGATCGCATCCGCACCCTGATCCATCAATTAGACATTTCTAACAGTGTGGAATTGCTGGGCCACCTGCCCCAAACTGATATGGAACAATATTTTCAACAAGCCTGGGTACAGGCGGTGCCCTCCCGCTGGGCCGAGCCCTTTGGCATGGTTGCCGCTGAGGCGATGATGCGGGGCACGGCAGTGGTGGCTACGGCAGCAGGGGGGCTGGCCGATGTGGTGCAGGATCAAAAAACCGGTTTTTTAGTTGCCCCTGAGAATGTCCAACAGCTAGCCGATGCGCTGCTGCGTCTGTTAAAAAATCGCGCCCTGGCCGAACAACTGGGACAAACGGGCCGACAAGTTGCCATGGCCCAGTTTAGTGCACCGGTGTTTGTCGACAAATTTATCCAACAGTACGATGAGCTATTAGACAATCCTGCCGCTTTGAGGAGTAACGCCTATGCCGCCTAATCCTTCCCCCCTGGTTATTTTAGGAATTGATGCGGGTGACCCAGTCTTGATCCAGAACTGGGTCCAAGCAGGCGACTTACCTAATTTAGCCGCCCTTATGGAGCGCGGCAGCTGGGGCCAGGTAGCTGGACCAGAGCTAGTGTTTGAAGACGGGGTTTGGGTCAATCTTTTTAGCGGTGCGTCAGCAGGAGATCATGGTTACCATTACTTTCGTCAGCTCAACAAACCCGGCAGCTACGGATTGCGGCCCGTCTGGGGACCTGATTTTAACTGTTCTGCCTTTTGGTCACATCTGAAGGGCACCGGCCATCGGGTAGCCGTAATCGACGCGCCGGAGGTGCTACCCATGGAAGGGATAGCCGGAATGCAACTGGCCGACTGGGCCGTGCACCGACCGCTAGTACCTCCTTCCACCCACCCCCAAAAGCTGCTCTCCTCAGTTAAGAAAATCTTTGGCCGTCAGATTAATATCCACGAAGAATTTGAAAGCACCCTGGCCAGTGACGAGAACACCTATCAGCAACTGATTAAGCGGGTCCAGAAAAAAGGAAATCTCTGTCGCCAACTGTGGGCAAAAGACACTTACGATCTGATGGTGGCCGTATTTGCTGAATCCCACACGGGTGGCCATCAGCTGTGGCAGTATCAGACGGGTAATTCGTCCCTTAAACAGGGTTTAAAGTCTGTCTATCAGGCTATTGATCAGGAGATTGGGTTAATTCTCCAACAGCTTCCCGCCCAGGCCAACGTATTTGTGGTTTCTCCCGTAGGGCTCCACGATCAGTACCCCACGGGCGGATTAATGGACGGATTTTTGTTAAAGCTGGGTTATCGAGCGCTGCCAGAGCCCGGTGAACAATCGTTTTCCCTGAGCCCAATGACGCTGCTGCGGCGCATATTACCCGAGTCAGTACGCATTGCCCTCAGCCAATTTTTGTCGAGAGATACCCGAGAACGGCTGCTCTCAGACCAGTTTCAGGGGGCAACAGATTGGTCAAAAACATCGGTGTTTATGATTCCCTCTGAATTTACTAGCTATCTGCATGTGAATCTTATGGGGCGAGAACCCCAAGGCATTGTAGCCCCTGGAGAAGACTATGAGAATTTACTCCAGCAGCTACAGACCGATCTAGAGCAGCTGGTCGATCCGAAAAGTGGTGAACCGGCGGTACAGCAAGTGTTACGACCTCGAGAACTATTTGGCAACACTGCCCATCCCAGTTTGCCCGATGTAATCGTCAAATGGCGTCCAGGCAACTATTTTATGGAGACTGTTATCCATCCTCAGGCCGTACTGACCCAGGAGAAACCAGAGTTCTTTCGCGGCAGTGACCACCACCAAACAGGCTTTTTTGCGGCGGCTGGACCTGCGATCGCAGCTCAAGGTCATCTGGACTCCATTGCCCTGCGCGATCTAGCCCCCACCTTTTTATCACTCCTGGGGCAGCCGGTACCCACAAAAATGCCAGGCAGTGTACTCCCCCTGGTCTCCCAGCCCATTACTAGTGCTAGCAAGCCATGACCCAGTCAAATAAGTCCATCAATGTCTCGCCCGGTCTCGCCCCTAGGCTGGTCGCTCTGTGGTCTCGCTATGGTCAGCGACTGTTGCAGATTGGCATTGGTCTGATGGTGGTTGCCGCCATTTGGCGATTGGGGCTAGAGCTGCCTCGACTGATATCGGGTCCAGGCGAAGTCGATGCGGTTGATCTAATCTCTCGCCACCGCGAAGTCGAACGTTGGTTTGCCCATTTGCCCGTCTATGGGGCAATTCCCAATGGCGATTATCCGCCAGCGAGTTATCCCCTTCTATGGCCTTGGGTTGGCTGGTTGAGCCGTGGGGCCACCCGCTGGTTCTGGGCAGTTACGACACTACTGATGCTGGGCTGGTTAGGCTGGTTGGGTATGCGTGAAAGTCGGGCTGCAACGCTCTGGGAGAAGCTATTCATAGCGCTGATGCCCTTTGCACTCTATCCCGCTAGCGCTGGCATTCGGGTAGGACAAGTTGCCACCCATCTGATGCCCCCCTTAGTTTTGGGCTTACTGCTGATGCGGTCCTCCCGTAAAGGATGGAAACGCGATTTGGTGGCAGCAGGGCTGTTTATTTTTGCACTAGTTAAGCCAACGGTTTCGGCTCCATTTTTCTGGGTTGTCTGTTTTATGCCGGGGCGCTGGCGTCCAGTATTGCTGGTGAGTTTTGGCTATCTGGCGCTGGCACTGCTGGCAGGGCAATATCAGGAAGGCAATTTACTGACCCTGCACCTGGACTGGCTAGACCATGCAGGCACTCAACTAGGCACACGGGGGCATGCCAGTATCCACACCTGGCTGGAAGCTGCTGGACTTTCAGACTGGATGCTGCCCGCATCTCTCTTATTACTCGGCATAGCGGGAATCTGGACGGCTATCTATCGTCGGGCTCGCCCCTGGATACTGCTTAGCATTGCCGCTATCGTTGCTCGATTTTGGGTCGATCACCAGGTCTTTGATGATGTACTGCTATGGATACCTCTGATTGCGCTGTTTCGGTATACCCGGCTAGATGCCACTCCCTGGGTGCGACTAATGGCCGCTATTCTCTTTACGCTCAACTGGTTTACACTGATGGCCCCTGCGCGATTTCTGGTTAAGTATCATCACCTGTCAAGCCTGGCAGTGCCTATACAAACGGCGATTTGGGTGATGGCGCTGCTGTTCTTTATGGTGTTAGCCCATCGAGATATCACCCAGGAGACAGCATGAAATCCACATCCACCACCAATCGCCAAATCTTAGATGGTACGGTCTGGGTCTTTCTGGCAGAGGGGCTGTTGCTCCCGACGGGGCTAATTACCGCTGGTGTGCTAACGCGCCAACTGGGGCCAGCTGGCTACGGGCTGTTTACCTTGGCATCGGTGATTGTGGCCTGGCTTGAGTGGAGCATCACCTCAATTTTTAGCCGCACAACCATTAAATTTGTGGGTGAGGCCAGCGACTGGCGACCCATCAGCGCTCTGGTGGTACAGCTACATCTGGCCGTGAGCGCAGGCGTAGCTCTGCTGCTGTGGTTACTGGCCCCTGCCATCGCCGCTTCCCTAAATGAACCTTCCCTGGGGGACTATCTGCGACTCTTTGCTCTGGATATCCCAATTTTTAGTCTGGCCAGTGCTCAGCGTCATATTTTGATTGGTCGAGGCCAGTTTCGGGAACGGGCCCTGGCCACAGCTGGCCGCTGGACCCTACGGCTGGTGCTGATCGTCATGCTAGTTGAGCTAGGGTTTTCAGTCCCTGGAGCTATTCTGGGCAGCATCGGAGCATCTCTAGTGGAATGTCTTATTACCGGTTATTTTGCCCCGGCACCCTGGTTTCAACGGTCTAATTTTCCAGTTAGATCGCTATTTGGCTATGCGTTACCGCTGTTTGGCTTTGCCATGAGCATGCGGCTATACGACAAGCTCGATTTATTTTTACTCAAACTGTTGGGTGGTTCTGCCGAACAATCTGGTATCTATGGAGCCGCTCAGAATTTAGCCTTTATTCCCACCATCCTCAGCATCTCGTTTTCGCCGCTGCTGCTCTCTAGCCTTAGCCGTCTGTTAGCAGCGGGGGATCTTGCCCAGGCAAAACAGATGACACGCCAGGCACTGCGGCTGGTGCTGGCGCTGCTACCCATCGGAGCCATCACCGCAGCTACCGCCCCTGATATTATTCGACTGATTTACGGTGAGGCGTTTCTGGCTACGGCCCCAATTCTCTCACTGTTGGTGTTTGGCACCCTGGGTCTAATGATGATTTCAGTAGGTACGACAATTTTAACGGCGGCGAGTAAACCTAGCTGGCCGCTGATTATTGCTGCTCCGCTACTGCCGCTGGCGGCCTGGGGTCATTGGTGGGTAATCCCCACTTGGCAGGCCACAGGTGCCGCCGTTGTGACCATGCTAGTAGCTACCTTTGGAGCGATGCTTATGGTGCTGGCCATTTACCGTCTCTGGCAAATTTTACCGCCAATGATTACCCTGTGCCGCAGTTTGCTGGTTTGCGGGGCCCTTTATTTCCTGGCCAGCCACTGGTCCATTGGTGCCCCACTGTGGCTGTTGCCTCAGCTGGCAGTGTTAGCGCTGATGATTCCCTTACTATTTCTGATTTTAGGAGAGTTTAATCGCCAAGAAATAGCTCTAGCAAGCTCTGTTTTAACATCCTTGATTAGTTCTAAGCATTAATTGTTCTACTAACATTAGCAACGGTGGGCAGTGCCTACCCTAGGTTTTTCCCTATGCTCTCTCCCTCTCCTCACTTCTCAATTATTATTCCGACCTACTGTCGTCCTGAACGACTTTGCCTTTGCCTTGAGGCGATTGCCCAGCTGGACTATCCACAGGAGCGCTTTGAGGTGGTGATTGTTGATGATGGCAGCAATCCTCCGTTGGAACCGATGGTGACTCCCTGGTGTGACGTTTTGCCCCTCAGGTTAATTCGCCAGGAGAATGCGGGGCCGGCTAGCGCTCGCAATACGGGAGCCCGTCAGGCCAGGGGTGAGTTTCTGATTTTTACCGATGATGACTGTACCCCGGCAACAGATTGGCTGAGTCAGTTGGAACGTTGCGCCGCTCAAGCTCCTGACCATTTAATTGGTGGCCGTACGCTAAACGCGCTGCCGGATAACATATATTCCACCGCCAGCCAGCTACTGATCGACTATCTGTACGACTACTACAATGTCGAATCTGAGCAAGCCACTTTTTTTGCGTCTAACAACTTTGCCCTGCCTGCACATCATTTTCATCAGCTGGGCGGGTTTGATGTTACTTTTCCCCTGGCAGCTGGAGAAGATAGAGAGTTTTGCGATCGCTGGCTACACCATGGTCTACCTATGACTTATGCCCCTAAAATGCAGATCAACCATGCCCACAAATTGAGTCTGTCTAAGTTTTGGCGACAGCACTTCAACTATGGACGAGGAGCCTTTCATTTTCATCAGATTCGTAGCCAGCGACAGTCAGCCCCTATGAAGGTGGAACCGTTTTCTTTTTACTGGAACCTGCTCACATATCCTCTGGCCAAGAATGAAGGCTGGCGTACTCCGCCGATATCGGGATTATTCTTGCTCTCTCAAGTTGCCAACGTAGCTGGGTTTTTCTGGGAAAAATATCAGCAAAATCATCCCTCGGCGACTAATCAACTGCAGAGGCAGGGCTAGAAATTTGGGTAAGGCTGGCGTGGAGAAGCTCGATGGGTAAGGCTCTCTGCGTCTTCCTTTCTCCCCATCCTCACCTAAACAAAATTTTGAGCTAGACGCATTACTAATCCCCTGATTTATCCGCCCAGGTAAACCCAGCGGCAATTCCCTTCTCCGGGTTACGGAGCCTCACATCGTCCATCCCTCGGGAACAGGGCAATGGTGCTGTCCAGCAAAGTTTCCGGTCATTGAGTGGCAAAGCATAGGTAACATCATAGGACTGTTTGAGAACAGTTTCTGCGGACGGCATTGCAGGGGGCAGTATCAGACGCTCGCTCAGCTGTACCCGTTGGCTAAAAAAGATAAACCCGACAGCACCCCAAACGACAACTGGCAACACTGCCAAACCAGGTCGCCAGCGGCTCAAGGTCAGGCCAATGCTGAAACGAGAGACAAATACTGCGATCGCCGCCGCCGTTGGCACAACAAAATAGCCCAGCCCGAAACGAATCATTGGGGCTCGCAGCAAGATAAAGCCCATACCTAAAATGCCTAAACCAAATAGCCAAAGTGTTCCTTTGACGTTAAGTTTCCGAGCGGATCTTAGGGTTATTTGCAATAAAATCACTGCTACCAATAACAGCAGCACCATAATGATGTTGAGTTTGGCAAATTGTAGCCATTGCCAAATTCGCCAAAGCAAGGGATTTGCTCCTGGTGGTGGTGTACCAAACCAACTGTTCCAGCCTCGAATCAGCTCAGCTGCATAGTTGGCGCTCTCAGCTGAGAGCGTCCAGGGCAAATCTAAACAGAGTGTCGAGACCGGATAAAATGGGCAGCCAGAGTTGATAGCGCCCATAGTAATCGTAGGTAGCAGCAACAGCAAGGTCACAGCCCCACCTACGAGCAATCGCTTTAGGCTAAAGGACTGTCTGGTTAAGTAGAATAGCAACGCTACCGGCAATAGCGGCAGGGCCGTGAGCTTAATTGACAGCGCACCAGCCGCCAAAATCAGCGGGACCATGGACGCATCAAGGAGCTGAGTCCTTAGATTCTGAGTGTCAAATTGAGCATTCGCCCCAGGATGATTAATCACTGTGAGCAAGCTCCAGGCCACCATAATGGTTAGAAAAATGACAGGAATGTCAGGCGAAGGAGAAACCAGAATGGCTGACATAAATGTGGTTAAAAACAGAATCGGTAATGTTAGCGTTAGGGAAACTGCCATAAACCAGTCGGCCATTTGGGCATATCCATAAATGCAGCGACGCAGCGACATCAGCCCAGTCAATATCATGATTAACAAGACAAAGCTATTGGTTACTGCACTAACATGAGGAGCAATGATTGCTGGACTCAGCGGCGCAGCCAGAGCAAACCAGGCTGACGTAAATCCAAAGTTATCCAGCAGTAGCGCGATTCCTGGAACAGCACCAAACTCTGCTAGCCACCGAGTTGCTCCAAAATGATAGAGGCCAGCATCAATCCAGGTGACCTGCTGAGATGTGTAATAAGCTAACATCAACATTCCGGCAAGCAGACTGGCCCATTGAGGCAGGGTCAGAGCCTGTAGGGTCTGCAGCAGTTCGTTCCGCCAGCGGTATGCCAATAAGAGGGTGCCAATACCCACCCCGATACCCACTCCCGAAGAGAGGGCTGTACCCAGAGCAAGCGCCAGCAGGCCGTTGGATAGCAAAACTAGTCCTAACCAGATTGCAACTACAAAGCGATCGACCCGTCGGACAAAACATCTAATCTGAAAGCTATTTAGTACCGTCAGTCCAGTCACCCAGCTGGCCAGGCCCAGCAGTCCCCAAGCAGCAATCAGGTAAAGCATTATGTCTCTCCAAATCCAGGGTTCTATGCACAGGCTGATTTAAATGCTGTCGGTCAACCCAGGCACAAACACCTAAAAATCCAAGTAGCCCTAACCAAACAATTATCTGAAATGGTTTAAGCAATAGTTGAATAGGGCTTTCCAAAAGCCAGTTTGCAGGAATTGTAGCTGCAATATAGGCAACGACAAACACAACACCAGCAGTCCCTCTTTTTAAGACTAAACCATCTTTTAAGTGATTACTTTGTTTGAAGACTCGAAATGTAGCAATAGTCGGTAACAATATCAAAAGGTCATCATAGATACGGTGATAGGTCCACAGTCGAGCGACTATGGCACAGACCCCGATAATTAGCCATAGCTCAACACCACGATGCCAAAATACCCACAAGCCCAGACCTAACAAGATGAGTAGGGTCAACGGCGTATTCATTTCAAAATCACCTACATACTTTAGTAGGGGATAATTTTCCAGATTTGTACTCGCCTCTAAATAGGATAGCCAACTGTTTGGATTGGCATACCCACCAGTCTGTGCACCCACTTCAGCACCGATTTCGGCTCGACTAAACCATTGCTGCATCAGCGAGATCGCGCTACCTTCCTGAAACGAGGCAGCCACTAGCGTCAGTAGCCCATACCCTAATGTTACACACAGCACTGGCCAATACCTTTGTTTTCTATAGGCAAACAATACGATCCAAAAAAAAGGAGCTGACACGTTGGGTTTGATCAGTGCACCAACAAACATAGCGGCTGCCAGCAGTAGCTTAGGTCCCTTAGGCTGCTGAAACATTAACAGGCTAGCTAACAGCAACGGCATCAGATGGAGCATCAGTTGTCCATTCCCAATGCCGGTACGAGTTGCATAAAATACTGGCAACAAAGCAATCAGCGCCTGCATTTGCCAACTCTTTGCACCACTTTGTTGAACGCTGAGATAGATGAGCCAGACCAAAGCTGGCAAAGTGGTCAAAGCCCAAATCACACGAGCCGTTAAAATTGAGGACCAGCCTAAAAATGGCCAAAGCATTAGATAGCTAGCAGGGGGATAGACAGCGCTAGGCAGATCTCCGTAGGTAGGCGCACCTGAGAACCAAAGCTGCACCGCGATCAAAAATGTCTTGAGATCAATGGCCCCAGAATATCCTTGAGACACAATCAAACGGTTAAATTCAATGCTCAATCGATTGAAGCAGGACAGACTTAAAATAACGACGGAAACTGTCAAGAGTATCTGCCGATAGCGAGCTTTATTCATAGTTAAATAGAGCGCTTTAATCGCGCTGATTTTTATAAAACCGGAGTTAAGCAGCAATGACCTTAGAGCAATTGTTATCTTGACAAAACAACCACCACATTCTGATTTCTTCTTAGCACTAATGTCTTATAAAAGACAATGGCTAGCGGCATTACTGACTAAAACTTAGCCATTATTAATTCCTATTATAAATTTGTTTCTTTGGGGGCTGACAGACTACGCATTACCCTAACAAAACGATCGGATTTTTATCTAGGCACAAAAAAACGAGCTGTTCTAAATAACAGATCGCCAAAAGACGCGAAGATAAATTTGCAACAAAAGAAGAGAACCAAAGCAAAGAGAGGATGGAAATATCGTCAAAACGTAATTTGAAGATTCCGCTCTCTGCTGACTCATCGGAGTCCGATACATCAGGCACAATGGCAAAA
>JBCCJR010000006.1:0-42482 GCA_039045805.1 Cyanobacteria bacterium P01_C01_bin.118
CAATTTTGATGATTTCAAGACCGCTATTGAGACCTGTATTGAGCAAGCAAATACCACCCATAAAGGGGCGCTTAAAACATTGTTATCTTTGAACTTTCAATCTTTCAAAAAAGTCCAGATATCAAACGTCTAGAGTATACAATCCAATTACCATCCAACCGCAAAGGCGCGTTCTGCAAACCAAATACTTCCCATCAGGATCATTAGACAGGAAAGACAATGCTTTAGAACAATTGCCCTTCGATGGTTTTGCCAGAAACGGAACCCATAAAATACCAACAGCACGATGATAATCTGACCTATTTCTACTCCTAAATTAAAGCTGGCTAGTGAAAGGAACAAATTGTCTTGACTTTGGGTAATGTCTCTCAAGATGTTAGCAAACCCCAGGCCGTGAATCAGGCCAAAGCTGAAGGTAAGCCAGGCGCGATGATTGAGCTGTTTTTTCCACAGATTTTCAGCAGCGACATAGACAATGGAGAGGGCAATAATGCTTTCTACCAGGGCGGTTGGTAAGGTGACAATGTCTAGAACGGCTAAGGACAAGGTAATGGAGTGGGCAATTGTAAATGCAGTCACAACTTTAAGAAGTTGAGAGAGATTACTGCCCGGCAACAGTAAGGCCACTAAAAATAAGATGTGGTCATAACCGGTAAAAATATGCTTAACTCCTAATTTTAGAAAACTCCAAAATTGTTGCTGCCATAGAATTTGCCCATTAATTTCAATCGTGTTGTTGTCAGGTGTAAAGACTACATTACGGGTGCGATTTCCTTGGGTAATGGTGGCTAAAGATTGAGTATGCTCCAAGTCAGACGAGAATAAGCTATAGCGAATAGCCAGTTTTTGCAAAGGTGTGGCCCACGTATACCTCAACATCAATGTGCTTTGGGCAGGCTTGTCCTGAGCCGCTACTCCTGGAATTACGGTAACCGTGCCGGACTCGTCTCCCTGATTGGTTAGGGTAATGCGATTGCTCAAGTATTGTTCTAGTTGAGTAGACTGGGTTTTAACTTCTATTGGGGATAGGGTGTTATCGCCATTGCTATCAGCAAATGCTAACAGCACTGTCGGAACGGTAAGCGTAATCTGGGTTTCAGTTGTTCCTACAATCACATCGGCGACGGCAAGATCATCCCAGTGAGCGGTGGCAGGTGAGATCGCAACCAAATTCAGCCATAACGTGGCCAGTACACCTACTAAACTTATTTGAAAAAGACGAACAATTTTTCTCATCGAACAATCCTCATTACTCTAAGTTTCAAACCTTTAGGGAGCATCAAAAAGTCTCTTTACAGACAGACAATTACTTGAAGGTGTACCAAGGCTCCCCACTACCCCATAGTGGAAAGGCTTAAGTCTCTCTACCTCTTCAAGGTAGAACAAATCATCAAGCAATACGAGAAAGACCAAATAAAACAAGAGGTAAACTATCGACACATCAAAGAATCAGTCCCCACATTTTCTGGTCTCGTTGACTAAACGTAGGGTCTATAGTCTGGACATCTTTAAAGTATTGTTGAGCAGTCGCTTCATTACCAAGCTGCTGTTCGATCAATGCAGCTCGATAAAAGACAATAGCGCTACGAGTCCCTTGCTCAATTGCCGTTTGCAAAACCTGTTGAGCATCCTGCCAGCGACCTAACCGCATCAGGGCCCAAGCATAGGTATCTAAAGTCTCTGCATCCTGACGTACATCCAAATCAGCGACCATTAACGCCAAAGCTTCAGAAAGATCGCCACGATTGCCCCGGGCCAACAACAGCTGTGCCAAAGCCCGCCGATGGCCAAAGGTATCTAAATCCTCATGTTGTCTAAATTGATCTTCGGCCTGTTGCCAAAGGGTTTGAGATTCCGAATCATTACCTTGTAAAGCGGCGACCTGGGCCATGCCTTGGAGAGCGACATGGTCCCAAACATTAGGATAATCGGGAGAGATGAATACCTTAGAATACAGCCTCTTCGCTAAGCGGTAATGTCCCTGACGAGTGTCTAAATGGGCCATTTGAACTAATGCCAAAGGATACCGAGGTAAGATTTCTAACGCCTCTTGGTAGAGCTGCCGAGCCGTTTGATAATCACCACGGCTAGCGTAAAAGCGCCCCATCAGGGTACGAGTCCAGGCAGAGCTACCCGCCTCTTGAGGTTCTTCGGCGTTAAGGGCAGTTACAAAGTCCTGGATGGCAGCAGCATCTTTTCCCTGGGCCACATTGACAAGACCGCGAAGGGTGAGCGTACCAAGTGTGGGAACTTGCTGTACCAGGTTGTTAGCAGTCATTTGAGCTTCAGCCAGGTTACCTTTACCCAGATAGGCAGTAATCAGAATGGACTGGGCTGGTTCTGAGTAAGGCTGAGTGGTCAGCACTTGATGAGCCAGAGCAATGGCACGATCAAAATCATGACGAGCCTCAGCAACTTTAGCTTGAACGATCTGGGCTCCTTCATTGTTGAAGGGAAGTTTTTGTAAAGACTGTTGGGCCGCTTGTTCAGCCAACAGATACCAGCTAGCATCGCCAGTAGCACGAGCAAGTTTTAGATAGGCACTAGCCAAGGCTGCCTGGCTCAGACCGTCCTCTGGAGTTTGGCGAATGCGATTTTTATGAAAGGCAATTTCCTGCTCCAATTGACCAGTGATATCTATGTTATCGGGAGAAGAGAACGGATAATCGTAAGCCGTCGCCGTAAAGAGCGGTTTGATCTGGTGGAATGTAGTCGCGATCAGTAGTAAACCAACCCCCCAAACGAGTTGTTGACGCCGTTGGATAAAACGAAGTTTTAGAGTGACTAACATGTTTTTTCTGTTGTTGTAGGGGCGCACAGCAGTGCGCCCTTCAGTCATCAAGTCCCTTTTCTTAAGAAGCCCCCTCTCTCTGAAGAGAGGGGCTCTCTCCCTGAGGAGAGGGCTATCCGGCAAGGGCTAATTCGGCATCGCCAAGTAAGGAAATGTAGGCTCTAGCGGCTGATGTCCCTGGGCTGGATTTCCCGGTGTACCTTCATAAGAGACATTATCCGTAGTGATTGCTCCGTTCGATAACACGCTGAGGGTAATATCAATAACGTCGTCCTTAAGCATGCGACCACGGACAGGACTCCCTGCAGCATTCAGCTCATTGCCATAACCGCTAGGACCACTGGTATCGATACGCATAACGTCAGGGAGGAAGGCTCCTAACAATGCATTAGCCCGTTCTTCGCTGTTGCCTAAGGCCAGTAACGTATTCTTAGCTTCGGCTACAATCGGACCTGCAATGTCAGCGGCAGGTTGTTTTCCGGCTAAGGCTGCCGCCTCAAAATCAGGACCAACGCTATTCAGGGCATTAAGAAAGTCGTTAGTGATCACAAGACCTTCATTAATACCGGGACGAGCCAGGCGCTCAACCTGGACATATTCTCCTTTTGCATTGGGGGTAGAGATGGTAGTCCAAACATCAAAAACATCGTCTCTGCTGGAATCTTGCAACAGTCTCTTAGGAACACGCACAGCAATAGTGTTGACGTTATAACCAGCGGCAAAGTCAACGGCCTCAGCAGGATTGCGAAACCCTACAGCAGGACCGATTCCTGCTGCCCCAGCACGTACCCGGAAAAACTGTTCCACATCAAAAAAGAAGGAATCTTCTCGGAGTCCGGCAAATACAGTCAGATTTTGTCGCCCTAGTTTGACATTTTTTACATTGGGAGAGTTATCCAATAGTGGGGTGGTAATTGCCTTTGATTTTCTGACTTTCCCATTTTTAATTGCCGTGATAGTCATTTCCTGTTCCTGATTCCCATTGGGAGCACCAAATTCAAATCGTAGGGTGACATCTGGCTGACCAGCGACTTGGGCATCCTTGTTCGCTACAGAGTCAATATGAAACTCATAGCGGGCGTTGGTACTGAAATAATATTGTTGCCGCGCCAGAGAGCGAGGGTTTGTATTCATCACCAGGATGAGATCATCATCAGAAGCATTGGGGTTTTGATCCTTTTCTCTAAAGGCGTAAACGTCAGTAATGTTGAGGTTACGGCCCTTAACGTCCACTTCGCCATCATCATGGTCAGATGCACTAATATATGTGGCAACTCCCCCCAGGGTGAGTGTAGTGGCTAAAAAGACACCGCTAAGCTTGAGCCAGGTTTGGCGATTAGACAGATGACCTAGAGTGTTTTGTAAAGAGTTCAGCATGGTTCAATGTCTCCTCTTGAGAAACGAATAGAATGGTGTTGCACAGATTGCACGTCGCAACCGACCCAGTTGCTTAGGAGCAAGGGCCATGACAACATATGGGAAGTCGTCAATACTGCTAGAGCGGAGATGTTCTGCTCAATTCGTTAGCAATGATTTTGTGCAATCTGAATGGGTATACGCCAGGTTTGATGAATTGGATCTCTCGGTTTCAAAAAAAGGTTGGGCATTGCTGATCTTCGGGCTGGCTTTAGCGGTAAAAGACCGTCAAATAGCCACCACTCTTGCTCGAATCATCCCTTTAATCAGCGATCGCAAACATTGAAATAGATGGTCAAACTAAAATCTAAGGACGAAACTGAACTAATCAATCGTATGGTGCAGGGGGAGCAGGCAGCCCTCGGTCAGCTTTATGATCGCTATGCTCGAGTGATGTATTCCCTAGCATTCAAGATGTTAGGCTCAGTAGAAGAAGCAGAGGAAGTCGTTCTAGACGTTTTTGCCAAAGCCTGGCGAACGGCAGCTCGATATGATGCTAGCCGTAGCCGGGTGGATTCGTGGTTATTTTTGATGACTCGCAGTCGTTCGTTAGATCGATTGCGGCAACGACAGCGCCAAACAAAGGTAGTTGAAGCGGCTACAAATACAGCCCAGATCAGTTCGTCAAATCTGCCTGATGATGAGCTGCTCATTGCTGAGCGTCGAACGGTGGTGACAGAGGCTTTAGCTGAGCTCCCAGCAGAGCAGCGAGTTGTCATTGAGCTAGCCTACTATAAAGGCTTGAGTCAATCCGAAATTGCTAAACAAACGGGGTTGCCCCTGGGCACAGTCAAAACCCGCATTCGGCTTGGATTACGCAAACTAAAACAGACCTTAGGTACAGACTAAGAGCGGGTGAACGCTAGTCTGAAATAACTGGCGTACTCACCTCGCCGTGCTCTAAATACTTTTTTCCAATGCCAGGTTAGGATTAAAACATGACATCTTCTGAGCCCTCCCAAAATTCTGATGCTGCCGCTCTCTATGCTCTGAATGCACTAGAGGGAGATGACCGTGAGCAGTTTGAACAGGCTCTATTAGATAATATTGAGCTCAATCAAACCGTTCAGAAACTTGAAGAAACGGCAGCCACTCTAGCCTATGGAGCCCCGTCGATGCCAATGGCAGCGGATTTGAAAGAGCGTTTATTTCAGCGGATTGCTACAGAATCAGTAGGCCCCAGCTCAGACCTAGTAAAACTTTTAGATTTACCCATTAGTGAGCTCAGGCAGCGAGCGACTATAGTAGACTGGGCCTTGATGCCTGGTGACTCAGGCGCTGAAGTGGCCACCTGGCAGGTGGACGACGACGAGAAGGAAGTTGCCTTTTTTGTCCGCAAGGCTAGTGGCGGTGTCTTTCCAAACCATGCCCATGCCAGCGGTGAAACGGTATTGGTGTTGGATGGAGATTTTGTTGTAAAAGGTCAGGTATATCACCAAGGAGAAAGAGTATCATCACCTGGCGGTACGAGTCATCAACCAGCAACTAAAACAGGTTGTGTATTGTTTTGTATATCGTCTATCGACGATGAAATTTTAGATAGTTAGAAAGTGGAGGAGCCTTCTTCCTAACGTCTCAAAACACCTATGCCGCATAAACCCACAGGTAGGCTCCCTTAATTTTGTAATCAATGCCCTCTTTGACTCCGCTCAAAGAGGGCATACTACGATTCCACGAGTCCACTGAGGAAGCACCGATCAAGGGGGAAAGCAGATCTCAGTATTGATCAATACCAATTCTGAATTTGCCGAGCTAGTATTAGAAATATGAAACCTTTTCCCTCCTACTCAAATGCTGAAGCTATGGAAATGGGTGCGCTCTATGTCCTCAATTTACTAGAGGTCGATGAGCGTACACAGTTTGAGCAGGCATTATTGGAAAGTGCGGAATTAGAGCAATCCGTACGTGAGCTTGAAGAGACGGTTGCTACCCTGGCATATGGCGCGGTGCCTGTGCCAATGAAAGAGACAGCTCTAAAGGAGCGTTTATTTCAGCAGATTGCAATTCAACCTAGCGGCGCGAGTTCAGATTTATTGCAGCTGCTGAAATTACCCATGGCCGAACTAAGGCATAAAGCAACTGAGTTGAGCTGGTCGCTACTACCTGGTCAGTCCGGAGTAAAAGTGGCCACCTGGCAAGTAGATGAAGATTTCCGGGAAGCTGCCTTTTTTGCCCGCAAAATTGGTGGCGGTCTTTTTCCGAACCATTACCATGCCAGTGGTGAGACTGTCCTAGTCCTAGAAGGAGACTTTATTGTTGATGAACACACATACCAGGCAGGGGAGCAAGTATCGGCCCCTGGCAAAACTAGCCACCAACCAGCATCTCTAACAGGTTGTCTTTTGCTATGTGTGTCGTCGATGGATGACGATATCTTAGATGTGTAAGTGGCTAGACGCATTTGTTTCTTAACACTTAAAGCACTACTTAACGGGTTGGATAGCTTCTTTTAACCGCGAGAAAGTCATGTTTAAGGACTTAAATACCCTGCGGACAGTGAGGACTTGTTCAATTAGGAAAACTTGTATCAACTCAATCTCACTTAGTCGGGAGTTGTTGGGGAGTGGCACTGTTAAGTTAACCTCAAGTAGCTACATAATCTTATCTTTGCTTATAAATTTAGTTTATCCTTAAGTTAGAATCTGTATCATTTTGTACGCCAAGAGTAAAATCTTTACTCCCACAGCGGACAAAGTTTGATTCACTACAACGCAAAGTAAATCGTCTTTTAACAGCAAACTATATTCAATATTTAACCAAGGGCAGGTATCCTTTACAGCCTTTTCATAAAAGCGATTAGCCGTGTACGATGGTTAAATCTAATCGCTGCACTACACCAAAGTCAATGCGGCATTGAATGTCTCACTCGGTCGCATAGCCTGGCTTGTCTTGATCACATCTGTTAAATAGTATCCCCCAATCTCGACGGACTTACCCTGAGCTGAGTTTAGCTCCTCGATAATTTTGGCTTCATTGTCGCTCAAGTACTGAGCTAGCCTGGCAAACTTGGCCTTGAGTTCTAAATTTTTATCCTGTGTTGCCAGAGCCTGCGCCCAATACATGGTCAGATAAAAATGGCTGCCGCGATTATCCAATTCGTGTACCTTTCGAGAAGGGGACTTACCATTGTCCAAATAAAGACTATTGGCCTTGTTTAAGGCTTCTGCCAAAATCAAAGCGTTCTCGTTGTTAGTTTTTCGCCCCATGTCTTCTAAGGTAACTGCCAGGGCAAGAAACTCTCCTAGAGAATCCCAACGCAAATGACCTTCAGCCACAAACTGTTGTACATGTTTAGGAGCTGACCCACCGGCTCCGGTTTCAAACAATCCGCCACCGGCTAACAACGGCACAATGGACAACATTTTTGCACTAGTACCGAGTTCAAGAATGGGAAACAGATCGGTAAGATAATCTCGCAATACATTGCCCGTTACAGAAATCACGTTTTTGCCAACTTTGATTTGTTCACAGGTAAAGCGCATGGCCTCTGATGGAGCCAAAATCTTAATATCCAGACCAGTCGTATCGTGCTGGGGCAAATACTGGTTGATCTTATCAATCAGATTCGCATCATGGGCACGGTTAGCATCCAGCCAAAAAACAGCAGAATAACCAGTGGCCCTAGCACGACTAACTGCCAGTTTTACCCAATCCTGAATGGGGAGATCTTTTGTCTGACACATCCGCCAGATGTCACCGTTTTCAACAGGGTGCTCCATCAGGGTGTGCCCAGCATCATCTACCACTCTTACGATGCCCGCAACAGGAATCTCAAAGGTCTTATCATGGGAGCCATACTCTTCTGCCTTTTGCGCCATCAGCCCCACATTGGAGACATTCCCCATAGTGGTGACATCAAAGGCTCCTTTTTCCTGACAAAATTTGATGCATTCCTGGTACATAGTGGCATAACAACGATCAGGAATCATGGCTTTAGTGTCATGCAGATTGCCGTCGGGTCCCCACATTTTGCCGGATGAACGAATGGCGGCGGCCATGGACGCATCGATAATGACATCGCTGGGCACATGGAGATTGGTAATGCCTTTGTCAGAGTTAACCATGGCCAGCTTTGGTTGCTGAGCAGCTTGCAAATCTGCTTCGATAGCCTGCCGCTGACTTGCAGGCAGGGTTTGAATTTTTGCATACACGTCCCCCAAACCGTTGTTGGGGTTCACCCCTAGCTGTGAAAATATATCTGCATATTTTTCAAACACATCTTTAAAGTAAATAGTGACGGCATGACCAAACAAAATTGGATCCGACACTTTCATCATGGTGGCTTTAACATGGAGAGACAGCAAAATGTCTTCTGTTTTAGCCTTGTCAATCTCTTTTTTATAAAAAGACCTGAGGGTTCTGACGCTCATCACAGCAGCGTCAATGACTTCACCGACAAGAACGGCTGTTTTCTCTTTTAGAATTTGAATTGAGCCGTCTGTTTTCAACAGCTCAATGCGAACATTACCTGCATCTTGAACAACAACAGATTTCTCACTGCCATAGAAATCACCCTCGCCCATGTAGGCTACATGGGATTTTGACTCTGCGGCCCACTCTCCTACTCTATGGGGATTTTGCTGAGCATAGTGTTTTACGGCGGCGGCCACACGACGATCAGAGTTCCCTTCTCGCAAAACAGGGTTGACGGCGCTGCCTAGAACTTTGGCATACCGGTCTTTAATCAAAGCTTCTGCTTTAGTTTTGGGATCAGCAGGATAGTCGGGCACTGCATACCCTTTTTCCTGTAGTTCTTTAATCGCCGCCATTAGCTGCGGTACAGACGCACTAATATTTGGCAGTTTGATGATAGTTGCTGCAGGGGTTTTAGCCAGTTCACCCAGCTGGGTTAACGCATCGGGTACCCGCTGATCTGCTGTCAGGTTGTCTGGAAAGTTGGCCAGAATACGCCCTGCCAGAGAAATATCGCTGGTTTCTACGATAACGTTTGCGGCTTGAGTAAACGCCTGAATGATCGGCAGGAAAGAATAGGTAGCTAGGGCCGGAGCCTCATCTGTACGTGTGTAGATAATTTTTGCTGTGGGATGGCTCATGTATCTTTTTTAATAAAAATTACGTAACCCTTGCTACGTGATGGTCTCAACGGGGAAACTCCAAGGGTCTATTTTGGCATTGAGAGTAATCTCAGCCAATAGACAGGGCCAGAAAATTTGGGATCTTTAGGGTGAAACGCTGGTCTATACGCCGGTGCCAGCAGGTACCGCCATCCGCTGTGGATGCAACGACTCTCCGGTTTGGGTGGCACTGTACAGCCGGTTTAGGGCCTGCATATAGGCATCGGCTGAAGCGACCACAATGTCAGTGTTAGCGGCATGTCCGGAGTAAATGTGCTGATTATGGCGCAGCCGAATGGTGACTTCCCCCATAGCATCGATACCGGCGGTGACAGATTGAACCGAGTATTCGATCAGATCGTTGGGGATATCCACCACCCGATTGATGGCTTTGTAGACTGCATCCACTGGTCCGGTGCCGATAGCAGCGTCCATTAGCTCCTTGCCATCAGGGGTGAGGACGGTCACGGTGGCGGTTGGTCGGGCACTGCTACCGCAGGACACCTGGACCAGCTCTAATTTGTAGTGCTCAACTACCTGTTGGGTTTCATCATTAACAATGGCTTCTAAGTCGCGATCGCTAATTTCCTTTTTCTTATCCGCCAGCTCTTTAAACCGTAGAAATGCCTTATTTAGCTCTTGGTCCGATAGCTCATAGCCCAGTTCCTGCAGCCGGGTGCGAAAGGCATTGCGGCCCGAAAGCTTACCTAAAACGATCAGATTGTCACTCAAACCGATGGTCTGGGCATCCATGATCTCGTAGGTGAGCCTATTTTTGAGTACGCCATCCTGGTGAATACCGGACTCATGGGCAAAGGCATTGGCCCCGACGATGGCCTTATTGGGTTGCACCAGCATGCCAGTGACGCTGGAGATTAGCCGGGATGTCTTGTAAATCTCGGTGGTGTTGATATTGGTCAGTGGTGCTTCGGACTCCGCCGGACGGCCAAAGAAGGGATTGTAATACTGACGACGCACATGCATTGCCATCACCAGTTCTTCCAGGGCAGCATTGCCCGCTCGTTCGCCAATACCGTTGATGGTGCATTCCAGCTGTCGAGCTCCATTTTTCACCGCTTCTAGAAAGTTAGCCACCGCCAGCCCCAGGTCGTTGTGGCCATGGACAGAAATGACCGCCTGGTCCACGTTAGGGACATTTTCCTTGATCCCCTTAATCAGACCGCCAAATTCGCTGGGGGTGAGGTAGCCCACCGTGTCAGGAATATTGATGGTGGTGGCTCCAGCTGCGATCGCAATCTTCAGCACCTGATACAAAAACTCAGGCTCTGACCGGCCTGCATCCTCCGGGGAAAACTCCACATCCCCCGTAAAGCCCTTGGCGAAGCGAACCATTTCATCCGTAATGGCCAACACCTGATCCCGCGACTTTTTGAGCTTATACTTCATGTGGATATCAGACGTCGCAATAAAGGTATGAATGCGACCGCTAACAGCCGGTGCGATCGCCCGCGCTGCCGTCTCAATATCCTGTTTAGTGGCTCGGGCTAGACCACAGATGGTCGGTCCATCGGCAATACCCACCTCTTGAGCAATGCGCTGCACCGCCTCAAAATCGCCAGGACTAGCGTAGGGAAATCCGGCCTCAATAATATCCACCCCTAAGCGAGCCAGCTGACGAGCCACTGCTAGCTTTTCCTCAACATTCATCGTCGCGCCAGGAGACTGTTCACCATCGCGCAAGGTGGTGTCAAAAATTAAGACTCGATCAGGCTGTGTGCTCATGATTACGGCTTTAGTAGAGGCTCAAACCACCCCCAGGTCATCCGTAGCGATCTACGGAAAACGATCAGGCTGGATGTGGACAAAGTAGACTGGTGCATATTTTACCAATCCTATTTAATTCTAATCTTTGCCCCTACAGTTATTTTGGCTGAACCCAACTTAAGAACACACCATGGACTAAATGCCCTCAACAGGTCCATATAGGCATTCCTCACTATTGCCGATCCTTCCGCAGCTTTAGCAACATCCGCTCAATCGCTTCCAACATGGCATCGGGTTCATCGATCCAGACAAAATGGCTGCTGCTTTGAGTGGGTAAACTCAAGCTTTGCCGAGAAAGCCGCATGAGGGCATGGTGCATTTGAGTCCACAGATTATCGGCGGGCTCTAGGGGTAACGGTTTCAGCAACGGTGCAGGGGTAAAAAAGTGGTTAGCCTTGATATTAATAATCGGCAGTGAGCCCAGACTCTCCACTTTGCTGAGCTGATCATTACTGGTGCTAAGACTAAACATTTCACGGGCCATGGTAAACCAGTGTTTTGGCCGCACAAAGGAGCGTAGGACGGGGGCCAGCTGAGCCTGACTGTACTGCCTGAGTTTAGGACTTAGCACCTGGAATAGCCCCAGCTGCTGCAGAATGCGAATAAACCCTAGGGCAGAACCTGCCACAGACATCAAAAAGCCTGCTGTAAAAATAAATTTCATCGCCTGCAGACTGACGGGCAGCCGGGCCATACCATCTTCATGGAGACCATCGGTCAGGATTAAACCGGCTACTTGCTCAGGAAAGGTGTGGGCGTAAAGACGCATGGTGTAGCTCCCCAAGGAATCCCCCACCAACACATAGGGCGGGGGCACCTCCGCCTGACGCAGTAAGGCTTCAAGTTCCTGAACCATCTCGCTACTGTTGCGAGGATTTGGGCTATTCGAACTCCATCCGTAACCCGCTCGATCGTAAATGCAGACATCTGCAAACTCAGCGATTTCATCGATTAACAGGTACCCCTCCACCCCACCAAGGCTGTGGTCCAAAATAATGGTGGGTTGATTGGGTCGAGCGCGGCCTCGACGGTATAGATGAAGTTTGCAGTCTCCAATGTCGTAAATCGTCCCCGGCGGTGGCGTTTGATCTTCCTGGCGGCAGCACCAGATTTGGTAAGCCGTTGTGCATAGGAGAATAAGATTACGAAGCCACATAGATTATGGGTAACTGCTAGCATCAGACCGACACTACTTTACCTAAGGGCTGCATGCTAACGCCAAATCTTATTGCCCGACAGGGTGAAATTGTGGAGGTGTTTCTACGCCACGGCTGGGATTATATGCGGCGTTTGTTATTGGGCAAAGCTCCAGAGGAGCCCGATATTCCTCCGCCTGCAGTTTTGCGAAATATTTTGACAGACCTGGGGCCGGTCTATATCAAGTTTGGTCAGCTGCTGAGTACCCGACCGGACCTGTTGCCACCGGCCTATATTGAGGCGCTGAGTACATTACAGTCAACGGTGCCCCCAGTGGATGCGGCTTCAATTCAGAGGTTTTTGAGACAGCACTTAAATCCCGATGAGGTGTTTGCTGAGGTGGACTATGGCGCGATCGCATCCGGCTCCATCGGTCAGGTCCACCGCGCCATTCTCAAAAACGGGCAGCCCGTCGCCCTCAAAATTCAGCGCCCTGGCATTGAAATTCAGGTCCGTCGAGACATGGCCCTAATTCGGGACATTGCCAAGTTGGTGGCCAGCACTCAGTTTGGCCAACGCTACAACGTCGTAGCCCTAGCGGATGAATTTAGCACCGCCCTAAATGCAGAACTAGACTTCACCACCGAGGCCACCTACGCCGATCAGCTCCGGCAAAACTTAGCCAAGAGCCAATGGTTTGCCACCGAACAGCTGACTATTCCCGAAATCATCTGGCCCCTAACCACACCCAAGGTATTAGTCATGCAGTGGCTAGACGGTCAACCGCTCCTATCCGCCGCCATTGGAGGACAGCCAGACAAACGAAACGCCCTTAGCAGCCTTTTGTTTCGTTCCTTTTTTCAGCAATATTTTATCGATGGTTTTTTCCATGCAGATCCCCACCCCGGCAATATCTTTTACCTCAAAGATGGTCGAGTCGCCCTGTTAGACTGCGGCATGATGGGGCGGTTAGATCCCAAAACCCGCACCACATTAACCGAGATGGTGCTAGCCATTGTCAATGCCGATGCCCAGCGCTGTGCCCAACTCACCCTGCAGTTAGCAGAGCCGCTGCAAACCGTTGACCTTTCCAAACTAGAACATGACTATAGCCGTTTGCTATCTCGTTACTACGGTCTCGACCTCAAAAGTTTTAATACAGCCATCGCCTTTGCAGAAGTGCTGGAAGCCGGCACCCGGAATCATCTGCGCTGGCCAGCCAACATCGGTCTGTTTGCTAAGTCCCTGGCCAATTTAGAAGGCGTAGCACGACAGTTTAACCCCCAGATAAATCTGATCGCTGAGATTCGACCGCTGATGGTGGATCTCTTCCGACAGCAGCTGATTGGGGACGATCCCCTCCAGGCCATCTTAAGAACTGGGCTAGAGTTTCGTAATCTCTCTCTCTCGGCTCCGCGACAGTTTGGCTTTCTGCTCGATCGCCTCAGCGAAGAAACGTTGATCTGGAACGTCAATATCAAAGACCTCAACAACCTCCAGCGGACCATCGAACAGGCCGCCAATCGCCGCTCCTTTAGTACCGTAGTCGCCGCCTTGATTATCGGAGCCGCCATTATCTCCAGCAATCAAACTAATGTCCAATTGCAGTGGCTCAGCACCAGTTTATTCGCTGCAGCCACTCTCCTGGGTATCTGGCTGATTATCAGCATTCTCCGCTCTGGTCGCTGGCGTTAGGATAATTTGTTACCACAATAAAGAGTTTCTAAAGCTAAAGTGAATATAGATGGGAAATTTGTATCGTTAGTAACTTATTGCAAGCTAGCGAGCCAGATATAGCAAACCGCTGAATGGATTCAGCGGTTTGCTGCGCCCATAGCTGTCGTCACCTGAAGCTTTCAGCGATAATGTGTGGCCTGAACTATGTGCGCCAAGCTATATTTATTGGTCGCCAACTTGGCTTCGGAATTTCTTTAGACATATTCTAGGGTTAGGCATAGGCAGTCCCCCGTTACTATTCCCACCAATTTTTTTGATTGTTTTCTATAGCAAACCCACGTGACCGTTCTCATTTTTGACTTTGACGGTACGATCGCTGACACATTGGACACGATCGTTTCCATTACAAATCGTTTAGCCGCTCATTATGGCTACCCTCAAACAACGCCGGAACGGTTGAAATATTTACGCGCCTTAAGCACGGGAGAACTACTAGCTCAATCCCATGTGCCTTTATTTCAGGTGCCATTTCTAATGCGACGGGTGAGAAAAGAGCTGCGTCACGAGTTAGAAACCATTCAAACCTTTGAGCATTTACAGGAGGTATTGCTCACGTTTGCCAAGGATGGGCACACCATTATGATTGCCAGTTCTAATGCGCCCTCGACGATTAAACCCTTTCTCCAGCGCCACGGTTTGAGCAAGGTGTTTAGCGAGGTCTATGGCAATATCGGCCTGTTAGGTAAAGCCCGCAGCCTGCGGCGCATAATGCGCCGTCACCGGTTATTACCCGATGAGATTCTGTATATTGGGGATGAAACCCGTGATATTGAAGCAGCTCGCTGTCAGGACTTGGCGGTGGCTGCCGTTAGCTGGGGCTTTAGCGATCGCACCGCCCTAGAAGCCCAGGGTCCCACATTTCTGGTGGATACCCCCGGAGGCCTGTACGAGGCCGTCAATGAATTCCATAGCAGCCAGCGTCGCCCCTCTCTATTTATTGCTCCCAGGCAGGATGACAGAGCAGAAACTCCATCATACGTACCCCACGGAGCTGATTAGATAACGGCAAATGGCCAATGGGGGCCGATAGATCCCAAACAAAACCACCGGGATAACGGGTCCAAATATTGCCTGACTTCCAGGCAAGTTTTTCCCATAACCGGTTCCAGTTTTGATTTAGCCCCATCCAGAGTTCACGCTGTTTAGAGAAGCCAAACCGGTCCTCTGAATAAACTCGCCAGAGTTGATCAATGGTCAGCAAATCCACCACCGGGAAGCTATCCACCTCTGTAAAATAGACCCACTTACGCTGCACCGCCGCCGGACCAGCCAATTCACAAAGCTTTTGCAACGTTACTCGGTCAGCTTCCTCAAAGTCCTGAGCAATTAGCAAAGCCTGTAGCGGTTGATAATCTACATTACGCTCAGATTTCACAACAACAACGCCGCTGGCTGTAGCCACAAACGATTGAGCCGCTATTGAGTCGCTGATCCCTAACAACTGATAGGCTTTACCCGCAGCTGGCCCACAGTTAGCTGCATCTTTAACAAAATCAATTAGGACAGAAATTCCAGGCTCACCTGCGTCGGCCAATTCTGCAACAGCCGCCAGCTGACGTTTGAGAGTATTTGAGCGAAGCTGTTCGGTCAGTTTAGACGTTTTATCAGGGTCTAATGGAATAGCTGTGGGAGAATCAGCAGATACGTTACTCATATTGGACGTTTACAAAACCAGAACCCGACGTTGGTTAAACATTGCTTTATTATTTAGCCAAATTTCAGGCTACCTCACAATGTCTGGGCAACACAAGACAACGAGCGTACTTAACGCATGCAACTTATCGAGAAGATAGCAACTAAACTGAAGAAATCCAGACAAGGATTGAAGTCAGAAGCCAGCAAGGAACCGAATTAGGAAAATCATCCTGCACTGGTTGATAACCTACTTAGAATCTCCCGAGCTAGCTGGTCTGTAGCCGTTTTCAAACGCATAGCGAATTAGCTGAGAGCGGTTCTCCAAGGACAGCTTACTCAGAATATTACTCAGATGAGTTTGTACGGTTCTGGGACTAATAAACAGATGCTCGCCAATTTGCTTATTGGTAAATCCCTGGATCACTTCCCAAAAAACTTTTTCCTCAGCAGGCGTGAGCGGTAGGGGCTCGGGTGGCGGTGGCGGGGCCGACTCAGCGGCAGGCATCTGCTGCACCAAACGAATGATTTCTGCATGCATTCGCCGAGAGCGCTCTAACTGAGCATCAATTTTTGCAATCAGCTCTTTGGGGTGAAACGGTTTCACAATGTAATCATCTGCCCCCTTAGAATGACCCTGAATTCGGTCATCCAGTTCGCCACGACCTGACAGGAAAATAAATGGCACCAGCTGACCTGAGCGAATTTCTCGCAGCTTGGTACAAAATTCGTAACCGTCCATCTCAGGCATCATCACATCTGAGACGACCAAATCAGGCTGATCCTGTTCAAACAGAGCCAGACCTTCAGTGCCTGAAGATGCGTGGCTAACCTGAAATCCTCGCTCCCGGAGATAGCGGGTCAGTGCAGCCCGCAATGTGATGTCATCATCAACAATAAGGATTTTCTTCATCCTAATTTCAGCTGCCTCAGAATACGGGTCAAATCCTCAAAATGAACTCCCACAAATGAACTCCCAAAGGTATATTCAGGTAATTTGATTTTACCAATCCTACAGCTACAAAGCTGGCATTGAATGTTCTGCATTACAGAGGCTTACCTTTTGGGTAAAAATTTGGAAATTGTTTATGTTCAATTTAGTTGGGAACTGGGACAGTTCGATTGAGCTACAGACTTGATTACGACTAGATAGTGCCCACTTAAATTGTTAGATATGTCGTTAGGAGCCGTTACGATATTTCAGGATTAAGTTTCTCTAAGCTTGGCAGACGCGACATCACATCTAGTTCGAATAATGTGATGTTTTATGGATTGGAAACTGTCCCACAGATTCTGCCTACGTTAAAAATGGCAGATTTCTGGACAAAATGCATCTGGCTGTATCTATGTTTTGAGAGTAGTGTCGTTCTGCAAGTCTCGACTAGCCGATATATCGACACAAGTACGAAACTTGGGTATAAAGCAGGGTATGGCTTAGCTGGAGTGACCAATAGGTATCTATAGGGATCTGATGTCACAGGCAACGCATTCTTAAAAAGGAGCACCATGGGGGAGTCTGGGAGCCAGCGCACAAATGACCCACTGCAATCGCTGGATGATGATTTTCAGGCATTGCAGCAGCACTTTGCCGATCAATTAGCCAAAGATATCGAATATCTGCAAACGGAAAAACAGCGACTAATTGGCGAGCTGGAGGCGCTGCGAGTGGAGTATGACCAGCTTTATATTGATTATCAGTCCCTTAAACAAGATTCAGACGCCACCTTGTCTAAACGTCAGCTGGCCCAACAAAATGCCTGGGCTAAGCGTCTAGCTCAGGTACTGGCGCAAAACCTGCGGGACGATCTTCACGCCTATGTGATTAATTCCACCGAACTGCCCTCCCCCACCCAGGATTGGCTTTATTCTCTAGATGACACCCTCAATCGCAGTGTAAAGGCACTACAGCACGATCTCAGCAGCTACCAGAGTGCCATTGCGCAGCAGCTCATCCGGATGCAGGCCATGGAACAACAGGGAGAAGTCATCCTTGAAAATCTGGTGGCTCGGCTCAGCAGCCATCTGGGGGACGATCGCCAGGCCCCTACTCGTCCTGGCACCACACTGCCCAGTGCCCTGGACAATCGTCCGCTACCTGATGGCAGTACTGTGGTCGGCAGTCGCACCTATGTGGAAAGCCCACGTCCAGACCGGGTTACTGGAACTACCCGTCGCGTTGTGCCGCCCTATGAGGGGCAAACGGTAAAACCTGCACTGGTCAGTTCGGCTAAGCCTGCCGCCCACAGTAGACTTTTTAGTGGTCCCTTTAAGAAAGGCATGGTGCTGTGTGCGATCGCAACCCTAGGGTTTAGCACCGTCACCTTACTTGTGGGTGGTATCAGCTTTGGCGGTAGCCTGTTGGGCCTGTCCTTAGGTGGTCTGGATTCATTTGACTTCTTTAGTGCCAATACACTGCTATGGCTGCAGTTAATGGTCATGATCCCAGTCTTGGCCATCATCGCCCCGCAGCTATACCGCTCAGTGTGGATAGATGTGGGTCAGTCCTTACGGTCTTCTTCCCGACTATTTGCCTTGATAGGGGGGGCCGTTTTTTACTTTTTTGCCCAGGTTTTCCTATTTCAGGCAGCGGGGACTGTTGGTCCTGCCATAGCAGCTCCCCTGATGTTTGCCTATCCCCTACTGGCGGTGCCTCTGCTGTGGTGGCTCAATGGCGATCGCCCTAATTTATTGCGGTGGGTAGTCATGCTGGCGATCACCATGGGAGTAGTCCTAATTGTGTTGCCCTTCTCACTGGCAACCACTGGCACCGCCCTACTATCGGCAGCAGCCTTTGCCCTATATGTTGTCACCAACGGTCTCAGTCGCCAAAACCATCCCATATCAGCAGGCATCATCCAGTACTGCATGATGGGTGTCCTCAGCAGTATCATCCTGGTCATTCGTCCGTCAGTGCTGAGTCAAGGCTTTAGTAACCAGGTTGTTCTGGGAGGTCTGATTCTTGGCCTAATTGCCAGCATTAGCCACTTCTTCCACTACACGGGTCTACGTTTGGTGGGAGGATTACGCACTGCCCTGATAGCAGCTATCACCCCTTTAGTCACAGCAGTGCTGGCTCTATTATTTTTAGCCAACAATCAACCTGCGGTGCAGCTAATTCAGTGGCCCGGCATCATTCTGATCACTTTGGGGGGAATGACCCTGTGTCTAGACCGTATTAGCAGACAGCAAAAGAGTGCTTAACCGCTGCCATAAGCTAGCTAAGCTCGCCTAGTAAATAAGCTCATCCAGTAAAAATTAGTTCGAACGGAGAGGGAGGGATTCGAACCCTCGAATGAGTCACCCCATTACAGCATTTCCAGTGCTGCGCCTTCGACCACTCGGCCACCTCTCCAGGATTATTTTTTGCTAGCAGGTAACCCCGTACAAGCTGAAGCATGAACCTCGTAGCCCTGAGAATTAAACCCTATTAGCCAAATAAGTCTAACAGAAAGTGGTGCGGATTTCATGGGACGATTGCAAAGCACCTCTGGTTTTTTAATTGATCCATGGTCCAGACTCATACCATTCGAATTCATCATCGCCAAAAGGATTGCCAGTACACAGCTCGGGTGCCCGAAGACCGCTACATCCTACACACGGCAGAAAACCAGGGCGCGGACTTACCCTTTGCCTGTCGCAACGGGGCATGTACCACCTGTGCCGTTAGAATTTTGTCGGGTGAGGTCGAGCAGCCCGAAGCGATGGGCCTCTCCCCGGCACTGCGCGAACAAGGCTATGCCCTGCTTTGCGTCAGCTACCCTCGCACCGACCTGGAAGTAGAAACTCAGGACGAAGACGAAGTTTATGAACAGCAGTTTGGTCGTTATTTTGGCAAAGGAAAAGTACGGTTTGGATTACCGCTGGACGAGGATTAAGAGATGGTAGGGTGGGCATGGCCCACCATCTGGCGATTTTCAATGACCGTAACACCTCCCCCTGAAGACTTACAGCGCTTTCTTGATGTTGCCACCGAAGCCGCTTTAACGGGCGGCGCTGTTTTGCAAAAGTATTGGAAAAATTTATCGTCCATTCAGGAAAAAGGCCGCTCTGGCGACCTGGTCACAGAAGCCGATAAAGCATCTGAAGTAGAAGTGCTGGCAGTGATCAAACGGCACTTCCCTGACCATGGCATTTTGGCAGAGGAGTCTGGCCAGCTGGGCCAGTTAGATAGCCCTCTACTGTGGGCGATCGATCCCCTGGATGGCACCACTAATTACGCCCATGGTTATCCCCTGTGTGCTGTGTCCATTGGGTTAATGGTGGAGGGGGTGCCCAGCGTTGGTGTGGTGTACAACCCGATTTTGGGCGACCTCTATCGGGGAGCAAAGGGATTAGGAGCCACCCACAACCGTCAACCGATCCAGGTATCAGCAACAGCAAAGCTTGCCAATAGCTTGTTGGTAACCGGCTTTGCCTATGACCGCCGCGAGACCATCGATAATAACTATGCTGAATTTTGCCATTTAACCCATCTCACCCAGGGGGTGCGCCGAGGGGGATCAGCATCCATCGACTTAGCCCATGTCGCCACTGGCTGTCTAGACGGTTACTGGGAACGGGGACTCTCACCGTGGGATTTAGCGGCAGGTGTAGTACTGGTGGAAGAAGCGGGGGGACAGGTGAGTGCCTATGACGGTACCCCCTTTGATATTCAGTCTGGCCGGTTAATCGCCTCTAATGGCTGTGTGCATCCGCTGATCATTCAGGAATTAGCTCAAGTGCGGCCATTACCACAGTTTAAACCTGCCCCATAACCTACGTAATATTGCCCCATTCCTTGATTAGAAAGGTATAAACCAGGGGCTGTGCTCTAAAATCTTTAAATAGTTCTATTGTTTAGACACAATCTGAAGCATCTTGGCGTCAATACGATCACAGGCATTAGATGCTAATACGGATAAACTAAGATAAGGTGTCACAAACAGCGATCGCAACGATGCAGGTTAACCGCGGACTATTCAAACTGGATCTAGTGGACCACCACGCTATTTTGGGAGTACCCCTGGATGCGGATTCGAAACAAGTAAGAAAGCGTTATCTCAAGATTGCGCGAAAATTGCATCCCGATAGTTTGCTTAGTGCCACTGAGGAACAAAAGCAACAGGCCAGTGAACTCCTGTCAAAACTGGTCAATCCTGCCTACGAAGTTCTGAGCCAGGAAAAAGCATCCGTTGAACACAAAGTTAGCCTCAAACTAAAAGGTCAACAGCTACAGCAGCAGCCAGCATTACTCTCCCTCTCTACCGCTCAATCAAAGAAAGTAGCCAACAGCAATAACATTGACTACGAATACAGTAATGCTTTGAAACCCCTGATATTAGAGCAGTATGAGTCCCTGGACACCGTTATAGATGCCATCGGTGAAATTAGCGAACTCAATGCTGTCTATGTCATGCGCCAGGGGGGAGCACCGGCTGCCCCTGAACCGGCTGCCCCTGAACCACTAACAAATGGCACAGACACACAAGCCAGTGCTGCGGGTACCACTGTGCAGATCAAATCCCACAGCGAGCGTCGGGCCGAATTAATTCAAAGCTTTATTAATCGGGCTAAAGAATTTGAGTATAAGGGCAATTTCTCACGGGCCATCGTGGAACTACGCGAAGCCGTCAAAGCCCACCCTCAAAACCCTAACTGCCATGCAGAGCTAGGTCGCATGTATATGCGCAGCAACCAGCTCAAAATGGCTGGGATCCATACTAAGCGAGCCTTGGAACTAGATCCCAAAAACGCAACAGCAACACTTGTCAAAAAGAAGCTAGATGCCTATGCCAAACGCAACGGGAAAGACAATCCTCCTGCTGCGGGTAAGGTATTCAGCAAAACACCCAAAAAACCTGGCGGCGGCGGTTTGTTTAATGGTCTGTTTGGCGGTAAAAAGCGCAAGTAGCTTGGAGAGCTAGTCGCCTATCCCCCTCAGGCTTTAAGCTGGTATAGCAATCGCAGCCAGTACAGCAATGACCTATCAACCCCCCACCGGAGGACGCGATCTCTTTCCAGTGGACGTAGCCCAAAAGCGTTGGATTGAAGACCGCATTGAAGCCGTTTTTCAGCGCTGGAGCTATCAACGGATTATCACCTCCACCGTCGAAAGTATGGATACCCTGATGGCGGGCGGTGCAATTCAACAATCTGAGGTCATCGAACTCAATGGCCGGGGCGAACGCTTGGGGCTACGGCCTGAACTTACTGCCTCCATCGCCCGCGCCGCCGTTACTCACATCAGCAACTATCCCCAACGGCTTTACTACCACGCCAATGTCTTTCGCCGGTCCTCCACCGGTAGCCAGGGCGGGCAGCAAGAGGGATATCAGGCGGGTGTGGAGCTATTGGGGGCCAGCGGATCCCTGGCCGATGCAGAAGTGCTGTTAATTATGGCGGACTGTATCCAAGCACTAGGTCTTACAGATTGGTATTTATTACTGAGTGAAGCCAGCCTAACCGGGTCTTTCCTAGCGCCATTTCCAGCGGGTGTGCGAGAGGAGGTAAAAGTTGCGATCGCAAATCTAGACCGCGTCACCCTCGAAACCCTCCCCCTATCCACCGAATTATGCACCCTGGCCCTTAGCATCCTAGATCTTAGGGGAAATCCCCGTACGGTGCTCACCAAAGTTAGCCAGCTAGCCCTAACCGACCAGCAACAGCACATCGTCAACGGCCTCAAAAACCTGATTGACCTGCTGGAAAGCACCTTTGCCGATAATCCACCCAAATTAGTCCTCGACTTAAGCCTGATGCAAACCTTCGAGTACTACACAGGCGTAGCATTTGAAGCTGTTGTCCGCACCGAACACACCTGCGAAGTCGTCGGGCAGGGGGGGCGCTATGACAACCTACTCAGCCTGTTCCACCCTGAGCACAAGTCCTACCCTGGCGTTGGCTTTGTCCTCAATGGAGAAACCCTACAGCAGATCCTGCAGCCACAGCTACCAAACGTTGTCGCCGAGAGCGACTGGCTAGTGGCCCCAGCTACCCCTGCAGCCGCTGCCACCGCCATTACCCATGCTCAGAGCCTACGCCAGGCCGATACCCTCACCCGCGTAGAGCTAAGCCTAGACCCTTCCGTACCGAAGGACACCCTGCGTCAGTTTGCCAGCCAGCGCAAGATCGCCAACATTGCCTGGGTATCTGAACAGGGTGATGTACGAGTAGAAAGCATCGCCTAGACCCACCAATCGCCTTTAAGATAAACAAATGTAACCATTTTCACGTATATCTCTCGGAATCTTGACCCCGATAGATATACGTTTTAACGAACATTCACCCCAAGGAGAGCCGTGGCCCACTCTATTGTTACCGACGTTTGCGAAGGCGTAGCCGATTGCGTCGATGCCTGCCCTGTAGCCTGTATTCATGAGGGTCCCAAGAAAAATAAGAAGGGCACTGATTGGTACTGGATCGACTTTGATGTCTGCATTGATTGCGGCATTTGTCTGCAAGTTTGTCCAGTTGACGGGGCGATATTACCTGAAGAAAAACCTGATTTACAGAGAACACCGGTTTAATTTGAGCTAATGTAGGCTCAGTTTCAAAACAATCCAGTGTTCGTGATGCGGAAAGCGCTGCATGACGGTCGTTTTACTGGATTTAGTGCTTGCGTCCCACTGGGACCTGTGCTAAAAATACCTGGAAGTATTGATTTCTCTTGCTATGAACAAAGGTGAACTGCTAGATACGGTGGCTGAAAAGGCCGGTGTTTCCAAGAAAGTTGCTGATGCAGTAGTGTCTGCAACAATTGAGTCCATTATGGAAGCTGTTTCCAGTGGCGATAAGGTAACCCTAGTCGGGTTCGGTAGCTTTGAACCTCGCGATCGCAAACAGCGGGAAGGTCGCAATCCTAAGACTGGTGAGACCATGACGATCCCCGCAACAACAGTACCTGCTTTCTCCGCAGGTAAGGCATTCAAGGAAAAGGTTGCCGCTTAAGCTATATCAACATAGAAAGAAACGGTTCACTTCACCGGTATAAGCGTCTATATGCCAGCGTTTTGCCCAACGAACCGTCTTCTTTCTTAATTGATTAAGACAACGGGTGATTAAGACAACGGGTACATTTTGACAATTCTTTAACCTTCAGACCCTTAAGTCTGATTCAAAGCTTCAGTTAATCCGGCATAATCGTTTAAATTAGACGATTATGCCGTTTTTATTTAGCTTTACTTAAAACTAGGTTTAGTTTCCAACCGCAGACGCGCATCAATGGAGCTGTTGCCCTGCACAATGTGATCACAAAATTTAGACAAATTGTAAATAGCCCTCATGCTCTGAGCCACCATAGGCATACGCTGACCACCATTGATATCCATATAAAACATCAGCAATCGGTCAAACCAGACTCGGGTTTCTGAATTTTCTAAAAGCTGGCAAAACTCCCGATACGTTAGCAGCCTTTGCTCCTTTGTGAGATATAGTTCGCTACCAATGCTGTGCTGGATGGCGTAAAAGATTCCCAACTCCTGCAAAAAGCCACGGTTTACAGCAAACATCCGACTCAGTAGTTCCGTGTCACCAGTTTTACCAAGCTTCAAGTAGGGCATGTCTGCCCGGACTTTGTTGATACAGGCAAATAGACAGGCCGTAAAGTAGCAAGTAGAAACAAAGTAGCAGCCCTCGCCATTAAACCAAGCATCGCTTTGACTTGACAGCTGCTGAGGCGTTTTCGTCTCCGCCAAAAACAGTAAGTTCTCTTTCTGTCCCCTAGCAAATCGCTCGTCAATCTCATAGAGGCGAAAAAAGGTTTCTTCAGCATAGAGTCGCAGCGGATTCAAATACTCAGAATTGATAGTCGTCATCCGCTGTCGTTTGGAGGTAAGGGACTGGAGCCCGGACTGTAATAGAACCACCCCCACAGAGGTGACAGTGGCAATGATGGCAGATAGCAACGCTGCATTCATGATGCGATGCAAGAAACAGCAAATCTACTGAATCTTATCCGGTTATGGAATTGATAGGTGGAAACCTGAAGCACACAGGCCACACAGAGATGGCTAAAAGCTATAAGTATCAGCACTTATGCATAACAAACTAACCAGATAGAGGATGTCGTCCTGCTGTAACGATAATTATCTCGACCAAGGACTAGTTTTTATATCAAGTTGAGCTATTTCAATACCATTAGGGCATCTTGTTGCGAAGAGATGTTATCCCAAAAGCAATCTATGCAGCCGTTAGATCACTTTTACGTATGTCACCATGACGAAGCACTGGCAGAAGGCGTTCTCTTACCGTCTGGAGCCTGTGCCGTCAGCTGGAATGGTACGGCACATAGTCATGGCGTCTTTCCTAGTTTTGCCATGTTTCAAGGTATTCAAAACCGGCTGTCTGGACGATTGATCAAACACTCTACTGCCTCGGACAGGCTTTACAGCAAAACCTTCTACCTGCAGCGCAATGAAGACTGGAGTGGCATCAGCGGGACCGGTTTAGTCGCCGTCGGATTTGAGTTTGAACAGATCACGATGTTGCACTGGCTTGGTAAGGACGGTTCTACATTTTGGTATGAAAGTGTTGACCTGGTAGAACAAGTCCATGGCCATGAAGGACGGACGGTGATTGTCAGATGTGCTGTACCGCAGACAGTAGGAGCATAGGCCAAATCAACAACTTACATAAAATCCTTTCCATGGGCAATAGGGAAGTCTGGTAACAGTGGAGACTTTAAGCTATCTGTTGCCAGTAAGGTGCTAACAAGCTTTAGTTGAGCCTCACTGCGGCGATAGACTTCCATGGTCTGGAGTTGCCAGTTGACAATCCAGTATTCTTGCACGCCGTAAATGGAATAGAGTTTGAGCTTAAATTCTTTGTCTCGTTGTTCATTTTGTTCACCAGGGGAGAGAATTTCCACCATCAGCTCTGGCGTGACAATTGAAAGAGGGTGTAAACAAGTTTCTCAAGATTCCTTTTTACAGAACAAATAATAAAGCCAATGTATAACTTTCAATCTTTATAGCCCTAGGTCCTGTTTATATTCCTGCCATGTATCAGCACGGATTTTCTCAACGGTTTGCTTATAGACTTGGGGTTGCCAAAGGTCCTGTAAGGCTTTAGCAACGGAGACAAAACTATTGCGTAATCGCAGCCACTTTAGGCTGTCTTGAACTTCTTTCTCAATAGCTGCTTTACCAAAAGCTAGCAATGCTTCATCAGGGATTTCAAGCTCTAGCTTCATTTCTAACTCCTTTGACAGTATTGAGATTGAAATAATATTCAAAATCCGAATTGTTCTATTTTAGCTTTCAGACTCCTCAAATCTTATATTGAGCTAAGTATGGGATTGCACATCGAGTAGGCATGGGTAAAGTAATAGATGAGAAAGACATGATAACTTCCCCCATGGCCGATACACTTACTATTTTGATTGATTTGACCGAGGCTGAAGCTGGACTAGAGGCAGAGGAGATAGAGTCTCGCAGCTTGGACTTAGCCGATGAACTGCAATCTGGAGAATTGGTCAATAACGCACGTTTAGCCCGAGAAACGGATCTGCCTGAGGGGGCAAAGTCAGGGTTACTTGCTTTTGTAGGTGGCGTGTTGATGGCCGAGGTAAATGGCGAAAACCTCAAGAAAGCTCTGGACTTTTTGGGTGTTCGTTTCTATGGCAAAACCCTAACCCTGGAGTATGAGGCAGATGGGTTGAAGACAACCCTGGAGTATAAAAACGAAAAGGATTTGGAGGTCGCTCTGGCGGCAGTACAAAAACTGGAAAATATCCGCATTCAGGTCAAGGAAAATTCGTAGGTAGCTGGGAAACGGCCCTTGAGCAGGAGCGTTACCACAGCTTTCCCAGAGGAAATAAGGGACACATTGGTTAGGTTGTAGCTATTTCCGTTGGAAACGCTTCGCGCACGACTCTGCTCAGCCAGCGAGAGCTGTAGGACGATTATGCTAAAAGTTAGGCTGCAATAAACTGATTGACTAAGGTTTCGGGATTTTACCCCGATGTAAATGATTTATATTGGTATGGATTTACATTGATCATCGTTACCTGATTACGACGCCTAATCCCCATGGGAAAATATGCACTCCTCATTGGTATATCAGAGTATCCAGACGGGTTAACGAATTTACCCGCTGCGGTTGAGGATGTAGCAGCTGTAGAACGAGTTTTGACTGATGAAACCCTGGGTGGCTTTGATCATGTACAGGCATTGACTAATTTGCCTGCTGACCAAATGACTGAGGAAATAGAGCTTTGGTTTGGTGATCGTAAGCCGGATGATTTAGCTTTGCTGTTTTTCTCAGGTCATGGTCTAAAAAATGAGCGGCGGGAGCTATACTTTGCGGCTAATAATACAAAGAAACGACGTGAAAAGCTGATTACCTCCACTGCTGTCGCCGCTAGAAGGATTCATGACTTTATTCGCTACAGCCGCTGCAAGAACCAAATTGTTATTTTGGACTGCTGCTTTAGTGGAGCCTTTGGCGATGTCCTGATCAAGGATGATGGGGAGATCCCCCTGGCAGATTCTCTTGGTGCAGAGGGGCGTGTGGTGCTTACATCGACTAACTCTGTAGGCTATTCCTTTAGTGAAGATGAGGGGGAAGGCCCGTCTATTTATACGCGATATCTGGTGCAAGGCATTGAGAAAGGAGCCGCTGACCTGAATGGGGACGGCTGGATTTCGGTGGATGAGCTGCATGAGTTTGCTAGTCGCAAGGTGCAGGAAGAGTCTCCGGCAATGAATCCGAAGATTATTACGATCAAGGATGAAGGATATAAGCTGATTGTGGCGAGATCGCCCCAAGATAAGCCAGAGATAAAATATCGCAAAGAAGTTGAGAAAAAGGCACGAAAGGGTCAATTCACAATTCCTGCCCGGCGCAAGCTGAATTCGTTACGGAAGCAGTATGGTTTGTCGGAAGAGGCAGCAAAGGTCATTGAGGAGGAGGTCTTAAAACCTTATCGGGAGTATCAGCGTAAGCTGACTGAGTATCGCGAAACGTTACAAGATTGCTTGGCAGAAGAAGATAATTTGGGTCAAGAAACTATTTTCGACCTCAAAGACTATCAAAAACATTTGAACCTCAAGGATGATGACGTTCAACCAATAGAAAAAGAACTGACTGGCAAGGTCATTATTCTAGAAGCAGAGACTTCAGCAAAAAGGAAAGAGTCGCAACCTATTAAAGACCAGCCACCAGGCAAAATCACAACAAAGCAATATCAGACGTTCTCATTTAAGACCGCACGGGTGGATGAGAAAGGTAAGGTAATTGAGACTCTGGAAAAAGAGGCAGATTTCTTTACTGAAGACTTGGGCGATGGTGTCACGCTAGAGATGGTGAGGATTCCTGGTGGCACGTTTATGATGGGGGCTGCCGAAGGAGAAGAGGGCGCAAGTGAAGATGAGTATCCACAACACAAGGTGACGGTGCCTGAGTTTTGGATGGGGAAGTTTGCGATTACTCAAGCACAGTGGCAGGCGATGGCAAAGCTTAAGAGAATAGGACGAGATTTGGAGAGTGATCCAGCATCTTTCAAAGGGGCACAACGACCGATTGAATGTGTATCCTGGGAAGATACTGAAGAGTTTTGCAAGAGATTGTCGAAAAAGGCAGGAAAAGACTATAAATTACCCAGTGAAGCACAATGGGAATATGCTTGTCGGGCTGGAACCAGAACGAATTTTCATTTTGGACCGACAATTACAACAGACTTAGCAAATTACGGATATTCTCAAAGTAAAACTACAGAGGTTGGAAGTTTTGCGATCGCAAACTCATTTGGCCTTTACGACATGCATGGCAATGTGTGGGAATGGTGCTTAGACGGATGGCACGAAAACTATAAAGGCGCTCCTAGTGATGGCAGCGAATGGAAAAGTAATGATGAGAAAAAAGTACTGCGGGGCGGTTCCTGGTACGACCGTCCGGGCCGCTGCCGCTCTGCCTATCGCTACGGGAACGCGCGCGACTTCCACCTCGGCAATATTGGTTTTCGGGTGGTCTGTTTTCCTCCCAGGACATAATATTAGCGCTTTACACTCTTCCCCTAAATCCCAGGCTCTGCCTGGGAAACCCCACCAATCACCAAGTGGCTCTGCCACCATCACGAGGTAGAACCTCCAGACTGCGGTTCCAGGCGGAGCCTGAGACCTAGGTAGTGGAACTAGATAGGAGTGATCGACAACAGTCCAGGTTCTCCCAAATAATTCCGATAGCTCGAATAACGCCAGTGGGCCGGATCATCCACATATCCACGCTTCACCGGATTATTATGAATATAATCCAACTTCTGTCGCAACATCGCTTCCGAACAAATCATCTTTGGATGAAACCCCTCCTGCCACATCTGATAACGCTGCTCTGTTTTATGGGACAACTTTGCAGACTCCATACACCGTAACCAGTAACTTCGAGGCTGATGTTCAGTCAGCCAATCAACACTAGACCTTGCAGTAAATGACTTAAACGTTCTCATCTCCTTAGAAAGATTCTCAGCAGATGCGATCAGGTGGAGGTGGTTTTCCATAATCACATAGCTGTATAGCACCAATCGCTTTTCAGTTTGGAGAAACTTCAGAGAGTCTAGAAGGATCTTGACCAGTTCTGGTTTGCTGAAAAGTGGCATCCAGTTGACGATGGAGCAGGTAATAAAGTGGGGTGAGCTGCCAAGGACTCGGTAGCGGGTTCTGGCCATATTGGACTAGCGGCGGAGTCGCTGATAGGATGCCCAGCTATTTCCCTAAATCCCAGGCTTTGCCTGGAAAACCCTACCAGTTACTAAGTGGCTCTATTATTAAGGCAGAGCCTCCAATCAATCGGTCCAGGCGAAGCCTGGGACCTAGTTTTGGGATGTGAGTAAAAAAGTGTATTTTTTACCCATGAACCCATCAACGTAGGTAAAAAACGCGTTTTTTTACCCATGACCTCCCCATTGACTACTCACATTCCCTAGCAATTCGTACAACTCAACATTCAGATAAAAATTTTCCTTAGCAAGTCGTTGCTTCTCTAATAAACCAATACTGACTAACTCATCCAAATACTTTGCGGCTGTTTGCCGTGTCACCCGTAACTCATTCACCACAAACTCAATCTTCGTATACGGATGTCGAAACAAATTATTCAGCAAATCCTGACTGTAAATCTTCGGCGACTCATCCCGCATCCGCTGCTTTGTCACCCACATCAATCGCCGAATCTCCTCCACCAAAACAATCGTCTGCCGCGATGTTTCCTCCACCCCAGTCAACACAAACAACACCCAGTCCTCCCAAGCCTGCTGCTCCCGCACCGCCTGTAACAATCGATAATACTCCACCTTGTTTTGGTTAATATATCGACTCAAATAAAGCACCGGAATCTTTAGCAGCCCCTGCTTCACCAAATAAAGAATATTCAAAATTCGCCCCGTGCGACCATTGCCGTCATAAAACGGATGAATACTCTCAAACTGATGATGAATCACCGCCATCTTCGTCAGCGGGTCCCAATCACATAGACCATCATCATTAATAAACCGCTCTAAATTACCCATCAGCGATACCACCTCTTGCGCATCCTGGGGCGGCATATAAATCACCTGACCCATACCATCCTTCAGCGCCGTCCCCGGCAACTTCCGAAATCCAGCGCTATTCTCTTCTAAAATCGCCTGAATTTCTAAAATGTGGTTATTCGTCAACAGTCCCTGAGCACGTACCTGCTCAAACCCATGGCGAAACGCACTGGCATAAAAATGCACCTCCTTGGCCGCCACCGTCACAAAGTTACGGCTGGCCACATCACTGCGAAATAACTCATCCTGAGTCGTAATAATATTCTCAATCGCCGAACTGTCCTTAGCCTCTTGCAATGCCAAAGTATTAATCAAAATACTCTCATTCGGAATTGTCGCTGCAATCCCCTTAAGCTCAGCCAATGCCTGATGAGCCCGGAGCAATTTTTTCAACACTGTTCGTGTTTCAAGAGCAATGTTTAAAGGTAACTGCGGTAAAGAGAATACCATAACTAACGTTCAGCAGTTTCAGTATCCTGCCATCAGTTTAGGAAATATACAAATCAACCTACGGCCACGGGCAGGAGGCGGAGCCTCCAATTAATCCGGTCCAGGCGGAGCCTGGGACCTAGTTGAAGTGGTCGATAACAGTATTAGTAATCACTCAAATCTATCCGCACTTCTTCAGACTGCTCCCCCGCTCCAACCACTACCTGATTACCCTCTAACCATACCTCTCGACTATCTCGATCTCCCAATCCCTGGCTACCCATCCGCTTCATACTCAAACGCTGCCGAGGTCCGGGACCAACCCCATAAAAATATTCAGTATCCAGCTCAAATCTGACGAACAACAGCGAGGTAAATACACCGCTCCCCCCTGTATTTCGGGCCACTCGCAAAATATGCAAACCATTGTCCAACTGGCCCAACCAACGATAGCTGCTGGTGTAAACAATAGGTCGATCAATCCAAGGTTGCCAACTAGCTCGCACCGTACCTGTAGCCGGACCATCCTCCACCACAGAAACCTCGGCAAAGTAACGGTTCGTATCGGCCATACTCCCTTCTACATCGATGGCAACCAGCCCCGGCTCACTATCCGATAGCCAGGGCAACAGATCGATCACAGCCCGAGGATTAATGGGTTCACCACGATATTCAAAAAACGCATTAGCCGTGTCTAAAGGCGTGACAGGAACTGGAGATAAAGCGATATCATCTGCTGCTACGACAGACGCACTGTGGGGAATCGAACCAGGAAGAAGCAGGAGTGCGATCGCACCTCCCACTACAACACCCCATCGTTTATCAAACAGTTCAGAACCTAACCACACCATAGTCGTGCCTCGATAGTTTAAGAAAAGAGTTCCCTTGAGCTACAGGAAATCTCCTCTTCTTTCCAGAAACACTCCCATACGCCAAACAGCTGCCATAACAAAATCCCCGTGGAAAGAGATCTCTTTCCACGGGGACAACATCATTAAAGTAGTGCCGATTTAGAACGCGGGCAGCGGCGGCAACGGCTCACCTAACCACTTCTGAGAAAAGTCATCAAGATCACCGCCTAAACGCTTGTGGTAAACAAACGTATTGACCCACTGCAGCAAGTCCACTTCACCACGACGCAAGCCAATATGAGCGGGAGATTCTTTAATAATAAACTTACCGGTGATACCCTTATCAGGGTTGTTCTTTGCCAGCTCAGAAGCCACCACATTACCGGTAGCAATCATATCCACTTGACCAGAAATCAACGAGGATGCCGTCAGACTGTTATCCGCAAAGCGCTCAATCTGCACATCATCAGCAACAGCATCGGTCAATTCTAAATCCTCCAATGTGCCCTGAGTAACCCCTACCTTATAGCCACCCAGATCGCCAAAGCCGCCTACATCAGAAATGTCCGATGAACCATAGATGCCGGAAAAAAATGGGGCATAGGGAATTGAGAAGAAAATTGACTTGGCGCGCTCAGGGTTGGCTCCCATACTGGAAATGACCAAGTCTGCCTTATTAGTTTGTAAAAAGGGAATCCGGTTGTCACTGGTTACTGGCACCAGCTCCAGTTCCACTCCTAAATCTTCAGCAATCAAGTTGGCAACATCAATGTCGTAGCCTTCTAAATTACCGCCAGCATCCACAGAACCAAAAGGCGCAAAGTCCTGAGGGACAGCAATCTTGATGGTACCAGACTCAATAATACGATCCAGGCTAGAAACCACTGCGGCATCGTCCTGGGCGGTCACACTGGGAGAGTCTCCCCCACCGGCACAGGCCACAGCAATCAATGAAAACACACAGGCAACAAGTGCAATGGAGATTGTTTGCAACCAGCGCCTGGGGATAGTAAAACCCATGGTCAAAAATCCTTATTCAAATCCTTATGGGGCTAAGGAATGTACGACAAGCCCACCGTAGCAGGCTTATCAGTACTGACTGTATCCTGAGATACACCCATACCTCAGTAAGCTAAGGATTTCTCTAACTTTCGGCTGGCAACAGAAATGGGATAGCAAATGCCGAAATAGATAACAGCGGTAACAAAATATACAAAAAATGGATCAAATGTGACGTTGGTGATGTTGGTGGCGGACCGAGCTAACTCTACAAAGCCAATGGCGGAGGCTAAGGAGGTGCCTTTGATTACCTGGGCTAAAAACCCAACGGTGGGGGCAATGGATCGACGAATGGCCTGGGGCAAAATCACCAATGCCACCTGTTGTGCATAGTTCATACTCAAGGCTTTAGATGCTTCCCACTGACCGGTGGGAATGGACTCGACCGAGCCTCGCCAGATATCTCCGAGAAAGGCACTGGTAAAGGTGGTCAGGGCCAAGGTAGCCGACATCCAGGGACTGAGGTTAATGCCTAAAATACTGATGCCAAAAAATGCTAAAAGAAATTGAATTAACAGCGGTGTGCCTTGAACAATTTCTAGATAGGCCCAGCTAATGTATTTGAGGGGAGGCCAGGGGGAGATTCTCATCAACATCAGTAGAAACCCTGCTAACCCTCCGCAGACAAAAGCTATGGAGGATAGTAACAGGGTCCACCGGGCGGCCCACAGGAGGGCAAAGATAATATCTAGGTGACTAAAGTCTCTCATACCTCAGATATAGCGAGTAAAGGCAAATAGGCGGCGATGACAAAGATGGGCAAAGAGTTTGAAGCTGAGGGCTAGGACCACATAGATGATGGCGAGGGCGGAGTATACTTCAAAGTCTCGAAAGGTGCGAGATCGTAAAAAGTTTCCCACAAACGTCAGCTCCTCGGCTGAAATTTGGGAGACGACGCTAGACAACAACAACAGCAATACCATCTGGCTGGTCAGCGCCGGGTAAATATTGGCAATGGCGGGCTTTAGCACCACCAGGCGAAAGACCTGACTACGGTTTAGCCCCAGGGACATGCCCGCCTCGATCTGGCTTTGTTCAATGGATTGGATCCCAGCCCGGATAATTTCTGTAGCATAGGCTCCAAAGTTAATTGTGAGGGTCAACAGCGCCGCCTGACCATTGCCCAGTCTCGGCCCTAAACTGGAGATGCCAAAGAAAATAAACAACAGCTGCACCAGAAAGGGGGTATTTCGAATCGCCTCCACATAGGCAGCGGCTAACGTGCCGAAAAAGCGATTACCTGATGTGCGTCCCAGAGCTCCAAAAATCCCCACCAACAGCCCCAGAATAATGGCGGCTGCCGACAGCTGCAGGGTGAGAAATACCCCTTCTAATAACAAATCCCAATTGTCCCAAATGACTTGAAACTGAAATCGATAACCCATAGCCACCCTCTTCGTCAATACGCCCGTCCTACAAGCAAGCGGGTGTATTGGACATTTTAGGCATACCTGTGAATACAAAACGGTGTGCTAGTGCTGCTTTTGGAATATCGTTAGAAATCACTTCACCACTACAGTTTTCACATACCCTTCTAACTCAGGGCTAAACCGGGCAATAAAGCCATCGTCCGAGCCATAAAGTTCGATGGGAAGCTGGGTGCGTTTGCCAATGTTGATCACTTCCTGCAGCATTTGATTGACCTGATTAATCATCTGATCAGAGGCCGGTACAGTGCCAACGCGACTGTTGGGGTCAGTAATCGAAAAGTCCACCAAGGCGTCATAGTCTTTTGCTAGCTTCATTTGTACGGTGCCCCCCGTCAGTCCAAACTGACAAAAGGATGGCTTGCAAATGCGACCAAAGTTCTCCTTGGCTTTGTCAAACCGAATCGCTAACCTTAGATTTTCTTGGGCTTTGGATAACGCAGGCTCATAGGTTTTGAGCAGATTTTGACTGTCGGTATGACGCGATGTGCCCGCCGGTACCGCTTTGATTTGGGTAATGGCATCTCGCCATGCCAACATCGCCAGTGTCCACTGTTCTTCAGACTCATACTGACGGGCCGTAGCCGCATGGCGTACGGCTTCGCTATAGAACTGATCGGCGGCCTGCTCTTGCTGATAGCGGGTGCGCACATCACCTAGATCTTTCTCATACTTAGGCAACAACTTTCGGGTTTCGCCATAGGGCATAGTGCCACGGGGAATCTGTCTTAGTTGTTTTACCGCTTTATCCCAGGAGGCAAATGCCGTTTCCCAGGCCGGTAAGGTGTTGGCAATTTCGGCCTGATTTTTGGCCAGAGAGGCCGTTAGCTGGGCTTGATTGAGGTTCTCTTCTGCCGATTGCTCCGCTAACACCCGGCCCTCAATGGCAGTTAAATTACCGCGATATTCCCGGAGCTTAGGCGCAACAAACACCTCATGGATAGGACTCCCCGCCGGAATCTCCTCTAGCTGGGAAATGGTCTCGCGCCAGCGCTCGGCAATCCCTTCCCAATGGGCGATGGGATGGGGAGGATTTTGACTGGCTTTGGCCGCCTCAAAGGCATTTTCCTGGGCCACAGCCACCGCATTGAGCAGGTCAGCTTCTCCCTGGTAGTTGGCTAATAGTTCCTGGGCCTGGCCCCGATACCGCGACCAGGGGGGAATGGGTTTAAGGGTATCCACGGCGGTGTTGAGCTGCGCACTCATATCCAACACCGTTTGGGGAGTGGGCTGTTCCTGGAGAGAAATCAGGGCGGCATCCCCAAGGGACTGGGCTTGCTGGATGCGATCGCATCCCCCCACCACACAGGGCCGACTGAGACCATACCCCAGGCCCCCAAATACAGTCGCCACAGCAACCCCTGCAGCAATCAGACCTGGACCAATCCGCCGTTCTGAGGCTTCGCCATGGAGATCACCCTCCTCCACAAAGACCGGATCGCCGACATCACCGTCCTGCGCCTGACCATACAGCCCCTCCAAATCCAATAACCCATCGTCTGACGCTGGCACATCATCAAGCGAGGGCAAGTCAGCCGTTAACTCTTCATCCAGGGGAAACTCTGCCTGAGAAAGAAACGTCTCACTGGACAAAAACTCTTCCTCAGAGAGATCGCCAGTGGCCTCATCATCCCTCTCCACATCCCCAAATAACCCTTCAGGGGCCACCTCTGGCTGCTGAGTTAGCAAAGGTTCCAACCGTTCATCTAAATCAGGGTTATCCACAAAAATCGGCCCTGAACTATCCTGCAATAGCCAGTTAAACCGATGAACCCCACTGGGTCTGGGCATCCCAGTTTGTTTTAGATAAACCTTGATAGCGATGGGGTCACCCTGGGCTCCCAAGGGCTCCGCTTCCACCGGCAAACCCTCAATTTCTAACCGCTGACGAATTAAGGTTTCCACCTGAGCAAAGACGTAGTTCTCAGGCACCGAATCCACCTTAGGACTCTCTAGCAGCACCATCATCTTGCCCCGGCTAATGGCACACTGTACCGATATTTCCTCAGGTACCTCCGGCGCTCGACTCAAATCGTAGGTCAAATCAGCCGATAAGCGACTCAGGGTAAACACCGACGCTAGACTCATGTTCTACGCCTCCAAAATAGTGACCAAACCATTAACCACTGGGGCATCTGGCCTCAACACACCATCTAAATACAGCCGTATTAATACCATCATGGGCGATATCTGTAGTTACCTTTCATACTTCCCTGGGGTTGTCAAGGGTTGAAGGGTATTAAAGCTCTTGAATAGTGGCCTATTGTTTACGTTTTCGCAAGCCCTTTTCTTCTTTGTTCAATCCTGATTTATGGAATCCTGATGACTTTTTAGTCAAACCCACACCGCAGGCTACCCTAGAACACATCCAGGGCGGACAATCCCCCCTCAGATTCTCACCAGATCTAAGCCACCAATGAATGTCCTCATTGTTGAAGACGAAATTGATATTGCCGAACTGATCCAGCTTTATCTCACCAATGAAAATTTTACGACTGAGATTTGTAGCACCGGTCCTGCAGCCCTTGAACGCTTCCCTATCTTTCAGCCCGATTTGATCATCTTGGACCTGATGCTACCAGGACTTGATGGGTTAGAAGTATGCACCCGCATTCGCCAAAATCCTGGCACCAAAGATCCCTACATTTTGATGCTGACGGCTAAAGGAGAAGAACTGGACCGTATTATCGGTCTTTCTACTGGGGCTGACGACTATATGGTCAAACCCTTTAGTCCCCGTGAGTTAGTAGCTCGGGTAAGAGCCCTGCTACGACGCAGTCTGCGAGGAGGGCCATCCACACACACCTATCAGACCGCCCACTTTACCCTTGACCTTGATCAGCGCTCCGCCATATATCACGGCCCCGAGACACTGGTACTAGATCTCACCCCGCTAGAGTTTGATTTGTTAGCGACGTTTTTGAGCTACCCTGGTCGCGTTTGGAACCGCCCACAGCTAATTGAAAAACTCTGGAATGACAAGTTTTTTGGGGATGAACGGGTGGTCGATACCCACATTGCCCGACTACGAAAAAAAATTGAACCCAATCCTGCCCAGCCTACATTTATCAAGACCGTGGTAGGTGTGGGTTATCGGTTTGAAGACAACAGATAGAAGTTCGGAAATCGGAAGTCGGAAATCGGAATAAGCCTCCCTTTCCGAATTCCGTAGAGCTTGGCTCTTCTCGCAGAGTACTCCAAATTCCGAACTAAATCGATACCCGTCATCACGTCTCACCTCTAAATGCCCAAAGTCCCCCTCAGAACGCGATTATTTGTCTCCCATCTGATTGTTATGGCGGTGGCCATCATCGCCCTGGCTGGTATCAGTCGTCTGTCTACGCCTCGCTACTTTGTGGTCACTTTGGAACGACTAGAGGGACGAGGCATTCGCATTCAACAGATGCGGGGACAAATTTTAGAAAGCTTTGCCGATGCGTGGGCTAGGGGGATGGTATGGTCTGTGCTGCTGGGAGGCAGTGCTGCGGGTGGTATTAGCTACCTGCTATCGCGCCGAATTATCCGCCCCCTTACCCGGATGGAAAGCATCACCCAGCGATTTGCCGCCGGTGATTGGGCAGCCCGAGTGCCACCGTCAGATATTCCAGAGCTGCATCAGCTGGGTCACAGCTTTAACCGCATGGCCAGCGAACTAGAACAGGTAGAGCAACAGCGGCGGGATCTAGTAAGTGACCTATCCCATGAGTTGCGCACTCCACTTACCATTGTCCGGGGGTACCTGGAAGCCCTCACCGATAAAAAACTGCCTGCCACCCCTGAGACCTACGAACGACTACTGCGGGAAACCCATCGTTTGCAGCGGTTAGTGGAGGACTTACAGGAACTTTCCAAGCTAGAAGCAGGCTATTTACCGATTCAGCAGCAAGCCTTTGAACTGCCCCCACTGATCCATCAGGTCACCCAGCGATTTCGAGATCAGCAATTGGATATCCAAAATCCGCAAATTGTCGTAGAAGTGGTCCCTGAGCTATCCAAAATCAAGGCTGACCCCGTCCGCACCGAACAAATTCTGGTGAATTTACTTAACAATGCACTCCAATACACCGACAGTGGGCAGGTTATTGTCAGAACATGGCAGCAAGAGCGGCAAATATGGCTAGCTGTAGAGGATACCGGTATCGGCATTGCCGCTGCTGATTTACCCCATGTATTTGAACGATTCTGGCGGGCCGATCGCTCCCGTAGCCGGACATCAGGCGGCACTGGCATCGGTCTTGCCATTTGCAAACGTCTGGTAGAACTACAGGGGGGCCAAATCTACGTTACTAGTCAGATTCACCAGGGAAGCACATTTCGGTTTTGGTTACCCAAAGCTATGTAAATCCGCTAAGTTTTCACATAGAGACACGTCCGTGAATTACAACCCCACAACCGATAGGCCATAATGATTATTATAAATGGCCGTCATTGCGTACATTTATGCGTACAATCGATTGATTCCCTGTCGCTACCATCGTAATTTAACAAACTGAGCCTTTTGCCCTACGGCTGATCACTGCCTGTCTTTTGTCGCACATGTCCGAATCTAATTCCCCAGATCGTCAGGATCCTCGTCTTAGCAAGAAGCTGTGTGACTCTGGTCAGCTTTTTCGTGAGCGCTATGAGGTGGTGCGCATTTTGGGCCGGGGTGGATTTGGAGTCACCCATCTGGCTCGCGATCGCATGTTGCCCGGATCCCCCCTCTGTGTGATCAAACAGCTATTTCCCAAGGTGAGTCATCCCATTGCCCTGGAGCGAGCCAAACAACGGTTTCGGCGCGAAGCCAGAATTCTGGGCCGTCTCGGCAGCCATTCCCAGCTACCCATGCTGCTGGACTACTTCACCTTTAAGGGGGAGTTTTTCCTCGTACAAGAATACGTCCATGGGGATACCCTCAGCCGTGAAGTACGCAAAAATGGAGCCCAAAAAGAACCCGTCGTAAAACGGTTTCTAGCAGAAGTGTTACCCGCCGTCCGCTACATCCATCGCAACCGGGTTATTCACCGAGATATCAAACCCCCTAACATCATTCGCTGCCGGGATGACAATCGCCTGGTACTGCTGGACTTTGGCGCAGTGCGAGAATGTCTGCACCACGATGATGATCCTGGTGACCATGCCGCCAGTCCCACTACTCACTTTGTGGGCACCATGGGCTTTGCCCCGCCTGAGCAGTTGGCCCTGCGTCCCACCTACAGCAGCGATATCTACGCCCTGGGGGTGACCTGTCTATATTTGCTCAGTGGCAAATCTCCCCTGGAGTTTGATATTGATCCTGATACTCAGGAGCTGGACTGGCAGCGCTCGGTAAATATCTCTAAACCCTTTGAACGGTTACTGGCCAAGATGTTGACCACTGACCTATCGGAGCGGTTTAAACGTATTGATGATCTGCAGCGGGCACTGCAGTTGGACGAACATTACAGCAACCTGGAACGCTGTCTCAACCGGGTGCCCAAAGCAGCCGATGCAGATCCCCAGGACAATCTGATCGACCTGGATCAAAATAAATCTCCTATTCAACGTCGAGCTGCTGCTATCCGACGGCTGCGTCAGCGGCAGCACCTCAAAAATCGGTCTAGTACAGGTCCGGCATTTCCTTTGTAAGATTTGCTGGGCATAGCTTTTCGGGGAAAAAGTTACGGCTGGAAAAATCACAAGGATTTTGCCGTCCTACTGATGACTAATCGCTAATATTCCCTAGCCAGTTTTCTAAAACCTGATCCAACGCTTCTGACACTTCATCATAGAGACAGTGCCCGGCTCCATCGATGGTTTGATAGGTGAGCTGAGGGTTAGCTTTTAGAATCTGATCGGCCCAGGTGATGGGCAGTATATTATCTCCAGTTCCCCACACCAGCAAAATGGGCACCGATACCTGCTGAATTAAATCGGCAGTGACGTCACTAAAGTCTGGCTGGGTGCGGGATTTCACTAGATAACATAGCGTTCTGGCAGCTCCCCGTTCCAGGGTGGGTCGAGTGAATAACTCCACCAGGGCATCATCCACTCGTTCAGTTTTTTTATAAATTTTGGTCAATGCCATACGAATAAAGCCAGGCCGACGGACTGCCAAAAATAACGGACGCAGCAACAGCGGTGTGGCAAAGAGTCCTTCTACGCCTCGGGCTAGACGGTCTATCCAGCCTGCAACCAGTTCTTGACGGGCGAGGGGCAATGTTAATAACACCAGTCTTTGCACCAGGTCTGGATGGTGAGCGGCTACCGTCAGGGCGACTAAAGCCCCCAAAGAATGGCCCAACAAAATCACCGGTTGACCAATCACAGCTTGCCAAAAGTCGTACACCTGCGCTTGCCACACCTCAGCCCCCAGCAGTATCGAGGCTTTTTGAGAATGGCCAAACCCCAGTAAGTCCAAGGCATAGACCGGTCGCTGCTGCCCCCAGGTGGTTAGGTTAGACCGCCACTGTTCTAAACTGGCCCCAAAGCCATGGATCAGCAGCATCGGCGTACGTTGCTGAGCGATAGGGTCATGGGGCTTGATATATGTGTATCGCACCCGCCATCCCCGCCAGTACCAAAAGCGCTGAAACCCCAATTCGGGACGGGACTGGGTTCGTTTCATATCAGGTCATATCAGGGGGGAATGGGCCGTTAATCGTTGGGTGATAACAATCGCGTAACTTCAGACAGATTGCCATTAAATGAACCAATAGCAGGCTGTCTGTGGATACCTTTAAGATAGATTAAGCACTATTGGCAAGGGCACCCGAGGGACATTATGACGCAGACAAAAAAGAGAGATGTTCAGGTTCTTCCCATTGCAGTTGATACCCTTGCCCTACGTTCTCGTAGTTGGAATCGACTACGGTTTGAGATTGAGTATGCGCTGGAGAAGGGGACTACGGCCAATTCTTATTTGATCAAGGGCGATAAAGTTGCTCTGATCGACCCACCCGGCGGCTCGTTTACCACCATTTTCTTGGATGAGCTAAAGTCCCAGACTCCCTTAGAGCAGCTAGACTATATCATTCTTGGTCATGTGAACCCTAACCGATTAGAAACGCTGCAACATTTGGTTAGTGAGGCACCTCAGGCTACTATTGTTTGCTCTAAGCCAGGTGCGATCTCACTCGAATCTGCAAAGCTATCCCTACAAAATCCTCCAGTTGTTATCAAAAGAGTCGATAGTGAGCTGGAACTGGGTAAGGGGCACAAACTAAGGTTTATGCCTGTGCCGACTCCCCGTTGGCCAGATGGGCTGGTTACATACGATACATCCACCTTCACCCTTTTCAGTGACAAGTTTTTTAGTGCCCATATCTGTGGTGAAGACACCTACGATTTTCACTGGGAAGATTTGCTAGAGGATCGTCGCTATTACTTTGATACCGTGATGGCCCCCAATGCCAAGCAGGTGGCAACGGCCCTAGAAAAAATGAGTGAGTTTCAGTCCCGCATCTATGCCGTTGGCCATGGTCCCATCGTCAGCTACGGGATCCACGAACTCGCCCACCAGTACCAACAGTGGTGTGACCAACAAATACAAAAGACCTTATCTGTTGCCCTGATCTACGCCTCCGCCTACGGTAATACCGCCACCATTGGCCAGGCCATCGCCCGAGGTATCACCAAAGCTGGAGTAGCGGTTGAGTCCATTAACGCTGAGCAAGCGCCCCAAAGTGATATTAAAACCGCTGCTGAAAAGTGCGCCGGGTTTGTGATTGGGTCCCCCACCCTGGGGGGCCATGCGCCCACCCAAATTCAGACGGCCCTGGGGTTACTGCTGGCTAATGCGTCTAAAAGCAAGCTGGCTGGGGTGTTTGGCTCCTACGGCTGGAGTGGTGAGGCCATCGACCTATTGGAGAACAAACTGCGGGATGGGGGCTACAGCTTTGGCTTTGACCCGATTCGGGTAAAGTTTAAGCCCGATGAAGTGACCCTCAAATACTGCGAAGAAGCGGGTACCGACTTTGCTCAAAGCTTGAAAAAAGCGAGACGGGCTAAGAGTCCTCGCACGCCTGCCTCTGACGTGGAAAAGGCGGTAGGTCGATTGGTGGGTTCTCTGTGTGTCGTAACCGCCAAGCAAAGTGAGGTGGCCAGTGCCATGCTGGCGTCCTGGGTGGCCCAGGCTACGTTTAACCCGCCTGGGTTTACGGTGGCTGTGGCTAAGGAAAGGGCGATCGAAACCTTGATCTATCCTGAAAATCCCTTTGTTCTCAATATTTTGGGGGATGGCAAACAGCTGGGGGCGATGAAACAGTTTTTGAAGCCCTTTAGCCCTGGGGAGAATCGGTTTGAGGGAGTGGATGTGGATGTGGCGGATAATGGGGCGTATATTTTGAAAGAGGCCATTGCATATCTAGAATGTACGGTTAAAAACCGGATGGACTGCGGTGACCACTGGGTGATTTATGCGACGGTGGATGGTGGTCAGGTGTTGGATGGCAATGTGAAAACTGCGGTTCACCATCGGAAGACGGGTAATCATTATTGATGAAATTTCTCAATGACGATGAGTGGCAGCAACAGGCAATAGACGCGGATGTCATGCTTAAAAGCGATGTCATTGCTGGTGTTTGTGGTCGTCCGGGATGGATGAAAACCTAGCTGTAACTGAGATTGATTGGAACAAGATCGGACCAAAGACTGGGCTAACTTCGTAGCGAACGACTGTACTTA